>JANLYV010000354.1:0-2148 GCA_031365825.1 Rubrivivax sp. | reverse complement strand
ACCAGCCGGGCAAGTGAATCAGCGGCCGACGGTGCACCTCATGTTGAGATTCAGAGTTCATGCTAAGAACCTATCTCGGTAGACCGTGTCCAACGCACCGGCGATAAGGCAGTGGCTTCGGGAGACGACGATGGGGCTGGTGAAAAAGGACGACGGCTGGCGCATTCCGGATGAGTTGTGGGAGCAGTTGGAGCCGCTGCTGCCGGCGAGGCCGTCACATCCGCTGGGATGTCACAACCCGCGCGTGGCGGACCGCTCGACCATGAACGCGATCCTGTTAGTGCTGCGCGAATGGGTTCTTGGCCGTCCTCGCCTGTACGACCTGAACGGCATCGGGAAGGTACTTTTCGGCTTCGAGAGTTTTGGGCCGACTGCTTGACCTGATGACGACGCAACTCGCGGCGCGACGGCCCAGGTTTTTTCACTCCCGCTTTCGGACACTACTCTGCCATGTTACTCACGCCGGCACGTGTTCACCATGGCGCCGCAGCGGGGGCAGTGGATGCGAATGACGGGGTAGAGCGCCGCGATGATTGCGCGCCGCACCGCGGGCAGCGACGGCTGAGGGGGCGGGCCGGGGGCGCACGGCGCTGGTTTTTTTCCCCCGACTGCGAGGCTTGCAAGAGGCGGTGATGCTGCAAGTAGGCGAACGCCATCATGCTCAGCAGCGCGTGATGGTGCAGCCCGAGCCAGGAGCGGCCCTCGAAGTGGTCCAAGCCGAGTTCGTCCTTGAGCTGCTGGTGTGCCTGCTCGCACGCCCAGCGAGCCTTGATGGCACGCACCAGCCTCAGGCGCGGGGTGCTCGCCGGGTGGTTGGTGAAGTAGTACTTGCGCTCGCCCGTGGAACGCAGCTCGCACACCAGCCACACGGCCTGGCCCGGCAGGTGGCGACCGCCCCTGATCGGGGCTCCATCGGCGACGCGCACCCGCACACAGGCAAAGCGCGCTGCCAGCACGCCCTTGGTGCCGCAGCGCCAGGAGCAGCGCCTGAGCGCCCGTGGCCCGAGCGCTGCGATCATGTCCTCGGCCGCCACGCTCGGCGCCGAAGGCCGCGGGTGCTTTGGCGGGCGCCCCAGCGCTGGCCTGGGGGCCTCCAGCAGCGTCACATCGGCCGGATAGACCTTGTTCGTGGGCAGCACTCCTACGGCCCACAGCAGGCCGCGCGCGCTCAGCCCGGCGCGAAACGCTGCCGAGCTGCCAAAGCCCGCATCGGCCAGCACGAGGCCAAAGCGCACCCCGTCGGCCAGCGCCTGGTCGATCTGCGCCAGCGCGATGTCGCCCTTGGTCATGAAGCCGATCGACTCGGGCACCTTGGCCGCCGCGCGGCGGGCCTCATCGCTCGCCCAGTCCTCGGGCAGGTACAGCCGCAGATCGATGGGCACGGGCACTTCCTCGCGCGCGAGCGTCAGCGATACCAGCACCTGGCAGTTGGCCTGCTTGCCAAGCAGGCCGCAGTACTGGTGCTTCACGCCCACCGAGTGACGGCCCTGCTTGAGGAGCGCCGTGTCATCGACGATGAGCACCGCGCCGTCGCCGCCGACCAAGGCGTCGGCCCTGTGGCGCAGCACCCGCTGCAGCGGCTCGCAGGCCCAGGGCGAGGTCGCAACGAAGTGGTGGAGTTGCTGAGTCTGTCCCGGACACACCCTCTCGGCCATCGGCTCGACGCTCTTGCGCGCGCCGTCTGCGAGCAGCCCCTGCACGTAAAGCGGCGCCCACTGGCGCTGCTCGGAACGACCCAGGGCCGCAAGAAACGGCTCCAGCCAGACCCGCAGATCGTTCTGCCAGTCATTCCCCTCAAAGCCCGCAATGCCCATAGCGGCACCTCCAAACACATCCGCGACCTGCGAAATCTACGCTTTTACATGGCAGAGTAGTGTTTGGCCTCGCAAGTGAAAGTTACTCGTCCTGCCGGGACGAGACCCGGCGCGGTGCAGAGAGTAAAGGCCAACACCACGTCCATCGCGATGATCGCGAATGTCGCGAACCGATAGGGCCAGTCGGACGGTCCGCAGTAGGCTTCGGTTTTGCTTACCGATTCCAATGACTTCCTGAGAGCCGTATTACCCGCTGCTCGCCGCCTTCGCCTGCAGCAGCCGCTCGATCGCGTCGCAGGCGTTGGCCACGCCGTCGTCGGCGGCGATGCGCGGT
>JANLYV010000170.1:0-3672 GCA_031365825.1 Rubrivivax sp. | reverse complement strand
GAGCCGGGTGCGTCGATTTCAGGGGTCGCCCTGGCGCATGGCCTGAACGCCAATCTGGTTCGCAAGTGGCGGTCTGGTCGAGGCACCCAGCGTGGCGGCATGGGGCTCACGCCGACGGCGGCAATTCAGGGGCCCCCTGTGCTGCGTGGCTCCACGCCGGAGTTCGTCGCCCTCGAGATGCCCGCAACTGCCAAGGCTGCGGCGCGCGGGGCGGCCCCGCCGATGGCCACCGCGCCGATCGGCGCGTCGTCGATCCAGATCGAACTTCGCCGCGGTCCGCTGCACCTCAACGTGCGCTGGCCGACTGCGGCGGCTGAGGACTGCCGGGCCTGGCTGAGTGAGCTCTCCTCAGGCCTGCTCAAGTGATCCGCATCGATCAACTCTGGCTGTGCACCGCGCCGATGGACATGCGCGCCGGAGCCGAGCGGCTGATGAGTTGCGTCGTGCAAACCACAGGCGCTGCCCGCGCTCATCATGGCTATCTCTTCGCTAATTCGCGCGCCACGCGCATCAAGCTGCTGGTCCACGACGGCTTCGGCGTGTGGTGCGCCGCGCGGCGTTTGAACGCAGGTCACTTCGTATGGCCGCGCGAAGCGACACCGACACCGACACCGCTGTCGCTGACGCAGAGCCAATTCGACGCCTTGATCTTGGGCCTGCCGTGGCAGCGATTGCCCGAGATGAGCGTGATCACGCGGATGTGAGTCTCGTAGCAATGTTGCCCGTGACGCGAACCCATTCGTTGACAGGACATCCGCCAATGGCGTGAGGTCGCGCACCTTGGCAAGATGCAACGCATGCTCAGCATGCGTGACCTCAAGCCTCAGGACCTGCAGGGTCTGTCGCAAGAAGCTGTCACCGTGCTGGCCGCGCAAATGCTCGAGCACATCCGCCACCAGGCGAGCGAGTTGCACAGCAAAGGCGATGCACTCGAGTTCCAGCAAAAGCTGCTGCAGCGCAAGGACCGCGACATCGCATACCGCGACGCGAAGATCGAGAAGATCACCTTCGAGCTGTCGCGCCTGAAGCGCTGGAAGTTCGGCGCCAAGAGCGAAGCCATGACGGCCGATCAGCGGCAGATGTTCCAGGACACGCTCCTGGAGGACGAGGCCGACCTGGAGGCGCAACTCGCCGCACTGCAGGCCGCGTTATCCGAGACGCACGCCAAGACGCCTGCCAAGCCCAAGGAAGCTCCTCGTCGCCCGCGCCGCCAGGCGCTGCCCGAGCATCTGCGCCGCGTGGAGCACCACCACGAGCCCGAGAACACCACCTGCACGACAGCCGACTGCGGCCAGCCGATGACGCGCGTGGGCGAGGACGTGAGCGAACGCCTGGATATCGTGCCGGCGGAGTTCTTCGTGCACCGCCACATCTACGGCAAGTGGACCTGCCGCTGCTGCCAGCGCCAGGGCGTCGAGCGCCTGGTGCAGGAGCCGGCTGATCCGCAGATCATCGACGGGGGCATCGCCGCCAGCGGCTTCGCGGCCCACATCCTGATCAGCCGCTTCGTGGACCACCTGCCGTACTACCGCCAGGAGACCATCAACGCCAGGTCCGGCGTGCACACGCCACGCTCGACGCTGGCGCGCACTGCGGGCAACGCCGGTGGCGCGATGCAGCCGCTGTTCGAGGCGCACAAACGCTTCGTGCTGAGCGGCCCCGTGCTGCATGCCGATGAGACGCCGGTCTCCATGCTGGACCCCGGCGCGGGCAAGACCAAGCGGGCGTACATCTGGGCTTACGCGCGGGGCGAGCTGGATGCGCAGCGCGGGGTGATGTACGAGTTCTGCCTGGGTCGAGGCTCGCAGTACCCGTTGGCCTTCCTGGGTGCGGCGCAGGGTCCGCCGGGCTCTGTGATCGAAGAACGGCCGGCGTGGCAAGGCACGCTGGTGTGCGACCAGTACGTCGGGTACGACGCCGTGCTCGACAAACGCCTGTACCCGCAGCGCATTGCCGCCCATTGCGTCGCACATGCCCGAAGAAAATTCGACGAACTGCTGGGCACCAGCGAGGTGGCCAAGGCGGCGATCAAGCGCATCGGCTTGATTTACCACGTCGAAGGTCAGCTCGACGGGATGGATGCGCAGCAGCGCCAGGCGGCAAGGGAGCAGCTCACGCGGCCGCTGTGGAAGGAATTGCACGTCTGGCTCAAACTCGAACGGGGTCGCGTACCCGACGGCAGTTCGATTGCCGCTGCGATCGACTACAGCCTGAACAGTTGGACTGCGCTGACGCGGCACCTCGAAGACGGGGCGGTTCCGATCGACAACAACTTCATCGAGCGGCAGATCAAACCCTGGGCGATGGGCAGGAAGGCCTGGCTGTTCTGCGGCAGCGAATTGGCCGGCCAGCGGGCGGCGATCGTCATGAGCCTGGTGCAGTCGGCCAAGCTCAACGGACACGATCCTTGGGTCTACCTGCGTGAGGTGCTTGAGCGGCTCCCGGGTCATCCCAACAGCCGCATTGAAGAACTGCTGCCGCACCGCTGGCAGAAACCCGCCGCCTGATCGCTGGTCGGCGAAAGCGTCGTCGTATCGACGCAGTCAGGCTACGGGGGACGGCAGGCCGCTCACACCGCAGCCAACATTGGCACGTTCGTTCAAGGCCAGCTGGTGCGGCGGCTTGAATACGTGGTCTGCCACGGTCCGCAGCGCGGAGCGGGAGGCGTCTGTGGTTCGCCTCGCAGAGATAGCAAAATTACTCCTCGGCCCAGCCGGCGCGCATCGATGCCTAACCCTTCATTCAAGCGGACCCCCAACAGCGTTGCGCACCAGCCAGCAAGCGCAGGGCCTGCGGCCCATTTTGCGCTTGCTGTCCGGCGCGCCACGCTGCCGGGGTCCGCTTAACTCAAACGTTAGGCCGCATAGCTGCCGTTTCCAAGCCTCCGCCACCTTGAATGCAACTCTGCGCCCTGGCCACCATGTCCATCTCTGACAATCCTTGATACACTGCGCGCTGGCAGCAAGGAAGGCACCGATCATGGGCATGAACGTCAACCTCACCCCTCAACTTGAAGAGCTTGTTCGAACAAAGGTGAGTTCAGGCATGTACAACTCAGCCAGCGAAGTGGTGCGAGAGGCGCTTCGCCTGATGGATGAGCAAGATCGCATTCGGCAAGTGAGGCTGGATGAGTTGCGGCAAGACATCCGCATGGGACTCGACAGTGGAGCGAGCAAGCCGTGGGATGCCGTAGCGATCAAAGGAAAGGCGCATGCCCGCCGTGCCGCCAAAACGCGGGCTGCCTAAATGTCTCGGGTCACGCGCCGGCCTCAAGCCGAGGCGGACATCCTTGAAATTTGGGACTTCATCGCCGAAGACAGCGTAGTTGAAGCCGATCTATGGGTGGACAGACTGGACGCGAAGTTTGAACTGTGGGCCACGCAGCCAATGATGGGCCGTCCGCGAGACGAACTGTCGCAAGGGCTTCGGAGCCTCTCATTTGGACGATACGTTGTCTTCTTCGAGTCTATGCCGGACGGCATCGACGTAGTTCGTGTGTTGCATGGGTCGCGCGACCTGGAAGCTAGCTTCGAGTCGTAGGCAACTCAGATCTATGTCAAGGCAATCGGTGCTCTGGGCTCCCGCAATCCGAATGCGGCCTAACCCCTCGCTCAAGCGGAGCACCAACGGCAGGCCACCAGGCCCGGTCTGGTGGTACACGGTACATTCTCA
>JANLYV010000181.1:0-2799 GCA_031365825.1 Rubrivivax sp. | reverse complement strand
GGAGCAGCGGGGTCGGCGCGCACAGCGCGCTTCGTTGACTATCTCGCCGAAACCAGTTTGAACGCAGCGACCGCAGGTCGCGTAGTGAGTTATGCGGCGCGACCCCGGTGTGAGCAGCACAGCGCAGTCGGCGCGCAGCGCCGACCGACCCAGCTTGGGCCGCCAGCGGGCAGCACCTGCCGCGACGACGCTAACGCTCAAACGGCGTGCACAGACCCGCCATCGCCCGACTCGCCGCCAGCTTCGCCGCCACCACCGTGTGCTCTTGCACAAGCACCGCACGCGCCTCCGGCGAAAGCTGCGGCTGCGCCAGCAAGTACTCACCGAAGCGATGCGCCTCGATAAGGAAATGCACATCGGTGGTGGGCTCCGATTCCCAATAGGCCGAGATCAGCTCGTTCAGCTCATCGCGAATCGCCTCGCAGGTCAGCGGCAGGTTCAAGGCCACAGGTGCCAGGCGGTTGGCGCGGTAGAGCATGCAGTTGGCCTCCATGCCCTTGCTCGTGGCGATGCCCACCAGCCGCCGCCATTCCTTGTCGCTGAGCTCGTAGCGCTGGCGCAAGCTTTGTGGCTCGGCGCGCGCCTGCCGGCACAGCGCCGGTGAGGCGGTGAGATCGGCCAGCGCCCGTTGAAAGTCGGCCAGCATCACGCCGCTTTCGCTGCCTTGACGTCGGCCATGCGTGCGTTGGCCACCTGGCGTGCCAGCTCATGCATGAGCTCGATCTCTTGCGCCACGCCAGCCAGGCCCAGCCGCTTGTGATACGACTCGTGGTATTCAAAGGTGATGGCCGCAAGGTTCGGAAACCTCGGTGCCCATTCGTGCGCCAATTGCCATACCGGCGAAGGCGTGGGCCGCGAGTGTGAATCGGTGTAGTGGCCCTTCAGCCAGTCACCGCCCGCAAGGTGGATCTCGACCACGATGTGTGGGTCGATCTCGGCCAGGTAGTCGTCGGCCGAGATACCGAGGTTGAGGGTGTTGGCGTAGAGGTTGTGCAGGTCGAGCAACATGCCGCAGCCGGTCTCCTCGTGCAGCTTGTTGAAGAAGGCCGGCTCGCTCATGTCGGGCTCGGGAATGGCCGAGAAGATGGTGCTGTTTTCGAGCAGGATGGGCCGCTGCAGCGCATCGCCCAGCCGCCGCACCTTGGCGCTGACGAGAGCCAGCATCTCGTCGTCGAGTACCACGGGCAGCCCCATGCCGGCCTGCGCATTGGGCACGCTGCCACCGGGCACGAGGAACATGCTCAGGTGCTCGCTGTACCACTGGTAGTCGAGGTCGCGGTGCGAGGCCACGACGGCATCGAGCAGGCCTTCGTCCAGCGCCATGGCGCTGGGCAACGAGAGGCCGATGCCGTGGCCGATGACGCAACGCTCACTGGCGTGGCGGCGCAACTCGTCGATGGCGACTTGGGCCTGGCTGAAGCGCCGGCCCTTGCCGGCACCGACGCCGAAGTCGTACCAAAGCCTGTCGGGGATGACTTCGACAAAATCGACGCGCGCGCCGATGGCGTCGAGCACCATCGGGATGGCCGGGTTGTAGAGCAGGCCCACCATGGGCGCTGCGTGGCTCGTGCCCGCGCGCATGAGGCTCACTGCCCGAGTTGAACGTCGAGCACCTTGTCGAAGTTGCGCTCCCAGATGACGTCGATCGTGCCCGAGAGGCAGGCGCATCCGGTGAGGCGCTTGATGACGTCGTTCACCAGCACCTTGTCGATGGCGGCAATCTCGCCGGGTGTCAGCTTGCCGGGGTGGGACACACGCACGGCGCGGGTCTCGCCTTTGGCGCCGAGGGAAATACTGGCCATGCGTACGGCGGCTGTTTTCGTTGCCATGGGATGTCCTTTCGCTGCCGCGATGTGCTGCGGCTGGGGGTCGTTGAGGTGGTAGCCGTTTGCTCGGGCTCGGCATCCTGTTGCCTGGCCCCGAGCAAGGGCGAGATTGCCACCGCGCCCCCCGCGCGTCTGTCCCTACGACTAGGGGCCTAGGTGCGCAGCGCTTCGCGCACGAACTCGAGCCGGTCCTGGCCGAAGAACATGGCCTTGCCGACGAACATCGTCGGCGCGCCGAACACACCACGCGCCACCGCTTCTTCGGTGGTGGCCACGAGTGCCGCCTTGACCTCGGGCTCGGCCGCGAGCGCGGCGATGGCATCGGCGTCGAAGCCCGCGTCGACCAGCACTGCGCGCAACTCGGCGGCGTCACCCAGGTTGCGCGGCGCGGCCCACATCGCCTTGAAGACGGTGTCGACATAACGTGCAAAGTCTGTTGACTGGCGCAGCTGCAAGCCGGCCGCGGCACGCATCAGCGTCAGCGTGTTGATGGGGAAGTGCGGGTTCATCGCCAGCGGCACGCCGTAGCGCTTGGCCCAGCGCGCCATGTCGCCGAACATCCATTGGCCCTTGGCCGGCACCGTCACCGGGCTGGCGTTGCCCGTGGCCTTGAACACACCGCCCAGCAGCATCGGGCGCAGGCGCAATTCGGCACCACATTCGGACGCGAGCTTGGGCAGCTGCGTGTGGGCCAGGTAGCTGGTGGGGCTGCCCACGTCGAAGAAGAATTCAACGGTCTTGGTCATGTGGGCTTTCAGAAGGTCTCGTCCCAGGGCCGCAGGTCAAGCTCATGCGTCCAGGCACTGCGGTGTTGTTGATGCAGGTTGACGTAGTTCTGCGCGATGGCCTCGGGGTCGAGGATGCCGTCGTGCGCCTTCTTCGCGTAGCGCTCGGGAAATGTGTCGCGGATGAAGGGCGTGTCGATGGCGCCGTCGATCACCACATGCGCGACATGAATGCCCTGCGGCCCGAG
>JANLYV010000150.1:0-2860 GCA_031365825.1 Rubrivivax sp. | reverse complement strand
CCGTGCGCAACAGTACCGACACCGCGCGGCAGGCCAATCAATTGGCACGCAGCGCCAGCAGCGCGGCGGCGCGCGGTGGCGAAGTCGTCGGCCAGGTCGTGCAGACGATGAGCGACATCCAGACCGCCAGCGGCCGCATCGCCGAAATCACCAGCGTCATCGACGGCATCGCGTTCCAGACCAACATCCTGGCGCTGAACGCCGCCGTCGAAGCCGCGCGTGCCGGCGACGAAGGCCGCGGCTTCGCGGTCGTCGCCAGCGAGGTGCGAACGCTGGCGCAGCGCAGCGCCGACGCGGCGCGACAGATCAAGTCGCTGATCGCCGATTCGGTGACCCGCGTGGAGGCCGGCGGCGCCCTGGTCCAGCAGGCCATGACGACCATCGCCGACGTGGCGGCGCAGGTCGCCCGCGTCAGCGACCTGATCGCCGAAATCACCGCGGCGTCCAGCGAACAGACGCAGGGCATCACCCAGGTCGGCCAGGCGGTCACGCTGCTCGATCAGACGACGCAGCAGAACGCGGCCCTGGTGCAGGAGTCGGCAGCCGCTGCCGACAGCCTGCGCGCGCAGGCCGAGCAGTTGGCCGAAGCCGTGGCGGTGTTCAAGTTGGAGCCGCAGGCGGCGTGACGCGCTCGGCGGCCGACAGCGGCGCGCCGCGGCCGCGGCTCAGCCGCCAACCAGCGGCGTCGGCGTGCCTTCGGCGGGCCAGTCGCGGATGTAGGCCTTGAGCATGCGGTTCTCGAAGTCCTGCGCGTCGACGACGGTCCTGGCGACGTCGTAGAAAGAAATCACGCCCATCAGCGTGCGGTGGTCGAGCACCGGCATGTAGCGCGCATGGCGCTGCAACATCATGCGGCGCACTTCGTCGATCTCGGTTTCGGGCGTGCAGGACAGCGGCGCGTCGTCCATCACCGAACGAACGCGGCGTTCGCCGATGCTGCCGCCATTGGCGACGATGGCGCTGATGACTTCGCGAAAGGTCAACATGCCGGCCAGGTCGCCGTGCTCCATGACTGGCAGCGAGCCGATGTCGAGTTCGGCCATCGTCTGCACCGCGTCGAACAAGGCCTGGTCGGGCTGCGCGGTGTGCAGGGTATTGCCCTTCACGCGCAGGATGCCGACGACTTTCATGCAAGTCAATATAGCCCACAATCCCGTTGCTATCGACTGCTTGCGCAGGAGCCTCATGGCCGGTTTTTCGAACCCCGGATTCGACACCCTCGCGCTGCACGCCGGCGCCGCCCCCGACCCCGCCACCGGCGCGCGCGCGGTGCCGATCGTGCTGTCCACCAGCTTCGTCTTCGAGAACAGCGAGCACGCCGCGAGCCTGTTCAACCTGGAACGCTCCGGGCATGTCTACAGCCGCATCAGCAACCCGACGAATGCGGTGTTGGAGGAGCGCATCGCCGCGCTCGAAGGCGGCGTGGGCGCGATCGCCACTGCCAGCGGCCAGGCCGCGCTGCACCTGGCCATCTGCACGCTGACGGGAGCGGGTTCGCACATCGTGGCCTCTTCCGCGCTGTACGGCGGCAGCCACAACTTGCTGCACTACACGCTGGCGCGCTTCGGCATCACCACCACCTTCGTCAAGCCGGGCGACATCGACGGCTGGCGCGCGGCGATACGGCCCGCAACGAAGCTGCTCTTCGGCGAGACGCTGGGCAACCCGAGGCTGGACGTGCTGGACATCCCCACCGTGGCCGCGATCGCGCACGAGGCCGGGGTGCCCTTGCTGGTGGACTCCACCTTCACCACGCCCTGGCTGATGAAGCCCTTCGAGCATGGCGCCGACCTCATCTACCACTCGGCGACGAAGTTCCTCGGCGGCCACGGCACCGTGATCGGTGGCCTGCTGCTGGACGGCGGCAGCTTCGACTGGAGCCGCGCGCCACGCTACCCCGAGCTGAACCAGCCCTACGCCGGCTTCCACGGCATGGTCTTCAGCGAGGAAAGCACCGACGGCGCCTTCCTGCTGCGCGCACGCCGCGAGGGCTTGCGCGACTTCGGCGCCTGCATGAGCCCGCACACCGCGTGGCTGATTCTCCAAGGCATCGAGACGCTGCCGCTGCGCATGGCGCGGCATGTGGAAAACACGCGCCAGGTGGTGGCCTTCCTGGCCACGCACCCGATGGTGGCCGGCGTCGGCTATCCGGAACTGGACGACCACCCCAGCCATGCGCTGGCGAAGCGCCTGCTGCCGCGTGGCTGCGGCGCCGTCTTCAGCTTCGACCTCAAGGGCTCGCGCGGCCAGGGCAAGGCCTTCATCGAGGCGCTGCAGATCTTCTCGCACCTGGCGAACGTGGGCGACTGCCGATCGCTTGTGATCCACCCCGCATCGACCACCCATTTCCGGATGGACGACGCAGCGCTGGCGCGCGCCGGCATCGGCCCGGGCACGATCCGGCTGTCGATCGGGCTGGAGGATCCCGACGACCTGCTCGATGACCTGAAGCGGGCCTTGCGCGCGGCGGAGAAGGCGGCGTGAAGGTTTCGATCGGTGGTATCGAGGCCTATGCCTACACCGGCGGCAAGCCGTTCGACACCGCGCTGCCCTGCGTGGTGCTGATCCACGGCGCGCTCAACGATCACAGCGTGTGGACGCTGCTGGCGCGCTGGCTGGCGCACCACGGCCACTCGGTGCTGGCGCTGGATCAGCCGGGGCATGGCCGCAGCGCCGGCCCGGTGCAGGCGAGCATCGAAGCACTGGCCGACTGGGCCTTGGCGCTGCTCGACGCTGCCGGGGCGCAGCGGGCCTCGCTCGTCGGCCACAGCATGGGCTCGCTGATCGCGCTCGAAGCCGCGGCGCGTGCGCCGGCGAAAGTCGAAACACTCGTGATGGTCGGCACCGCCTACCCCATGAA
>JANLYV010000145.1:0-6315 GCA_031365825.1 Rubrivivax sp. | reverse complement strand
CGGCAGCGGGGGCATCCTGGCTCTGCTCACATCCCCGCATAGTTCGGCCCACCGCCGCCCTCGGGCGTGACCCAGACGATGTTCTGCGTCGGGTCCTTGATGTCGCAGGTCTTGCAGTGCACGCAGTTCTGCGCGTTGATCACCAGCCGGTCGGCGCCGTCGTTGGTCTTCACGAATTCGTATACGCCGGCGGGGCAGTAGCGGCTCTCGGGGCCGGCGTACTGTGCGAGGTTGACTGCCACGGGCACGCGCGCGTCTTTCAGCGTCAGGTGCGCCGGCTGGTTCTCTTCATGGTTGGTGTTGCTGATGAACACCGACGACAGGCGGTCGAAACTGATCACGCCGTCGGGCTTGGGGTAGCGCACCGGCTCGACCTGCGCTGCGGCATGCAGCCGCTCGTGGTCGGCGAGCTTGCGGTGGAGGGTCCACGGTGCGCTCTTCAAGCCGAGCTTGGGCAGCAGCCACTGCTCGACGCCGGTCATCACCGTGCCCACGGTGTTGCCTTGCTTGAACCACTGCTTGAAGTTGCGGCTCTGGTTCAACTCGTCGAAGAGCCAGCTGGCCTCGAAGGCTTCAGGGTAGGCACTCAATTCATCGTGGCTGCGCCCGGCCGCGAGTGCGGCGGCAATGGCCTCGGCCGCAAGCATGCCGGTCTTCATCGCCGCGTGGCTGCCCTTGATGCGCGAAGCGTTCAGCGTGCCGGCATCGCAACCCACCAGCGCACCGCCAGGGAACACCAGCTTGGGCAGCGACAACAAACCACCCGCGGTGATGGCGCGTGCGCCGTAGCCGATGCGTTTGCCGCCTTCGATGTGGGCGCGAATGCTGGGGTGCGTCTTCCAGCGCTGCATTTCTTCGAACGGGCTCAGCCACGGGTTCTGGTAGTCGAGACCGGTGACGAAGCCCAGCGTCACCTTGTTGCCTTCCAGGTGGTAGAGAAAGCCGCCGCCGTAGGTGTGTTCGTCCATCGGCCAGCCGGCGGTGTGCACCACCAGGCCCGGCCTGGCCTTGGCCGGGTCGACCTCCCACAGCTCCTTGATGCCCAGCGCGTAGCTCTGCGGGTCCTTGCCGGCGTCGAGCTTGAAGTGCGCGATGAGCTGCTTGCCAAGATGGCCACGCGCACCTTCGGCGAATACCGTGTACTTGGCTGTTAGCTCCATGCCCTGCTGAAAGCCGTCGTGCGGCTCGCCGTCCTTGCCGATGCCAAGGTTGCCGGTGGCCACGCCGCGCACCGCACCTTGTGCGTCGTACAGCACTTCGGCGCCGGTGAACCCGGGGAAGATCTCCACGCCAAGTGATTCGGCTTGCTCGGCCAGCCACTTGCACACGGCACCCAGGCTGATGACGTAATTGCCTTCGTTGTGAAAGCACTGCGGCAGCAGAAAGGCCGGCGTCTTCCACGCGCTCCTGGGCTTGAGGAAAAGCACCTCGTCGCCGGTCACCGGCTGCTTCAATGGTGCGCCGCGCGCTTGCCAGTCGGGCAGCAATTCATTCATCGCGCGCGGGTCCATCACCGCGCCCGAGACGATGTGCGCGCCTGGCTCGGAACCCTTTTCCAGCACCACCACCGAGAGCGCGGCGTCGAGTTGTTTGAGGCGTATCGCCGTGGCCAGCCCACCCGGCCCGGCACCGACGATGACGACGTCGTAGTCCATCGCTTCGCGTGGGCCGTAAGTCTCTTGGATTTGTTGCGGCGTCATCGTTTTTCACTTTCCAGCGCAGCGCTGTTCGAGGTCGGAGTCGAGGTCACGAGCGGGGCTGAATTCTAGGGCTGCGTGCTATCGTGACCGGGCACTTGCAACGAGGGGCGGACATGGCTTACGAGATCGATCTTTCCGGCCGCGTGGCCTTCGTCACCGGCGCCTCCAGCGGCCTGGGCGCGCAGTTCGCGCGGACGCTGTCGCGTGCCGGCGCGGGCGTGGTGCTGGCAGCGCGTCGTATCGAGCGGCTCAAGGCCTTGCGCGCTGAACTCGAAGCCGAAGGTGGTGACGCGCATGTCGTCGGCCTGGACGTCACCGACCCTGTGAGCGTGCGCGCCGCCGTGGCCCACGCCGAGACCGAGATGGGCGCGATCGACATCCTCGTCAACAACTCCGGCGTGAGCACCACGCAAAAGCTCGTCGACGTCACGCCCGAGGACTACGACTACGTCATGGGCACCAACACGCGCGGTGCCTTCTTCGTCGCGCAGGAAGTGGCCAAACGCATGATCGCGCGCAGCAAAGGCCTGGCGCCGGGCACCTTCACCGGCGGGCGCATCGTCAACGTCGCGTCGGTCGCCGGCCTGCGCGTGTTCGGGCAGCTCGGCGTGTACGCCATGAGCAAGGCCGCGGTGGTGCACATGACCAAGGCCATGGCGCTGGAATGGGGGCGCTTCGGCATCAATGTCAACGCGCTGTGCCCGGGCTACATCCACACCGAGATCAACCACCACCACTGGCAGACCGAGGCCGGCCAGAAGCTGGTGCAGATGCTGCCGCGCAAGCGCGTGGGCAAGCCCGAAGACCTGGACGTGCTGTTGATGATGCTGTGCGCCAACCAGAGCCATTTCGTCAATGGCGCGGTGATTGCGGCGGACGATGGCTTCGGCGTGTGAAGTTGGCACGCCATTGATGAGAGCCCTGTCACCCCTGGAAGCGCGCGTGCTCGGCGTGTTGGTGGAGAAGCAGCACACGGTGCCCGACAGCTACCCGCTATCGCTCAACACGCTGCTGCTCGGCTGCAACCAGAAGACCGCGCGCGTGCCGGTGATCGATGCCAGCGAGGCCGACGTGCTGGTGGCGCTGGACGGCCTGAAGTCGCTGTCGCTAACGTTCGAAGGAAGCGGCAGCCGCGTCGTGAAATACGAGCACAACATGGCGCGTGTGCTCGGCCTGCCCGGCGCGAGTGTGGCCATCCTCACCGTGCTGATGCTGCGCGGCCCGTTGACCACGGCCGAGCTGCGCGTCAACTGCGAGCGGCTGCATCGTTTTGCCGACCTGTCGTCGGTGGAGGGTTTCCTTGAAGAGCTGGCGGGCAAGGCCACGCCGATGGTGGTGAAGCTGCCGCGCGCGCCGGGTGCGCGTGAAGCGCGCTGGGCCCAGCTGCTATGCGGCGAGGTGCCGGCCGAGTGGATGGTGGCCGCGGTGGGTGGTGGCAGCGAAGCGCTGGCCATCGGTGAAGTTGCCGCATTGAAGACCGAACAATCGCGCCTGGCCGGCGAAGTCGCCGCGCTGCGCGAGCTGGTGCATCGCATGGCCGCCGAGCTCGGCATCAACCCTCAAAGCACACCAGGCGGCTGAGCATGCGCTTCATCGTGCCCGAGCAGAAGAAGTTCACACATGAGATGGTGATCCCCATGCGCTGGGGCGACATGGACAGCATGGGCCATGTCAACAACGCGACGTATCTGCGTTATTTCGAGGTGGCGCGGCTGGAGTGGCTGTACAAGATCGGCGCGCCGCCCGACCCTGGGCGCGGCACCGGGCCGGTGATCGTCAACGCCTTCTGCAACTACGTCCGCCAGCTTCAATTTCCCGGCGACTTGCTGGCGCGCCACTATGTCGCCAACCCCGGGCGTTCGAGCTTCGACACCTTTATCAGCATCGAACGTGTCGACCAGCCCGGCGTGCTCTACAGCGAGGGCGGCTCGACCACGGTATGGACCGACTACGCCGCGCAGAAGTCGATGCCGCTGCCCGACTGGGTGCGCGCGCTCGTGACGGATGCTTGATGAGCACGACCACCGACTGCATGCAGGAATTTCTCGACCAATGCCGCGTGCTGGCCGGCGACCAAAGCTCGGCTGCGGCCTGCGTTCGCGCCGTGCTGCCGCTGATGCAGCGCCTGTTGCCGCAGGTGGGCGCCGCCCTCGGCCCCACGCACCGCCGCAGCGACCCCGCGCACTACACGCGCAATGCGGTGCTGATCGAGCCCGGCCTGTCGCTGTACGCGCTGGTGTGGCTGCCGGGGCAATGGACGCCGGTGCACGACCACGGCAGCTGGGGTGTGGTCGGCATCGTCGAAGGTGTGCTGTTTGAGCGCGCCTACCTGCGCCCGGACGCGCTGGCCGGCCGCGACGAAGGCATTGTCATGAGCGAAGGCGGCACCGTGGCCTTGAGCCCCGGCAGCGTGAGCAGCTTCGTGCCGAATCCGGATCACATCCACGTCACCGGCGTGCCGGCCGATGCCGCGCCCGCGCTGACGCTGCACCTGTACGGACGCAACATGGAAAGCTTCCACATCTATGACCTGCAAGCCGGCACGCGCAAGCACGTGCGCGTGCCGCACAACGAAAGTTGATGGCGGCTGTTGGCGATTGGCTAGCGGCTCAACAACTTGTGCACCAGATCTGGCGTCGTCGCCGCGCCCATCTTGCGCATCAACCTGGCGCGGTAGATGTCCACCGTGCGCGGGCTGATGGCGAGTTGTTTGCCGATGAGCTTGCTTGTCAGCCCTTCGATCAGCAGCGCCGCAATTTCGCGCTCGCGCGGCGTGAAGTCGACCTCGAGCACACGCACCGACGACAGGTCCTCGAAGGCCCAGATGCCGGCCGCATGCGGCTTGCGCGGGTCGAGCGCGCGGCCCGAGACATGGCACCAGAACAGCCCGCCGTCGCGCCGGCGCATCACCCGGTCGTCGGCGTAGCGGCCTGAGGCATCGAGCCCGGCGCTGATGCGCGCCCGTATGCGCTCGCCCATGCGCTCGAACTCGACCGGCGTGGGGTACAGCGCCTCGAACGACTGGCCGACGATCGTCGCGCGTGTGGCGCGGAACATGGCCAGCAGCTCCTGGTTGCAGTCGATCATCAGCCGCTCGCGCGACAGCACCAGGCCCACCGGCGCCAGGTCAAAGGCGGTGCGGTAGTCGAGTGTCGGTGCGCTCACGGCCACGGCTCAAAGCAGCGCGTAGGTGGTGGTGGCGTGCGCCGCCATGCGTCCGTCGGACGTGCATATCTCGACCTCGCCGAAGACGAGGCTCTTGCCTTTGCGCAGAATGCGGCAGCTGATGTGCAGCTCGAGCGCATCGGCCGGCACCGGGCGCAAAAAGCTGGTCTGCAACTGCACCGTGGTCATGGGCTTGAAGCCGCCGAGGGCAGCCGATGCGGCCATCACCATCGCCGTGTCGGCCGCGGCCATCAAGGCCTGGCCGCAGACCACGCCACCGCCATGCACCAGCTCGGCAGTAATCGGCATCACCAGGCGCGTCTGCGCTTCGTTCGCGTCGACCACACGCAGCTGCAAGGCCTTGACCCAAGGCGCGGCCACATGGGCCAGGTCGGCATTCAAAGCCTCGACGATCGACATGGTTCGTGGTCCTGCGCTGGTAGATGCTTAGGCAATTTTACGTAGTGAATACCTAATGCATTAGGTAGTAGGCTTCGCCCTGTTTTGAACAGGAGCGAAACCGCGATGAAGAAGATTTTCCCCAGCGCCGCTGCGGCGCTTGACGGCATCGTCAAAGACGGCCAGCTGATGGCCGTCGGCGGCTTCGGCTTGTGCGGTATCCCCGAAGCGCTGATCGCGGCCTTGCGCGACAGCGGCGCGAAGAACCTCACGGTGATTTCCAACAACGCCGGTGTCGACGGCTTCGGCCTGGGCCAGCTGCTCGAGACGCGACAGATCACGAAGATGATCTCCAGCTACGTCGGCGAGAACAAGGAGTTCGAGCGCCAGTACCTGGCCGGCGAGCTCGAACTCGAATTCACGCCACAAGGCACGCTGGCCGAGAAGCTGCGTGCCGGCGGCGCCGGCATCCCGGCCTTCTACACGCGCACCGGCGTGGGCACGCTGGTGGCCGACGGCAAGGAGAGCCGGGAGTTCGACGGCCACACCTACATCATGGAGCGCTCGCTCGTCCCCGATGTGTCGCTGGGCAAAGCCTGGAAGGCCGACCAGAGCGGCAACCTCATCTTCCGCCGCACCGCGCGCAACTTCAACCCGGCGGTGATCATGGCCGGCCGTGTGAGCGTGGTCGAGGTCGAAGAGATCGTGCCCACCGGCACCTTCGACCCCGATGCGGTGCATCTGCCCGGCATTTACGTGCACCGCCTGGTGCTCAATGCCACGCCTGAAAAACGCATCGAAAAACGCACCATCCGCGCGGCGGCTTAAGGAGAACTTCATGCCCTGGACTCAAGATCAAATGGCCGCCAAGGCTGCCGCTGAATTGCGCGATGGCTACTACGTCAACCTCGGCATCGGCATCCCCACGCTGGTGGCCAACTTCGTTTCGCCCGACATCGAGGTCTGGCTGCAAAGCGAGAACGGCATGATGGGCATCGGCCCGTTTCCGACGGACGCCGAGGTCGACGCCGACATCATCAACGCCGGCAAG
>JANLYV010000131.1:0-3717 GCA_031365825.1 Rubrivivax sp. | reverse complement strand
ATGTCAGCACCGCTTGAAGGTTATCCACCGTCGGCAGTCGAGGCGGCGCTGGCGCAACTACGCCGCTGGCGCATTGCGGTGTTGCCCGAAGCCTGCAGTGCCATCGCGGCCGACCATGTGCTGCTCGCCTCGGGCGCGCGCGTCGCCTGCGATGTGCCGGTGCTGGCCGTGGGCAGTACCGCGCCCGAGTGGCTGCGTGGCGGCGGGCTGGCGCTGGACGAACGCGGTTTCGTCGCCACGAGGGCCACGCTGCAAAGCAATTCGCACCCGCACGTCTTCGCGGTGGGTGACGTGGCCTCGCGCACCGACATGAACCACCCGCGCAGCGGTGTCTTCGCCGTGCGCGCCGGGCCGCCGCTGGCACACAACCTGCGTGCCGTGCTGGCGGGCCAGACGCCGCTGCCGCACCTGCCGCCGCAGCGCACGCTGAACCTCATCTCATGCGGCGACAGGCGTGCCATTGCCACCTGGGGCACCTGGTCGACGCAGGGACGCTGGGTCTGGCACTGGAAGGACCGCATCGACCGCGGTTTCGTGCGCCGCTACACCTTGCCTGAAGGCGGCGCGGCCACGGCCTGACGAAGCTCAGTCGTTCGGCCGAAAGCCGATGATCAAGAGCGGCGGTACGCGCCCGTCCACATCACGCGGCAGGGTGCCGGTGCGGTCGATCGCGCGCAGTACAGCCTCGTCCCACTCTTTCACGCCGCTGCTCTTCTGGATGCGACGCGCCACCACCGTGCCGGTGGGCGAGACGCGCACTTCGACCTCGGCCAGCGGGTTGCCGCCGATGCTGTCGGTGAAGACGATGTTGGGCTTGATCGCGGCCACCAAGCGCGCGGCATAAGCGCGCGAGGGCGCGGCATCGACGGCTGCGCTGCCGTTTTGGCTGCCGCTGCCGGCCTGGCCGAGCATGCGCTTCAGGTTCTCTTCGCGCTGCTTCGCGCTCCTGGCTTCGGTGGCCTGGCGCTCGCGTTCTTCGCGCAGCTTCTTTTCGCGCTTGTCCTGCTCGGCCTGGGCTTCGGCGAGTCGCGCTTTGTCGCGCTCCTGCTTGCGCCGTTCGATGGCAATCTGCGGGTCGGGCTCGGCCGCTTTCACCGGTTCCGGCGGCGGCGCGGAGGTGGGCGTGGGTGTGGGCGCCGGCTCGGGTGCGACCTGCGGCTCGGGCGCGGGTGCGGCCACCTGCGGCACGGCCGCCCACAGCTCGGCCGCCACCACTGCCATCGGCTGCGTCTGCCAGCGTACGCTGAACGTTAGCGCGGCAATCAGCGCGGCATGCGTGATGGCCGCCAATACCGTTGCGCGGCCGAAGCCGTCGGCGCTGCGGGGCTGCAACGGGTCGGCCAATCGCGCCACGGCCATCGTCACCACGTTGCGGTCAGTTGGCCTGTTTGACGGCCAGCCCGATGCGCTGCACGCCAAGCTTCTGCAACGCCGACATGACGTTCATCACGCGCTCGTACTGCACGTTGCGGTCGGCGCTGATGACCACCGGCACATCGGCCTTGCCGCCCTGCGCGTCGCGCAGCTGCGCACTGAGCTGTGTCAGCGTCAACGTGGCGCCTTCCTTGCCGTCGCTGCGCAAGCGCATCCTGCCGTCGCTGGCGACGATGACCTCCACCACCTTGGGCGCCTGCTGCGTGCTCTTGCCGACGCTGGGCAGATCGACCACACCGGTGGTGATGAGCGGCGCGGTGACCATGAAGATGATCAGCAGCACCAGCATCACGTCGATGAAGGGCACCATGTTGATCTCGTTCATCGCGCGGCGGCGGCGCTGGCCGCGGCTGGCCAGGGCGGGCATCAGTGCGCTCCGACGCCGGCCACCGGCTGGCTGGCGTTGCGCTGCAGGATGTTGGAGAACTCTTCGATGAAGGTCTCGAGCTGCGTGGCGATGCGGTCGATGTCGCGCGCGAAGCGGTTGTAGGCGATGACGGCCGGGATGGCGGCGAAGAGCCCGATGGCGGTGGCCACCAGCGCCTCGGCAATGCCCGGCGCCACGGTCGCCAGCGTCACCTGCTGCAGATTCGACAGGCCGACAAACGCATGCATGATGCCCCACACCGTGCCGAACAGGCCGACATAGGGCGAGACCGAGGCCACCGACGCCAGGAAGCTGAGGTTGCTCTCGACCACGTCGAGCTCGCGCTGACAGCTCACGCGCATGGCGCGACGCGCGCCGTCGAGCTGGGTGCTGGCGTCGAGCCTCCGCTCACGCAGCTTCAGGAATTCGCGCATGCCGCTGGCGAAGATGCGCTCCAGCGGCGCACTGTCAGCCTTGCCCTGCGCGGCCTGGTTGAGCTCGGTCAGGCTCTTGCCCGACCAGAACTCGCGCTCGAACAAGTCATTGCGCCCCTTCACGCGGCGCAGCCCGAAGATCTTGGCGAAGATCACCGTCCAGCTCGCCAGCGACACCAGCATCAGGCCAGCCATCACCAGCTGCACCACCAGCGTGGCGTTGAGCACGAGCGGGATGATCGAGAAGTCGGTACTCATGGCGATGTGATGGCCTGCAGGATGGGCGCGGGGATGCGCCGTGGTTTGAAACTGTCGCTGTCGACGCAGCCGATACGAATCTCGCCTTGCGCGATCAGTTCCGTGCCGCGCCAGGCCTGTTGCGCCACCACCATCGACGCGCGCCCGGCTTCGCGAAGCAGCACCGTCACCAGCAATTCATCGTCCAGCCGGGCCGGGCGCAGGTAGTGCACGCTGGTATGGCTGACGACGAACATCGCGCCGCTCTCGTGCTTGAGCGCCTGCTGCGAAAAGCCCAGCGCACGCAGCCACTCAGTGCGCGCGCGCTCGAAGAACTTCAGGTAGTTGGCGTAGAAGACCACGCCACCGGCGTCGGTGTCTTCCCAGTACACACGCAGGTGGCATCGGAACGTGGCAAGGGTGGGCTCGATGAGCTCTGGCATGGGCGCGCCGATGATACGGTGCGTGCCGTCGGCGAACGGCATGCGATGCCGCGCTCCGGCCAGGGCGTCAGGGTGCCAAGGTGCGACGGTAGACCAGGCCCCACACCGGGTGGCCAGCTTCGCCGCGGCTCAAGGTGAAGTTGCCGTCGGCCTCGCGTGCCGCGCGAAAAGCGGCTTCACATTCGTTCAGGCGCTCGCTGGTGCAGCTGATGAAGGCCAGCAGCTTGTGCGCGGTGGCACGGTCGCGCGGGCTGCGCAAGCCGGCAGCCAGCGCCTTGCGCAGGGCGCTTTCGGCTGGCGCGTACTGGCCTTCGTCGTAGGCGCGCAAGGCCTCGAACAGCGCGCGCTCGGCGGGTCGCTCCAGCAGTTCAGACAGGCCCGTGGGGGCCGGTGCAGCCGCCGGTTCGGGCAACGCGCAGCCACTCAGGTTGAGCGTTAGCGCCGCCAGCCAGGCCAGGCCCAGGCCGGCGTGCAGGCGGCTCATGAACCGAAGCGGTGTCGTACCACGACGGGCTTGTCGCCGCTGACCTGCAAGGTCGTCGTGAACGGCGCAAAGTCGGCGTTGCGCACGGTGATGGTGTGGCTGCCTTCGGACAGCGTCAGGCGTGTCAGCGGTGGTGTGGTGCCGACCACGGCACCGTCGACTTCGACCTGGCCCCAGGGGCTGACCGCCACCTGCACCACACCTTGCACGACGGCCGCGGCAGCTGCGGCGTTGGCCGCCGCCAGCGCGCGACCGCTGTCTGCGCTGCGCAGCGGGCGTGCCGGGCGCGCCACGGTGGCGGGTGGCGCGGGCGGTGGG
>JANLYV010000107.1:0-5558 GCA_031365825.1 Rubrivivax sp. | reverse complement strand
CGGCTGCTTCCGAAGCTCGACCCGGTGCACAAGGTGACGATCATTCCGCGCGGTGGTGCCTTGGGCGTCACCGTGTCGCTGCCGGAAAAGGACCGCTACAGCACCGACAAGATCCTGATGCTCAGCCGTATCTCGATGCTCTTTGGCGGCCGTATCGCCGAAGAAGTGTTCATGAATCAGATGACCACCGGCGCGAGCAACGACTTCGAGCGCGCGACGCATATCGCGCGTGACATGGTCATGCGCTACGGCATGACCGACAAGCTCGGGCCCATGGTCTACGCCGAAAACGAAGGCGAAGTCTTCCTCGGCCGTTCGGTGACGAAGACGACCAACGTCTCGGAAGAGACCATGCGCACGGTGGACGCCGAAGTGCGCCGCATCCTCGACGAGCAATACGGCATTGCGCGCAAGCTGATCGAAGAGAACAAGGAGCGCATGCACGCCATGGCCGGGGCACTGCTTGAGTGGGAAACCATCGACGCCGAGCAGATCGACGACATCATGGCCGACAAGCCGCCGCGTCCGCCCAAGGACTGGACGCCGTCGGCGTCCAAGACCAGCGGCACGATTCCGCCGGTCAACCCCGACGGCGCGCCGGCGACGGCCTGAGCCGCGTCAACTCGATTCGACGGGGCTTCGGCCCCGTTGTCGTTGGTGCTGCACAAATGCGCACAAGGGGCGGGCGCATGTCCGCGTGGTGTCACGACCAAGCTCGACAATGCGCGGCGCAGGAGAGCAAAGCATGAGCAGAACCCATTTCGGCACCGACGGCATTCGCGGCACGGTGGGCACTGCCCCCATCACGCCAGACTTCATGCTGCGCCTGGGCCATGCGGTGGGCCGTGTCTTGCGCCGTGGTACCGGGCGGCCGACGGTTGTGATCGGCAAGGACACGCGCATCTCGGGCTACATGATCGAGTCCTCGCTCGAAGCCGGTTTCGCTTCGGCCGGCGTCGATGTGCTGCTGAGTGGCCCGCTGCCCACACCCGGCGTGGCCTACCTCACGCGCGCCCTGCGGCTGGACCTTGGCGTGGTTATCAGTGCGTCGCACAACCCCTTCAACGACAACGGCGTGAAGTTCTTCTCGGCGCGTGGCGAGAAACTGCCTGACGAGTGGGAGCGCGAGGTTGAAGCGGCGCTGCTGGAAGCACCGCAATGGGTCGACTCGGCCAGCCTTGGCAAGGCACGCCGGCTCGACGATGCAAGCGGCCGCTACATCGAGTTCTGCAAGAGCACGATTCCGCATAGCCTGTCGCTGCGCGGCGTGAAGATCGTCGTCGACGCTGCGCACGGCGCGGCCTACCACGTGGCACCCGATGTCTTCCACGAACTCGGCGCGACCGTGGTGCAGATCGGCTGCAGCCCCGACGGTCTGAACATCAACCTGGGCTTCGGCGCGACCTCACCGCAAGCCCTGGTGCGCGCCGTGGCCGAGCATCGTGCCGACTTCGGCATCGCGCTCGATGGTGACGCCGACCGGCTGCAGATGGTCGACGCCGCAGGCCGCCTCTACAACGGCGACGAGTTGCTTTACATCATGGCGGCCGACCGGCTCTCGCAGCGCCAGCCGGTACCAGGCGTGGTGGGCACGCTGATGACGAACATGGCAATTGAGCTGGCGCTGCGTGCCGTGAACGTGCCGCTGGTGCGCGCCAAGGTCGGCGACCGCTATGTACTGGAGGAGCTGACCTCGCGCGGCTGGCAGCTCGGTGGCGAAGGTTCAGGCCATCTGCTCGCGCTGGACCGCCACACCACGGGCGACGGCATCGTCAGCTCGCTGCAGATCCTCTACGCCGTCAAGCGCAGCGGCAAGACCATGGCGGCCTTGCTCGAAGGCGTGCAGCTCTTTCCGCAGACGCTCGTCAACGTGCGTCTGCGCGAAGGCAGCGACTGGACGCGCAATGCCGCGCTCGACGACGCGCGCCGCAACGCCGAGTCCGAGCTCGGCGAATCCGGCCGCGTGCTGATCCGGGCTTCGGGCACCGAACCGGTGTTGCGCGTGATGGTCGAAGCGCGCGACGCAGCTCTGGGCAAGCGCTGTGCCGATCGCATGGCCGTCGCCGCAGCGGCAGGCTGAGCCGCATCGTCTGGCGCGTTGCCGCCGCAGCGTCACCAAAGCGCCACGGTCTTGTCACGGCGCTGTCATTCAGGCTTTCTACAGTGCTGCATGTGTGTCATGCACCACTCACGAGGCCTGCAATGAACTCTCTCATCACTCGCCGCCTGACCGTCGCCTTCGCAGCGTTGACGCTGGTCACATCCGCCCTGGCCCAAGACGCCACCGGCGCTGGCGCCACATTTCCTGCGCCGCTGTATGCCAAGTGGGCCGATGCCTACCACAAGGCCACCGGCGCACGTATCAACTACCAATCGGTCGGGTCTGGTGCGGGGCTGCGCCAGATCCGCGGCAAGACGGTGGACTTCGGCGCTTCCGACATGCCGCTCACCGACGCCGAGCTCAGCAAAGACGGCCTGGTGCAGTTCCCCACCGTCATCGGCGGCGTCGTGCCCGTGGTCAATCTGGCGGGTGTCGCGCCGGGCCAGTTGCGTTTGACGGGGGCTGTACTGGGCGACATCTACCTGGGCAAGCTGAAGAAGTGGAACGACCCGGCCATCACCGCACTGAACCCGGGCGTGAAGCTGCCCGACAGCGACATCGCCGTGGTGCGCCGCGCTGACGGCTCGGGCACGACCTTCCTCTTCACCAACTACCTGTCCAAGCAGAACGCTGAGTGGAAGGCCAAGGTTGGCGAAGGCACGGCCGTGAACTGGCCGACTGGGGCCGGCGGCAAGGGTAACGAAGGCGTGGCCGCGTTCGTGCAGCGGCTGCCTCATTCGATCGGCTACGTCGAGTACTCCTACGCCACGTCGAACAAGATGTCGCACACCTTGCTGCGCAACCAGGCGGGCAACTTCGTCGCGCCCGACGACGAAACGTTCAAGGCCGCGGCCGCCAGCGCCGAATGGTCGAAGTCATTCTTCCAGGTGCTGACCGACCAGCCTGGCAAGGACAGCTGGCCGCTGACCGGCGCCACCTTCATCATGATGCACAAGGCGCAGGACAAGCCGGCGCAGGCCAGTACCACGCTGAAGTTCTTCGACTGGGCTTTCGTCAACGGCGACAAGATGTCGACCGAGCTCGAGTACGTGCCCCTGCCTGATTCGGTGAAGTCGCTGGTGCGTCGCGAGTGGGCCAACATCAAGGACGGGGCGGGCAAGACGGTCGCCGCCAGGTAAGGCGAGCAGCAGCCGCGAACCGCCGCGCACGGAGTCAGCGAGAGCATGGCCGCTACACTTCCTGCCACCCCGTTCGACGCAGGACATCCGATGGAGCCCCTGGCTTTGGGTGGCGCCATGCCACCGCGGCAGCGCCGCGCGCCCTGGGCTGACACCTTGTTTGCCTTGCTGGCTCACGCCGCCGCGTGGGTCACCCTGCTGCTGCTGGTGGCCATCATCGTTTCGCTGGTGATTGGCGCCTGGCCGGCGATCCACGAGTACGGGCTGGCCTTCGTCTGGCACAGCGAGTGGGACCCGGTCAACGACAAGTACGGCGGCCTGGTGATGATCTACGGCACGCTGGCGACATCGTTCATCGCGCTGCTGATTGCTGTGCCGGTGAGCCTGGGCATCGCCATCTTCCTCACCGAACTTTCGCCGAAGTGGCTGCGCCGGCCGCTGGGTGTGGCCGTGGAGCTGCTGGCCGCGGTGCCGAGCATCGTCTACGGCATGTGGGGCCTGCTGGTGTTCGGCCCTCTTCTGGCGCGCTTCGTGCAGCAGCCGGCACAGGCACTGCTGGCCAATGTGCCGGTGCTTGGAGCGTTAGTTGTGGGTGCACCGGTGGGCATAGGCATTCTCTCGGCCGGCATCATCCTGGCGATCATGGTCATCCCTTTCATCGCCGCGGTGATGCGCGACGTGTTCGAGGTGACACCGCCGATGCTGAAGGAATCGGCCTATGCGCTGGGCGCCACCACCTGGGAAGTGGTCTCGCGCGTGGTGCTGCCCTACACCAAGCGCGGTGTCGTCGGCGGCATCATGCTCGGCCTGGGCCGAGCGCTGGGTGAGACCATGGCCGTGACTTTCGTCATCGGCAACTTCAACCAGCTAGATTCGTTGTCGCTCTTCGCCGCTGCCAACAGCATCACCTCGGCCATCGCCAACGAGTTTGCCGAGGCTGCCCCGGGCCTGCACCAGGCCTCGCTGATGTACCTCGGGCTGATCCTCTTCTTCATCACCTTCGTGGTGCTGGCGCTGTCGAAACTGCTGCTGGCGCAACTGCAGCGCGGCGAGGGCACGCGCACATGAGCCTGGCCGCACTGGACGCACCACGCCTGGCGCTGCACGCAAGGCGCAAACGCGTCAACGCTGTCGCGCTGAGCTTGTCGCTCGCGGCGATGGCGTTTGGGCTTTTCTGGCTGGCGTGGATCCTGGTCGAGACGGTGTACCTCGGCTTTGGCGGTCTGGCGCTGTCGGTCTTCACGCAGATGACGCCGCCACCCAATGCCCCGGGCGGCCTGGCCAACGCCATCGCCGGTTCGGGCGTGATGGTGACGATGGCCGTGGGCATCGGCACGCCCATCGGCGTACTTTGCGGCGTGTACCTCGCCGAATACGGCCGGCAGAGCTGGCTCGGGCGCATCACGCAGTTCGTCAACGACATCCTGCTGTCGGCGCCGTCGATCGTCATCGGCCTCTTCATTTACGCCGTCGTGGTGGCGCGCTTTCGCACGTTCTCGGCCTTTGCCGGCGTGCTGGCGCTCTCTTTGATCGTTATTCCGGTGGTCGTGCGCACGACCGAGAGCATGTTGAGTCTGATCCCCAACGCGCTGCGCGAAGCGGCGTATGCACTGGGCACACCCAAGTGGAAAGTCATCACCCTCGTGACGCTGAAGGCCGCGCGCTCGGGCGTGATCACCGGCGTGCTGCTGGCGCTGGCGCGCATTGCCGGCGAGACGGCGCCGCTGCTCTTCACCGCGCTGTCGAACCAGTTTTTCACGCTCAACCTCGGTGAGCCGATGGCCAGCCTGCCTGTGACGATCTTCAAGTTCGCGATGAGCCCGTATGAAAACTGGCGCGACCTGGCCTGGGCGGGGGTGTTCATCATCACGCTCGCGGTGCTGGCGCTGAACATCCTGGCGCGCGTGTTCCTGCGCAACAAACACTGACAGACTCTGAATGAGCGACGCACCATGGACATGAAGGTCGACCTGCCCGTGATTGAGAAGCCGAAGATTTCAGTGCGAGATCTGAACTTCTACTACGGCAGCTTCCACGCCCTCAAGCGCATCAACCTCGACGTGCCCGAACACAAGGTGACGGCCTTCATCGGCCCCTCGGGTTGTGGCAAGAGCACCTTGCTGCGCACGTTCAACCGCATGTTCGAGCTCTACCCCGAGCAGCGTGCCGAAGGCGCTGTCACCATGGATGGTGAGGACATCCTGAAGACGCGGCTCGATGTCTCGCTGATTCGCGCCAAGATCGGCATGGTGTTTCAGAAGCCCACGCCGTTCCCGATGTCGATCTACGACAACATCGCCTTCGGGGTGCGCCTGTTC
>JANLYV010000096.1:0-4254 GCA_031365825.1 Rubrivivax sp. | reverse complement strand
CGCAGCCCATCGGGGTCGTCGACATCGAAGTAGCCGCAGTAGGTGTGGCGCCACAAGGCGCCGGCCATCAGGTGGCTGTGGCCTTCCACCAGCCCCGGCATCAGCACCTTGTCGGCGAAGCGATCGTCGATGTCGCTCAGGCCCCAGCCGCGCAGCTCGCCCAGCGCGCCCACGCCGAGGATGCGGCCGTCGCGCACCGCCACATGCGTGGCCTCGGGCAACGAGCGGTTGAGCGTGAGGATCTTGCGTGCGGCGTAGATCGTGGTGGGCATCACAAGTCCAGGGGCGTTGTCGTGTGTCGACGCTGCGGGCTTTCAGTATCGCAGGGCAGGGCGGCCCTGCGGTAGCGTCAACAGGCCCTAGCATCCGCGCCTCTTCCGACACGGCTTTGCCGACATGACCACAGCCCAGCAACTCATCAGCGCGCGTCTGGCCGACCGCGATGTCGCGGCCGCCACGCGCGTCGCCGCCGCCGGCTGGACCGCACACAACGTCGACCTCGGCGCAGGCATCCACACGCTGCCGGGGCAGCCGCTGCTGGCCGACGACGTGCGTGCGCGCACGATCAAACGCGAAGTGCAGCGCTTCCTCGCACGTGACGGTTCGCTCGCCGGGTTGCGGCTGCTCGACCTGGGCTGCCTGGAGGGCGGCTTCTCGCTGGAGATGGCACGCGCCGACATGCAGGTGCTGGGCGTCGAAGGACGCGACAGCAACTTCCGCAAGTGCCAGATGCTGGCCGACTACTTCGCGCTGCCTAACCTGCAGTTTGAGCTGACCGACGTGAAGGCGCTGACGCCGGCACAACACGGTGTCTTCGACGCCGTGTTGTGCCTGGGCCTGCTCTACCACCTTGACCAGCCGATGGCCTTCCTCGAGCAGCTGGCGCGCACCCTGACCGCACCGCGCGCGCTGATGTTCCTCGACACCCATGTCGCACCACCTGACGACGCCGCCTTGGCCGCCTTCGAAGGCCGGTGCGCCTTGTCGCCGCTGGTGGCCCTGGAACATGCCGGCCATGCCTACCAGGGCCGTTGGTACCACGAGTACCCCGGCGGCACGGCGGTGCCAGACGAGGCCTGGACGGCGGTGTCGAACGCACGTTCGTTCTGGCCCACCGAGAAAACCTTGATCGAGGCGCTGTGCCGTGCCGGTTTCAGCCGCGTCTTTGCCATGTACGGCAACTTCGAGATCGGCGAAGAGTTCGCACTGCGCGCGCGCCACAGCCGCGTCTGGTACGTGGTGTTGAAGGAGCCACCCACGGCCTGAGCGCCATGCCTGCGACCCGCTACTTCAGCGTGTTAGCCAGAAAGGCCTGCAGCCGCTCGCTGCGCGGCCGGGCCAGCACTTCGCCCACGAGTTCGGGGTCCAGCGCCGAAGTCGGCTCGTCGAAAAGCATCACCAGCGGCTCCATCGCCAGCGCCCGGGCAATGGCCACGCGCTGCTGTTCGCCGCCCGAGAGGTGGGCCGGGTAGGCGTGCCCCGGCGGCGCTGACTCAACGCCACTGGTGCCCGGTGGTGGCACGTTCGCGTGCGCGCGCGCG
Organism: Rubrivivax sp.; assembly: GCA_031365825.1. Classification (GTDB taxonomy): domain Bacteria; phylum Pseudomonadota; class Gammaproteobacteria; order Burkholderiales; family Burkholderiaceae_C; genus Rubrivivax. Next base: position 2,713 of record JANLYV010000096.1, on the reverse strand, counting down.
GACCGCCAGGCCGAGTACGCCCGTGAGCCCGGCAGACGCGGCCAGCATCACCAGCCAGTCGCTATAGGCCCGAACCCAGGTTTCAATGGCGGGCTTGCGCAGCAGGCCGGCGCTTTGCGCAAATCGATCCGCAGCCGCTGGCGGCGCCGGCCTGGCGGGCGCCGGCGATTCAGCTCGCGTCACTGCGGCCAGGCAGCGTATCGGCACGTCGAGCCCCATCGCGCTCGCGGGCCCGGCACTTTCGGCGGGCTTGTGCACATCGCCGGCACCCAGCAGGCGCCGCACCCGAACGCTCTCGGCAAAGAGAGCGCAATCCAGATCGCCGTTGACGGCATTGACGGCATTTGCGGTGCCGTGCATCCGTGGCGTTAGGCGTGCCGGCGACGGCAGGGTCGTGCGCAGGCGGTCCAACAAGGCCGAGAGGGTGGCCGTGCCAGCGCCCGCGTCAGCCCCGGCCAACAACCCGCCGCCCTGCAGCAAGGCCTGGGCTTCTGCGTGGGTGGCGATCCGCATGTCGGCCACGATGGCCGCGCGCGCGGCACCGGGGCCGGCGGCCAGCACGTGCCCGGGCTGAGCGGGTTGCCCGGCGTCCAGCCGCGCCAGACCGCCCAGCGCGTCGATCAGCGGCGAGCGCACTGCGGGCGCCATCCAGTCGCTGTCGGTGCGGCCGGCATGGGCGGGGGGCGCGCAGAGCACCGCGCAAAGCCAGAACACTGCGTGATGCATCAGCGCGAGACCGCCGCCGGGCCGAAGTGGTCCTGCCTGCGCTGCGCTGTTCCGCGGCTGCGGCTGTTTTTGGAACGCGCGGGACATCCGGCCCGCCGCTACTTCAGCGCCTCGCGCATCTCGCCATCGATCAGCACCGGCCTGCCGGCTGCCATCAGGTGTTTGACTTCATCGCGCGCAGCGGGCTTGTCACCGCTGCGGGCCAATGCCAGCGCCAGGTGGACCCGGTACGGCGTCTCTTCAGGATTCAGCGACACGGCTTTTCTGAGCACGGGCAGGGCCTGCGCCGCGGCGCCGGATTCGGTGAGCGCCTGGCCCAGGGTGTCCATGATGTTGGCGTCGTTGGGGCTCAACTTCAGCGCCGCCTGAGCGGTGGCCAGGCTGCGGGCGTCCCTTTGCATCAAGTAGACATTGGCCAGGTTGTTCATCGCGAAGGCGTTGCCCGGCTGGGCCACGATGACCTTGCGGTAGTTGTCGCTGGCGGCGGCCAGATCGCCATCGTGCAGTTGCTGGTCGGCCAGGTAGTGGCGCGTCGCCAGGTCTTGCGGATGCTGGTGCAGCCACTGCTGCAGACGGCTGCCGTCCACTTTGGCGCCAACTTGGCCAACACCTGCGCGGCGCATGGCGCCGTGGTGCTTGACGGCCATGTCGCCGCTGGGCGCCAAGGCATAGGCCGCGTCGTAGGCTTGCGCGGCCTGCGCAAACTGGTTCTGCGATGCCAACACATCGCCCCGCAGTTCTTCACCCAGCGGCGACCGGGGTGCACGCTGGCGCCAGTCCTCAGCCCGCTTGAGCGCCTCGCTGGCGCGGCCTGTGCGCGCCAGCAGCCGGACCATCGCGGCCACGGCTCCCGGAAAGTCCGGGCTCATGGCCCTGGCCTTGGCGTAGGCCGCCTCGGCGGCCGCCGTGTCCTGCAGTGCCGCGTACACGTCGCCCAGACGCACGGTGGCCTCGGGCGAGTTGGGCGTCCTGGTCAACAGCGCGGTGTAGGTGGCCAGCGCCTGTGGCCGCTGGCCGTTGACAAACTGCGCCGCGCCCAAGGCGGCCAGTGCTTCCGGGTTATCGGGCGCCACCCGCTGCAGTTCCTGCGCCACCTGCAGCGCGGCAGCGATGTCGTTGTCGATCAGGTGCCGGCGCACCAGCAGCAGCCGCACGCCCACGGCCTTGGCGTCTGCGGCGCGGCCTTGCTCCAGCAGCCGCGACAGTTCACCCGGTTCGCCACCCTGCTTGCTTTGAAGAGCCGCCAGCGCCGTGATCACCTCGACATTGCCCTTGTCCTTGGCAAGCAGGTCTTGCAGCCGTTGACGCGCCCGCGCGGGCTGCCCTTGCTCGACGTCGAGCACCGCCAGGTTGAGGGCGGCGGGTGTGTGGTTCGCGTCCAGCGACAGGGCCCTTTCCAGGCTGCTGCGCGCGGACGCCGGGTCGCCCTTGCCGATGTACGCGGTTGCCAGCAGGTTGTGCACCATCGGGTTGCCCGGCTGCTTGATTTGCAGCCGCTGCGCCGCGGCCAGCGCGCGGTCGAAGGCGCCCGAGCGCAGGTGGGTCAGCGCCAGCACGAAGTCGGCGCCCGTGCCGCCCGTTCCCTGGGTGTCGAGCTTGGACGCCTTCTCCAGCTCGGCCAGGCCGCTGGCGGTGTCACCGCGTGCCATCTGGCGCAGGCCCAGCGCTACCAGGTCGCTGGCGGCGGCCGGCGATGCCGTCGCCGCCCGGGTCATCAGTGCGCTGGCCTTCGTGTAGTCACCGGCCTGCATGTGCGCCTGGCCGGCCAGTGACAGCCAGGCTGGCTCGACCTGCGCTTGCTGCAGCAGCGGCGCCAGCGCTTCCAGCGCCAGCGCGGGCTGGTTGATGCGCAGCATCGCCGCGGCATAGGAACGGCGCACGACTGGGTCTTGCGGGTGTGCCGGCAGCAGTTGCTGCCGGCGCGTCTGGGCCTGCTGCACAAAGCCGGACTCCAGCTCGGCCTCGGCCAGCAGGCGCACGGCTGGCA
>JANLYV010000073.1:0-1617 GCA_031365825.1 Rubrivivax sp. | reverse complement strand
CCCGCGCCTTCGCTCAAGCTGGCCACGAATTCAGAGCTGTGGCGCAAGCAGGAAGACGACATCGACATCAACTGCGGCGACATCATCGACGGCAGTGCGACGGTGGATGAAGTTGGCGAGCGCATCTTCCGCCAGATGCTGGCCACGGCGTCGGGCGAGCGCACGAAGAGCGAAGTGCACGGCTACGGGCAGAACGAGTTCGTGCCGTGGACCCTCGGGGCGACGATGTAGTCGCCACGCCGATCGAAGCGCTTTGCGCGACACAACAACCCGTTCGGGCTGAGCCTGTCGAAGCCCTTTGACAAGCTCAGGGCGAACGGTATTTCCTCTCGACTTGCGGCGAACAGGTGCGAATGAATGCCGGCGCCGACGGGGTCGACGTGCGCGGGGCTCAACGCGACACAGTTCACCAACACATCGTCACCCCTGCCAGCGCGCCGCCGCGCCACAGTTCTGGTTGTTGATCAGTGTGGAGTGACGATGTTTCGAATTGCCGCTTTGGCCGCTGTTTGTTTTGCGACGCTGGCCGCGCAAGCCGGCGTGGCCCTGTGTCCTGCCACCGCGCCGGCCCAAGGCAGCCCCGTGCGCAGCACCGCTGCGCTCTTTCCGGCCGACAACTGGTGGAACCTCGACATCCGCAGCGCACCGGTGGACGCCAACTCCGCCGCCTACATCGGCTTCATCAACAACGGCGGCACGCGCCGACTGCATCCTGACTTCGGCGGCGAGGAGTCCCCCGGCAGCGTCGCCGTCTACGGCATGCCTTACGCCGTGGTCGACGCCAGCCAGTTGAAGCTGCCGGTGAGCTTCCTCTACTGGGACGAGAGCGACGGCGTCGACCTCGCCACCGGCGCCGCGAAGCCGTTCTATCCGATCCCGACGCAGGCCATCACGCAGCCGCATTGGGTCGAGGGCGGCGCACCAGCCAACGTCGACCAGCGCAGCAGCGGCGACCGCCACCTGCTGATGGTCGACTGCACGAACAATCATCTTTACGAGCTCTACAACGTCTTCTACAGCGGCACGCAAGGCCGCTGGCTGGCGGGCTCGGGTGCCTTCTTCGACATGAACAGCAACGCGCGCCGCCCGACGGGCTGGACTTCGGCCGACGCCGCCGGGCTGGCCATCTTCCCCGGCCTGGTGCGCTACGACGAGGCCTACGACCCGGCGGTGGCCGAGATCGGCCATGCGCTGCGCGTCACCGTGCGCGCCACCAACGGCTACGTCTGGCCGGCCTCGCACCGCGCCGGCAGCACGGCGGGTGCGCTGCCGATGGGCGCGCGGCTGCGCTTGAAGGCCAGCGTCGGCGGCTCGGACCCGGCGCTGCGCAGCGGTGATGCGAACGTGCAGAAGATCTTTCGCGCGATGCAAAAGCACGGCCTGATCGTGGCCGACAACGGCAGTGACCTGTACATCACCGGCACCTTCGACACACGCTGGAACAACGGCGTGCTGAACCCGGCCTTCGCCCTGCTGTCGGCGAGCGACTTCGAGGTCGTACAACTCGGCTGGAACCCGGTGGGCGCGGCTGCCACGCTGACCACACTGAGCTTGCTAGCTGCCAACGTGATGGGTGGCGAGAGCACCGGCGCCAGCGTGACCCTCAGTGCCCCGGCG
>JANLYV010000069.1:0-2679 GCA_031365825.1 Rubrivivax sp. | reverse complement strand
ATGCCGCAGGTGGCCGCCGTATCACCGATGGTGTCGGGCGCTGGCCTGGCCGTACGCGGCGAAGCCTCCAAGGCTATCGCGTTGGTGGGCGTGGAGCTTGACCGCTACGACCGCATCGTGCACCTGCGCGCCAAGGTCGTGGCGGGCGTTGCGCGCCTTGGCCCGGGCGAAGGCATCCTCGGCCGCGAACTCGCCGACGATCTGGGGGTGCGCGTGGGCGACCGCGTGGGCCTTGTCACTGGCGCAGGCAGCAGCACCCTCACTGATTCACTGCGCGTCACGGCCCTCGTCGACCTGGGGGTGCGCGAACTCAACCGCCGCACCGTCATCGTGCCGCTGCGCACCGCGCAAAGCCTCATGGGCCTGCCTGGCGGCGCCACCAGCCTGGACCTGGTGTTGACCGACGTGTGGGCCGCGCAGGCGCTGGCCACGGATCTGTCGCAGCAATTCCCCTACAAGGTCGAGAGCTGGCAGGAGGCTAACGCGCAACTGGTGGCGGCGCTGCATGCGCAGTCCATCAGCACCGGGCTGATTCGCGGCGTGGTGATGGTGGTGGTGGCGCTGGGCATCGCCAGCGTGCTGGTGGTGTCGGTCGTGCAAAAGCGCCGCGAGATCGGCATCCTGCGCGCGATGGGCGCCACGCGCGGCCAGGTGCTGCGCATCTTCTTGCTGCAAGGGGCGATCGTGGGCGCGCTGGGCTCGGTGCTCGGCGTCTTGCTGGCAGTGGGCTTGATCGCAGCCTTCACAACCCTGGTGCGCGGCGCTGACGGCCTGCCGCTGTTCGCCATCACGCTGAGCGCAGGGCTTGCACTGCGCGTTGCCGGCATCGCCACGCTGTGCGGCGTGCTGGCCGCCGTGGCGCCGGCGCGGCGCGCGGCCCAGCTCGACCCCGCGCAAGCCATCCGCCTGTGAGCCAGCAGCCCGTGCAGGAAGCAGAACAAGTGAGCACCTCACTTGAATTGATAGCACTGCGCGACATCCGCAAGAGCTACAACATCGGCCTGGCCAACGAAGCCGAGGTGCTGCATGGCCTGTCGTTGACCATGAAGCGCGGCGAGTTCGTCGCGTTGATCGGCCCTTCAGGATCGGGCAAGAGCACCTTGCTCAACATCGTGGGCCTGCTCGAACGCGCGACCTCCGGTGGCTACAACATCCAGGGTGAAGAGACCAGCCGACTCGACGACGCCGGCCTCACGCTGCGCCGGCGCGAAGCGCTGGGCTTCGTGTTCCAGTTCCACCACCTGCTGCCGGCCTTCAGCGCGCTCGAGAACGTGACCCTGCCAGCGCTGATGCGCGAAGGGCGGGTCACGCCGGCGCAGCGCGAACGGGCCCGCGCCGTGCTGCAAGCCGTGGGGCTGGCGAACGCCATGGACAAGCGCCCCGGCGAACTGTCGGGCGGCATGCAGCAGCGGGTGGCGATAGCGCGCGCGCTGGTGCTGGCGCCGCCGCTGATCCTGGCCGACGAGCCCACCGGAAATCTCGATCAAGCCTCGTCCGACGAGGTCTTCGCGCTGATGCGTCGCATGCACGCCGAGCTGAACATCTCGTTTCTGGTGGTCACGCACGACCCGCGCCTGGCCGCCCGCTGCGACCGTGTGATAGCACTCATTGACGGACGAATCGCGCGCGACGAACCCCAGGCTGCGGCGACGAAGGCGACGAAGGCGGCGTCGGCGGAATGACTGCAACCGTCTGGCGCAAAGAAGCAGTTTTCGTGATCGCGCCTTGACGCAGCGCAAGGCCCGCAAGACGGATCTCATCGACCCTCCAGCCATGACGCCGACTTCTCATTTCGACTTGCTGCTGCGCAGCGCCGCAGAACAGCCCGAGCCACAGCGGCTGCTCTTCGTTTTCGCAGCAGCCGAGTTGCCCGAAGACGCCACGCCGGCGCAACGCGAACGCTTTGCAGCCGGTGACGGCGGCACGCTGGCGCCGGTGATCTGCGTTGACAAGGGGCTGGCCGAATTGGTCAGCTTCGAGGCCCTCGTCCGCGAATCCGAATCCGAATCCGAATCGCAGTCCGAATCACATCACGCGCCCGCCCCCTGGCATGTGGTCTTCGCTGCCGGTCTGTCAGGACGCAACGGGCAATCGCCGAACGCCGAGCAGGTGGATCTGGCGCTGCAAACGATGGTCGAAGGCGTTCGCAGCGGAAAGCTCGCGGGTTTTCTCGCGCTGGACAAGTCAGGCCAGGCGCTGCAATTCGTATGACGCACACCGCGCACCGCATCATTCGTGAGGAGCATGCAGCCCTGGCGGCCATGCTCAGTTCCATCTTGCTGCTGCTGGCACAGCATCGCCGGCAAGGCACGCTGCCCGACTTTGCCTCGTTGCGCGCGATGCTGTTTTATGTCGACGAATTTCCAGAGCAGCGCCACCACCGCAAGGAGACGGCGCTGCTGTTTCCGATGCTGCGCGCACGCACGCCCTTGTCTCACGACGTGCTCGACCGGCTCGACGCCGACCACGCCAGCGGCGAGCGCGCCATTCGCGACCTGGAACATGCGCTGCTTGGTTTCGAGATCATGGGCGAGGCCCGTCGCCAGGGGTTCGAGCAGGCCGCCGAGCGCTATGTGTCCTTTTATCTGGCGCACATGGCCACGGAGGAACAACAAATTCTGCCGCTGGCCGAACAGGTGCTGAGTGCGGATGACTGGGCCGAACTCGACGCGGCCTTCA
>JANLYV010000051.1:0-2416 GCA_031365825.1 Rubrivivax sp. | reverse complement strand
GCTGGCCTGGTGGCTGGGGGCGCTGCGGCGTGGGTCTACCGACGCTCGGCACAGAAAAAATTTGAAGAAACAGGACAGCTACGCAGCATGTTCTGGATACCGGTCGTGATCGTGATTGCCGGTGGCATTTTGGGGTGGCTCGCTGGCGGTGCGCCATCGCAATTCATGTATCCGGCCAAGGGCGAATTCGCCATTGAAGGCGGCGGCTCGCTGACCCCTGAATTCATGGCTGTACTGCTCGGGCTCACGCTCTACACGGCGGCGTTTGTTGCTGAGGTTGTTCGCTCAGGCATCTCGTCAGTAGCGCGCGGCCAAAGCGAGGCTTCGCAGGCGCTCGGGCTGTCGACCGGCCAGGAGATGCAGAAGGTACTCCTGCCGCAGGCGCTGCGCGTGATCATTCCGCCGATGACCAACCAGTTCCTGAATCTCACCAAGAACTCGTCACTTGCCGTGGCCATCGGTTACCCCGATGTGGTGTCGATCTCGAACACCGCGCTCAACCAGACCGGCCGTGCGGTGGAGTGCATCGCGCTGATCATGGCGGTCTATCTCACCACGTCGCTGCTGACCTCGTTGTTCATGGGTTGGTACAACGCGAAATCAGCCATCAAGGAGCGCTAGTCATGGCTGAAACCATCATCTTCCAGTCGCTGCCATCGCGACCCGCTCCGGTCAACACCGAGGGCCTGGTGCCCTGGGTGCGCAGCAACTTGTTCGGCAACCTGCCCAGCAGCGTGACCACGGTGCTCATCGCACTGTTGCTGCTGTACTGGGTGCCGGGCTTCATCAGCTGGGCCTTCATCAACGCCGTGGCCGCACCCAACGCCGAGGCCTGCCAGGCCGCGCGCGGCGTCGGCGCCTGTTGGGGCGTGGTGACGGAGAAGTACCGCCTCATCATCTTCGGTCGCTACCCGCTGGACCAGACCTGGCGCCCCGAAGTGGCGACGCTGACGCTGTTGGCGCTGTTGGTGGCCAGTTGCATGCGCAAGTTCTGGAAGCCCTGGCTGGCGCTGCTATGGCTGGCCGTGCTGGCGGTCTTCTTCGTGCTGATGGGCGGTGGCGTGTTCGGCCTGGACAAGGTGCCCACCGACCGCTGGGGCGGCCTACCGCTGACCATCATGCTGGCCTCGCTGTCGATGCTCTTCGCCTTCCCGCTGGCGGTGCTGGTGGCGCTGGGGCGGCGCAGCCACCTGCCGGCGATCAAGACCTTCTGCGTCATCTACGTCGAGCTCATCCGCGGCGTGCCCTTGATCAGCGTGCTGTTCATGGCCAGCTTCATGTTCCCGCTGTTCATGCCGCCCGGCGTCAGCATCGACGTGCTGCTGCGTGTGCTCGTAGGTATCACGTTATTCGCCGCGGCCTACATGGCCGAAATCATCCGTGGCGGGTTGCAGGCGCTGCCCAAAGGTCAGCTTGAAGCGGCCGACACGCTGGGCCTGTCGTACTGGCAGACGCAGCGCAAGATCGTGTTGCCGCAGGCGCTGGCGCTGGTGGTGCCCAGCATCATGAACAACTTCATCTCGATCTTCAAAGACACCTCGCTCGTGACCATCGTCAGCCTGTACGAACTCACCGGCGCGATGGGCCTGGCACTGAATTCCGACGCCAACTGGCGGCCGTTCAAGATCGAGGCCTACCTCTTCATCGCCGCCATCTACTTCACGTTCTGCTTCGCCATGAGCCGCTACAGCCTGTGGATCGAAAAGCAGCTCGCACGAAGCAAGAACCGCTAGAGCCTCCATCGCCAACGACGGCGCAAACCGAAAAGACACGACATGTCAGAACCGATCATCACGTTCGAGAAGGTCAACAAGTGGTACGGGAACAATTTCCACGTGCTGCGCGACATCGACCTGTCGGTGGCCAAAGGCGAGCGCATCGTCATCTGCGGGCCTTCAGGCTCGGGCAAGAGCACGCTCATACGCTGCATCAACCGGCTCGAAGAACACCAGGAAGGCCACATCCGGGTGGATGGCACCGAGATCACCGACGACGTCAAGGCGATCGAGAAGATCCGGCGCGAAGTCGGCATGGTGTTCCAGCAGTTCAACCTGTTCCCGCACCTCACCGTGCTGGAGAACCTGACGCTGGCGCCGATGTGGGTGAGCAAGCTGCCCAAGAAAGAAGCCGAAGAGCGGGCCATGCTCAACCTGAACCGCGTGCGCATCGCCGAGCAGGCCGGCAAATACCCGCTGCAGCTTTCAGGCGGTCAACAGCAGCGTGTGGCGATCGCGCGCGCGCTGTGCCTCACGCCGAAGATCATGCTCTTCGACGAGCCCACGTCGGCGCTCGACCCCGAGATGATCAAGGAAGTGCTGGACGTGATGACCGAGCTGGCGGACCAGGGCATCACCATGATCTGCGTCACGCACGAGATGGGTTTTGCCAAGGCCGTGGCCGACCGCGTGATCTTCAT
>JANLYV010000013.1:0-5721 GCA_031365825.1 Rubrivivax sp. | reverse complement strand
CGAGCACGGCGTGTCGCTGGGCGTGCTCAAGGCCGTGGAAGCGGCGAACGAGAGGCAGAAGCTGGTGCTGGTCGACAAGGTCGTGGCTCGCTTCGGCGAAGACCTCCACGGCCGCACGTTTGCGTTGTGGGGCCTGTCCTTCAAGCCCAACACCGACGACATGCGCGATGCCCCGAGCCGCGTCATCGTGGCTGAGCTTGCACGACGTGGCGCCGCGCTGCGAGCCTACGACCCCGTGGCCATGACCGAAGCCTCGCGCCTTCTCGGCACAGTGCCGGGCTTGAGCATGGTGGCGCATGCTAACGATGCACTGACGGGTGCTGACGCACTGCTCGTCATCACCGAGTGGAAAGAGTTCCGCAACCCGGACTTCGACATCCTCAAGACCAGCCTGAAGCAGCCGCTGATCTTCGACGGCCGCAACCTCTACGACCCGGCCTACGTGCGCCACCAGGGCTTCGAGTACCACGGCATCGGGCGCGCCGCGCCGGCGCACTGAGCAGGACGCGCGATGTACACGCTGTACGGCACGCGTGGCTCGGGCTCGGCGGTGGCCGAGATGGGTTTGCTTGCCTGCGCCGTGCCGTGGCGCTTTGTGCGCGCTTCGCGCTGGGAAAAGGACTCGGCGTTCGAAGAGCTGTTGCAGATCAACCCGCTCGGGCAAATACCCACGCTGCTGCTGCCGCGCAAGCGGGTGTTGACGGAGAGCGCGGCCATCCTCATGCACCTGGGGCTGGAGCATCCGGCGAGCCGGCTGCTGCCGGCCACATCCGCCAGGCGCGCCCAGGCGCTGCGCGGCCTGGTCTTCATCGCCGCCAACTGCTACGCCGCCATCAGCGTCGCCGACTACCCCGAGCGCTGGTGCGAAGGCGCGGGCGAGGCGCTGCGAAAGCGCGTGCGCGCGGCCGCACGCGGCCAGCTGCATGCAGCCTGGGACTTGTTTGCCGATCAGTTCGGCGCCAGGCCATTCCTCAGCGGCGCCGTGCCCGGCGCACTGGACATGTTGGCGGTGGTGGTGTCGCGCTGGTCGGGGGCGCGCGCGCATCTGGCCGTATCGCGGCCGCGGTTCCTGCAGCTGCTGCATCGCATCGAAGGCCACGCGCGCGTGCACGGCGTGATGGCCGAGCACTTCGACCCGGTGGCCGCGCCGCGATGAAGAGCGCGCGCGAGCTGGTCGACCTGGCACTGGCCGAGGTGACGACGCTCGCGCCGGCACAGGCCAAGTCTTTGCTCGGAGCCCCCGACGTGCTCTTCGTCGACATCCGCGAGGCCGCAGAACTCGAACGCGAAGGCCGCATTCCCGGCGCCTTCCACGCACCGCGTGGGCTGCTTGAATTCTGGGCCGACCCCGGCTCGGCTTGGCATCAGCCGGAGCTGGCCCCGGGCCGCCGCCTGCTGCTCTTTTGCGCTGCCGGCTGGCGCTCGGCGCTGGCGGCGAAGGCTTTGCACGACATGGGCCGCAGCGATGTCTGCCATCTCGGCGGCGGCTTCAGCGCCTGGCAGAAAGAGGGCGGCGCCGTCGACGCGCCGCCGCGCTGAACCATGGACCTTGCCTGCGCGCTGCGCATCCAGGCGCATGCCAACGCGCTCGCCAACCGGCGGCTGCATGCCGCGATGTCGACGCTCCGCTGCGACGAATTGCATGCGCCGCGCGTGAGCTTCTTTCCGAGCCTGATGGGCACGCTGAACCACATCCTCGGCGTCGACGCTTACTACCTCGCCGCGCTGCAAGGCCAGGCCGACGCCGACCGGCTCTGGCACGAATTCGTGCCGGCGGATGACATGCCCGAACTCGCGCTGCGCCAGCACGCCAGCGACCTGGCACTCGTCGCCTTCACGCAAACGCTCGACGCCGCCGGCTGCGAGCGCAGCGTCGCCATGCCGCGCGGCCAGGGCCGCATCCAGCGCGACCTGACGTGCCACGTGCTGGCGCATCTCTACATGCACCAGATCCACCATCGCGGCCAGGTGCACGCCATGCTGGCCGGCACCACGGTGGCGCCGCCGCAGCTCGATGAATTCCTCATGGCCAGCGAAGCGCACCTGCGCGGCGGCGACATGGCGGCCATGGGCTGGCGCGAAGACGAGGTCTGGCCACCCTAAAATTGACGTTTACGTTAACGTCAACCAACACGCTCACGTGCAACCAGGGCAGCGGCCGCGCCCACGCCAGGAGACTTCATGCCGGTGCTCAGCTCCAAACTTTCCGCGCGCTCCGAAGAGTTCAAGGCCAGCGCCGCGGCGATGCGCGTGCTGGTGGACGACCTGAACGCGCAGCTCGCGAAGATCGCCCAAGGCGGCGGCGATGTGTCGCGCGCCAGGCACAGCGCACGCGGCAAGCTGCTGCCGCGCGAACGGGTGGAAATGCTGCTCGATCCCGACACGCCCTTCCTCGAAATCGGCGGCCTTGCCGGCCTCGACATGTACGACAACGCCTCGCCCGGGGGCAGCCTCATCGCCGGCGTCGGCCGCGTCTCGGGCGTCGAATGCGTGGTGGTGTGCAACGACGCCACGGTGAAGGGCGGCACCTACTACCCCATCACCGTGAAGAAGCACCTGCGCGCGCAAGAGATCGCGCTGCAGAACCGCCTTCCCTGCCTTTACCTGGTGGACAGCGGCGGCGCCAACCTGCCCAACCAGGACCAGGTCTTCCCCGACCGCGACCACTTCGGGCGCATCTTCTACAACCAGGCGCAGATGTCCTCGATGGGCATCCCGCAGATCGCCGTGGTGATGGGTTCGTGCACCGCCGGCGGCGCCTACATGCCGGCGATGAGCGACGAGACCATCATCGTGGGCAACCAGGGCACCATCTTCCTTGCCGGCCCGCCATTGGTGAAGGCCGCCATCGGCGAGATCGTCAGCGCCGAAGACCTGGGCGGTGGCGACGTGCACACCCGGCTGTCGGGGGTGGCCGACCACCTCGCCGAAAACGACATGCACGCGCTGGCCATCGCGCGCAGCATCGTCGCCAACCTTAACTGGCGCAAAGACCCACAACTGCTGCACGCTGCGCCGCGCGCGCCGCTGTTCGACCCGGGCGAGCTGCACGGCGTGATCCCGCTCGACGCGCGCAAGCCTTACGACGTGCGCGAAATCATCGCCCGCATCGTCGACGGCAGCGAGTTCACCGAGTTCAAGGCCCGCTACGGTGCCACGTTGGTCACCGGCTTCGCCCACATCGAAGGTCTGCCGGTGGGCATCGTCGCCAACAACGGCGTGCTCTTTTCCGAGAGCGCCATGAAGGGCGCGCACTTCATCGAGCTGTGTTGCCAGCGCCGTATTCCGCTGGTGTTCCTGCAGAACATCACCGGCTTCATGGTCGGGCGCAAGTACGAGGCCGAAGGCATCGCCAAGCACGGCGCGAAGATGGTCACGGCCGTGGCCACGGCCACCGTGCCAAAGTTCACGCTCATCATCGGCGGCAGCTTCGGCGCCGGCAACTACGGCATGTGCGGCCGCGCGTACAGCCCGCGCTTCCTGTGGATGTGGCCCAACGCGCGCATCAGCGTGATGGGCGGCGAGCAGGCCGCGGCGGTGCTGGCCACGGTGAAGCGCGACGGCATCGAAGGCAAGGGCGGCAGCTGGTCGGCAGAGGAAGAGGCGGCATTCAAGCAGCCCATCCTCGACCAGTTCGCGCACCAGGCGCACCCGTATTTTTCGAGCGCGCGCCTGTGGGACGACGGCGTGATCGACCCCGCCGACACGCGCCGCGTGCTCGCGCTGGCGATTTCGGCGAGCTTGAATGCGCCCATTCCCGCGGCGCCGAAATTCGGACTCTTCCGCATGTAGTGTAGGATGTGTATCTTTAGAGTACTTTAGACACATCATGCGCACTAACATCGATATTGATGATGCTTTAATGGAGCAGGCGATGAAGGCCGGCCCCTACAAAACCAAGAAGGACGCCGTCGAGGCCGGGCTCAAGCTGCTCGCTCGCCAGGTCGCCTATCGCGAGATTCTCAAGTGGCGCGGCAAGCTGAAGTGGGAAGGCGATGAGTCCATTGACTGGACCGTGCCCGATACCACCGAGCCTGCGACGACCGTCGAAGCACGCGAGAAGGTCGCCACCGCCTACCGCGCCAAACCGGGCAAACGCCGTGCTGGTCGTTGATTCCAGCGTCTGGATCGACCACTTCCGCGACGCATCGACGCCCGCGTCCGAGCTGCTGCAGCACCTGCTGGATCGTGGCGAGGTGCACATCGTCGTGCCCGACCTCGTGCTCTTCGAAGTGCTGCGCGGCTTTCGCCACGAGCGTGAGCACCGGCAGGCCAGGCTGCTGATGGAAAGCCTGGGTATCGAAGCCACGGGTGGCGCTGAGCTGGCGCTGGCCGCGGCACAGCACTACCGCGCCTTGCGTGCCCAGGGTTACACGCCCAGCAGCCCGATCGACGTGCTGCTGGCCGCCTGGTGCATCGAACAGGACTACGCGCTGCTGCACCGAGACAGCGACTTCGACGCCTTCGAAGAGCTGCGCGGCCTGCGCATCTGGCGTCACTGACCCGCAACGTTCCGGACGGCCATGACCAGCATCTACACCAACCCCGACCACGAACTGCTGCGCGACCAGGTCGCACGCTTCATCGCCCGCGAAGTTGAGCCGCATGCGCTGGCGTGGGAAGAAGACGGCATGGTGCCGCGCGAGGTGCTGCGCAAGATGGGCGACGCGGGCCTGCTCGGGCTGATGTTCGCGCCCGAGCATGGCGGCGGTGGCGCCGATGCGATGGCCAACCTGGTCTTCGCCGAAGCCTTGTCTCAAAGCACCTTCGGCGGTTTCATCATCACCGTGCTCGTGCACACCGACATGGCCGCGCCGCACCTGCACCACGCGGGCACGCCGGTGCAACAGGCGCGCTGGATGCCGGGCATCTCCAGCGGCCGCACCATCACCGCCGTGGCCATCACCGAGCCGGGTGCGGGATCGGACGTCGCCGGCATGCGCAGCACGGCGCGGCGTGAGAGCGACGGCAAGGGCGACCATTGGGTGCTCAACGGCAGCAAACTCTTCATCACCAACGGCGTGTTTGCCGACCTGTACTTCGTCGCCGCGCGCACGGGCACCGCGCGCCATGCCATCACCATCTTCGCCGTCGAAAAGGGCACGCCCGGCTTCAGCGTCGGCCGCAAGCTCGACAAGGCGGGCTGGCTCAGCTCCGACACCGCCGAGCTGCACTTCGAGAACTGCCGCGTTCCCGCCGCGCATGTGCTGGGCGAGGTCGACCGCGGCTTCGCCTCGGTGATGAAGAACTTCCAGACCGAGCGCATCGCGCTGGCGGCGATGGCCGTGGGCCACTGCACGCAGGCGCTGAAGCTAACGCTCGAGTACGTGCAATCACGCCAGGCCTTCGGCGCGCCGCTGTGGGACAAACAAAGCATCCGCCACCGCCTGGCGATGTGCGACGCCAAGACGCGCGCCGCGCGCTGCTTTCTGTACCACTGCGCGTGGCGCGTGACCCAAGGCCACGACATCGTGCAGGACGTGTCGTTGCTCAAGGCGCTCACCGGCGAGCTCGTGAACGAGGTCACGCAGACCTGCCAGCAGTTCCACGGCGGCATGGGCTACATGCGCGGCGTGGCGATCGAGCGGCTGTGGCGTGACGCGCGTGTGCTGGCCATCGGCGGCGGTGCCACCGAGGTCATGCTCGACGAAGCCGCGAAGCGCTATTGACGCTCACCCGAGGATGGCAAGCATGAGCAGCACATTGGAAATCCGCCGCCCG
>JANLYV010000004.1:0-1790 GCA_031365825.1 Rubrivivax sp. | reverse complement strand
CTGCAGGTGACGCAGGGCGAATTCATCGCCATCGTCGGGCCCTCGGGCTGCGGCAAGTCGACCTTCATGAAGCTCACCACCGGGCTGAAGATGCCGAGCAAAGGCAGCATCCACATCGATGGTGCGCCGGTCACCGGGCCGCTGAAGATCAGCGGCATGGCCTTCCAGGCGCCGAGCCTGCTGCCCTGGCGCACGACGCTCGACAACGTGCTGCTGCCGCTCGAGATCGTCGAGCCGTACCGCTCGGAGTTCCGCAGCCGGCGCGCAGCGTTTCGCGACAAGGCGCGCGACCTGCTCAAGAGCGTCGGTCTCGACGGCTACGCCGACAAGTTCCCGTGGCAGCTCTCGGGCGGCATGCAGCAGCGCGCCAGTATCTGCCGCGCGCTGGTGCACGAACCGAAGATGCTGCTGCTGGATGAACCCTTCGGCGCGCTCGACGCCTTCACACGCGAAGAGCTGTGGTGCGCGCTGCGCGACCTGCACGCGGCGCAGAAATTCAACGTCATCCTGGTCACGCACGACCTGCGCGAGAGCGTGTTCCTGGCTGACAAGGTCTACGTCATGAGCAAGAGCCCGGGCCGCTTCGTCGTGATGCGCGACATCGACCTGCCGCGCCCGCGCGACCTGGAGATCACCTACACGCCGCAGTTCACCGACATCGTGCACGAGCTGCGCGGGCACATCGGCGCGATCCGCAAAACCAGCGCCGCGGCGGCTGCATGAAGATCACCAAGACGATGGAGCGTTGGTCGCCGCTGGTGGTGCTGGCGGCGATCCTGCTGTTGTGGCAGCTCATCGTCGTCGCCTTCGACATTGCCGACTTCATCTTCCCCAGCCCGCTGCAGATCGCGCTGCAGTTCATCGAGTTCAAAGGCGCGCTGATCGAAGCCGCGTGGAAGACCTTCTGGGTGACGATGCTGGGCTTCGGCCTGTCCATCGTCGTCGGCGTCATGCTCGGTTTTCTCATCGGCAGTTCGCGCCTGGCCTACACCGCGCTGTATCCGTTGATGGTGGCCTTCAACGCCGTGCCCAAGGCGGCGGTGGTGCCCATCCTCGTGGTCTGGTTCGGCATCGGCCTGGGGCCGGGCATCCTCACCGCGTTCCTGATCTCGTTCTTCCCCATCACGGTGAACATCGCCACGGGCCTGGCCACGCTCGAACCCGAGCTCGAAGACGTGCTGCGTGTGCTCGGCGCGAAGCGCTGGGACGTGCTGGTGAAGGTCGGCCTGCCGCGTTCGATGCCGTACTTCTACGCCTCGCTCAAGGTCGCCATCACGCTCGCCTTCGTCGGCACCGTGCTGGCCGAGATGACCGCCGGCGACTCGGGCATCGGCTACCTGATGCAGACCGCAGGCAGCCAGCAGCGCATGCCCCTTGCGTTTGCCGGCCTGGTGACCATCGGCGCGATGGCCATGGCGATGTACGAAGTCTTCTCGTGGATCGAAAAGCGCACCACCGGCTGGGCGCACCGGGGCTCGCAGGCGGCGTGACGGCGCTGGCCTGGCGCTACACCGGCATGGTGTAGTTCAGCGTCAATCGCCCGCCGTCGGCGACGACGATTTCGCCCGTGACGTAGCTCGCGGCGTCGCTCAGCAAAAAGGCCACGACGTCGGCAATCTCGCCCGGCTCGCCCAGGCGGCCCATGGGCGTGCGGCTCATGATGCGTGCGAGCGCCTCGTCGCTGGTCAGCACCGCGCTGCGGGCAAGTTCGGTGGCGATGGTGCCCGGCGCGACGGCGTTGACGCGCACCCCTTTGCCGGCGAATGACAGCGCCATGACGCGCGTGAGCT
>JANLYV010000552.1:0-9420 GCA_031365825.1 Rubrivivax sp. | reverse complement strand
CCCAGGCCGTACACCAGGCGGTCGGTCTGCGGGCCGTGGTTGTTGGGCAGCACCGGCAAATCGTTGCCCACCACGGTGCTGCCGTCAGCACTCTTGCCTTCCGGGCCAGTGCCCGGCGTCAGGATGCGCGTGACCTTCATGGTCTCGGTGCCACCGGTGAGTTGCCACAGCAACTCGTTGCCCCCGCCCAGCGGGTCGCTGGGGCTGGGCGCGGCCTCGGGCACCAGACGGTTGGTGAACTCGACGCGGTAGACCACCCTGGAGTCGAGCCGCTCGCCCATGCCGATGTGGAACTCGTAGCGGTAGCCGTTGCACGCACGCAGGCCCTGGTTGCCTTGGCCCGGCTCGTGCAGCGGGTTGAAGTTCATGATCAGGTAGAGCTTGTTGTGCGCGCCGTCCGACACCCAGGCATAGGTATCGGTGTTGTCGGCGCAGGGCTCGTTGAGCACGGCCAGGGCTTCGCGGTGGCTTGAAGCTTGGGCTGCAAATACGAAGGCGACGGCCAACGCCGAAGCGATCACGGTTTTGCGCAATGTGTTCACTGAAGTCTCCTTGCCGCGCCGTGCGGCGGGCTGCCATACGAGGCCAAACGCGCGCCGGATGCAGACGGCCCCGATCTGCATGGCGCCGCGCCGCTATTTTTTCGGCGCGGCCTTTTTCACTGGCACAGACTTCTTCGCCGGTGCAACCTTTTTCGCTGCCGCCTTGCCTTCGGACAGGAGTGCATCGAGCGTTTTCTCGATCTCGCTCTCGATCGTCTTGCTGAAGGCGCCGAGCAGGAAGCCGAGCTTGGCCGAGAGGTCAAAGTGATCGGCCGCGACCACCAGCGTGCCACTCACGCCCGAGCGCGTGAACGCCACCGTGTCGCTGTGTTTGCCTTCGCTCACGGTGCACTCCATCGCGAACTTCGCCTCGGCCTGTTCGGCCCACGCCCACGCAACCTTGCGCGCCTTGGCCAGGCCCAGGGTGTGGTCGCGGTGGATGCGCAGCTCGGCCATGTCGAAAATCCTCAGGGTGGGGCGCCGAGTGTGGCGCGGCGTTCGGCCTTGGGCAAGGCGGACAAGCGCTGCACCTCGGCGTAGAAGCGGGCAAAGTCGCGCCCCTCACGCTCGTACAGGCGCTCGAAGGCCGGCACGAGCTCGTCGTAGGCGGCCTGCACCGCAAAGCTGGCGTTGTTGGCGCGCGCAAACCAGGCGTCATAACCGCTGAAGCCGCGCCAGGGGCCGGCTTTCAGCGCGGCGATGTCGGCGTCGAGCTGAGCCTTCAGCACGAGCTTTTGCGCGCGCTTGTCGGTGTCGCTCAAGTTGCCGGCATATAGGGCCTGCAGCCGCTGGCGCTGGCGCGCGGCCAGCTCGCGAAAGTCGCGCCGGCGCGCGTCGTAGTCAGCATACTCGCGTTGTACGTTAGCACCGGCGCGCTCGCTCAGCCATCGTTGCCCGCCCAGACGTTCCACCGCCGTCGCAAACGACTCGTTGAAAGTGGTGTCGTCACCGGCGTAGGCCACCTGGTGTGCCAGCTCATGGAAGATCAAGCGCGCGACTTCACCTTCGGGCCCGTGGATGAACGTGTTCAACAGCGGGTCGCCGCCGAGCCAGTCGGTCCAGCCCAGTGTCGAATAGGCCGGCACACCGTAGACGCTGACCTCCCAGCCTTCGCGCCGCAACTCCGCCGCCAGCGCGTCGGCGCCGGCACGGTCGAAATAGCCGCGGTAGCCGACGCAGCCCATCACCGGGAAGCACCAGGTCTTGAGTGTGAGCGAAAGCTCGGGTGCGGCAACGACGTTCCACACCACGGCGGCGCGTTGCAGGTCGGCGTAACTGCGGTAGCTGCGGTTGTCGGGCAGCGCGAGCTCGGTGATGGCGAAGTCACGCATGCGCTGCGTCAGCGCCAGGCGTTCACGCAGAGGTGCCGGCGTGGCCGCGTCGTCAAGCCAGGCCGGCACCGGTTTGGCGCGATGGATGACTTCGAGGTGGCCACCCACCGCCTGCGTGTAGTAGCCCACCGAGCTGCAGCCGCTGCTCAGGCACAGCGTGGCAGTGGCGGCGGCCACGAGCGCGGCGCCGGTGAGGCTGGACACGATCAGCGCCCTGGCCCAGTTCACACCGGCGCGACTTCAACCAGACAGTCGTAGAACGCCGGGCCGCGGCCGATGTCGGTCAGCCGCTGGTGCGTCAGCTGGTTCACGTTGCTGCCGTCCACGCCGAACTTGCGCCACCACACCCCCAGGCCGTTGACCACGCCCGGCCGCGCGCTGTCGCTGACCTCGGCCTTGCAGCGGTAGCGCCCGCGCTCATTTCGAATCTCGACCATCGCGCCGCTGATGATGCCGCGCGGCGCCGCATCGTCGGGGTGAATTTCCACCAGCGGCTCACCTTCCATCGCGCGCAGGCTCTTGACGTTGACGAAGCTGGAATTCAGGAAGTGCCGCGCCGGCGGCGAGATCATCGCCAGTGGGTAGTCCCTCGCTAACGCTGGAGATGACTGCACACTCTCGTAGTTGGCGATGTGGTCGGGCACACCCAGGCCGGGCACATCGATCTGCACACGGCCATTGGCGGTGGCGAAGCCGCCTTGCGCAAACGGCGCGTCGGGCAGCGGCAGCTTGACCCAGCCGACGTCGAGCAGGGTCTGCCAAGGCACCGCGTGTTCGTGATAGGCCTGGCGTGCCATGGCTTCGTCGCTGTCGCTGAAACATTCGTCGGTGAAGCCGCAGCGTGCGGCCAGGTCGCGGAAGATCGCCGCGTTCGAGCGCGCCTCACCTACAGGTGCCACGGCCGGCTGGTTCAGCATGGCGTAGGTGTGGCCGTAGGTCGAATGCACGTCCCAGTGCTCGAGCTGCGTCGTCGCCGGCAACACGTAGTCGGCGTGGTCGGCGGTGTCGGTCATGAAGTGTTCGAGCACCACGGTGAAAAGGTCTTCGCGCGCGAAGCCCTGCACCACCTTGCCACTCTCTGGCGCCACCGCCACGGGGTTGCTGTTGTAGACGACCAGCGCTTCGATCTTCGGGCCGAATTCGGCTGAGCTCTCGCGCAGCAAGTCGTCGCCGATGGTCGACATGTTGAGCGTGCGCGGCCGGCGTGCGCCCAGCAGGTCGGGCCGCTGCAGCGCGGCGTCGTTGCGGAAGTTCTTGAACCAGCCCGAGCTCGACAGCAACAGGCCGCCGGCGCGGTGGCGCCAGGCACCCACCAGGGCCGGCAGCAGCGCAATCAAGCGCACCGCATTGCCGCCGCCGCGCACGCGCTGCATGCCGTAGTTCAGGCGAATCGCCGCCGGCGCCGTGCTGCCGTAGGCCAGTGCCAGCTCGCGCACCACCTCGGCGCTGATGCCGCACACCGCCGCCGCACGCTCGGGCGGCCAGGCCAGCGCGCGCTCGCGCAGCGGTGCCCAATCGTCGACATAATGCTCTATGTAATCGTGGTCAAGAAGATCGAGGCGGATCAACTCGTGCATCAGCGCCAGCGCCAGTGCGCCGTCGGTGCCGGGCAGCAGCGCGATGTGCTGATGGCACTTCTCGGCCGTCTCGGTGCGCCGCGGGTCGATGCAGATGAGCCTGGCGCCGCGGCGTTTGGCCTCTTGCGCGATGGTCCAGAAGTGCAGGCTCGATGTGATGGGGTTGCTGCCCCAGATGATGATCAATCGGCTCTCGGCAAACCACTCCAGGTGCATGCCGATCTTGGCGCCGTAGGTGGCCACGAGCGCATCGCCGCCGGCCGACGAACAGATGGTGCGGTCGAGCAGCGAAGCGCCGAGCTTGTGGAAAAAGCGCGCCGCCATGCCGTCGCCCTGCACCATGCCCATCGTGCCGGCATAGCTGTAGGGCAGCACCGCCTGCGGGTTGCGCGCGGCGATGGCCCACAGCCGCGCGCTGATGTGTGCCATGGCCTCGTCCCAGCTCACAGTCACGAACTGGCCGCTGCCTTTGTGGCCCACGCGCTTCAGCGGCCGCAGCACACGTTCGTCGTGGTAGGTGCGCTCCGCATAGCGCGAGACCTTGGTGCACAAGGCGCCGTGCGTGGGTGGATGGTCGGGGTCGCCCTGGACCTTGACGGCGCGGCCGTCCCGCACCGTCACGCGCATGGCGCAGGTATCGGGGCAGTCGTGCGGACACACCGCGCGCACGACATGAAAGCCCTTGCTTACATCTGAAGACTTCATCGATAGACTATGGCACAGGGAGCCTATTTTCGAGCAGCGGCGCGAGCCGCGAGGCGGCCGTGATGTTGCGAAGGTCACTCTTGCTGGCGGCCGCAAAGGGTGCCACATACGGCGCCACCTACGGCGCCGTTGCCGGCACTGCTTCGGTCGCCATGCCCGCACTGGCGCAGCCCCGCGCCATCGTGCTGGGCCAGTCGGCCGCGTTCAGCGGGCCGGCTGCCGAACTCGGGCGGCAGTTCAAGATCGGCGCCGACCTGTACTTCGAGCGCAGCAATGCGCGCGGCGGCATCAACGGCCGCGCCGTCGAGTTGCGCATCCTCGACGACGGCTACGAGCCCGACCGCTGCGTCGAGAACACGCGCAAGTTCATCAAGGACGGCGTGCTCGCGCTCTTCGGCTACATCGGCACGCCCACCAGCATCGCCGCGATGCCCTTGGCCGTGGCTGCGGGCACGCCCTTCGTCGCACCCTTCACCGGGGCACAGGCGTTGCGCGAGCCCTTCAACCGCTACGCCTTTCATGTGCGCGCCTCGTACTACGACGAGACGGCCGAGATCGTGAAGCAGCTCACCGCCGTGGGCATCAAGCACATCGCGGTCTTCTATCAAAACGACAGTTACGGCAAGGCTGGCCTCGATGGCGTGACGCGGGCACTGTCGCCGCTGAGCCTGACGCCCACCGCGCTCGGCACGGTGGAGCGCAACACGGTGGATGTGGCGTTGGCGGTGAAGACCATCGTCGCGGTCAGGCCCGATGCCATCGTGCTGATCAGTGCCTACCGCGCCTGTGCGGCCTTCATTCGCGAGGCACGCAAGTCCGGCTTCCTGGGCGCCTTCTACAACGTCTCGTTCGTCGGCACGGCCGCCCTGAGCAAGGAACTCGGCGCCGACGCGCGTGGTGTGGTCGTCAGCCAGGTGATGCCTTTCCCCTTCAGCCCCACCACCGCCATCGCTGGCGACTACCTCAACGCCGGCAAGGCCAAGTACCGCGACAAGTTCGACCCCAACTACAGCAGCATGGAAGGTTTCGTCGCGGCCAAGGTGCTGGTCGAAGCGCTGCGCCGCGGTGGCGCGAAGAACGCCGAAGCGCTGATCACGGGCCTGGAAAAGCTGCGCGACTTCAACACCGGCGGCTTCTGGGTCGACTTCGCGCCGGACAAACATGCCGGCTCCAGGTTCGTCGAGATGACCATCCTCACCGCCGAAGGCAAGGTGCGCCGCTGAGGCCAACGTCCATAGGCGCGGCGTAAGATGGCTCGATCACCAGCGCGCCCGTCGTGGTGCAGGAGACTGATGCATGAAGATGATCGAATCGATCCTGGCCGATGCCGCTTTGATCACGGCCATGCGGCGCGACATCCACGCCCACCCGGAGTTATGTTTTCAGGAAGAACGCACCTCGGACGCCATCGCCAAGGCGCTCACCGAATGGGGCATCCCGGTGATCCGCGGCCTGGGCAAGACCGGCGTCGTGGGTGTCGTCAAGAACGGCAGTTCGAAGCGCGCCGTGGGCCTGCGCGCCGACATCGACGCGCTGCCGATGACCGAGCACAACCACTTCGCCCATGCCAGCCAGCACCCCGGCAGGATGCACGCATGCGGCCATGACGGTCACACCGCGATGCTGCTCGCCGCGGCGAAACACTTGAGCCGACATCGCAACTTCGACGGCACCGTCTACCTCGTGTTCCAGCCGGCCGAAGAAGGCGGCGGCGGCGCGCGCGAGATGATGAAAGACGGCCTCTTCGACAAGTGCCCGATGGAAGCCATCTTCGGCGCGCACAACTGGCCGGGCATGCGTGTCGGCCAGTTCGCCTTGCGCAGCGGGCCGGTGTTCGCCAGCTCGAATGAGTTCCGCATCACCATTCGTGGCAAGGGTGCACATGCTGCGTTGCCGCACAACGGCGTCGACCCCGTGCCCATTGCTTGCCAGATGGTGCAGGCCTTCCAGACCATCGTCACGCGCAACAAGCGGCCCATCGACACCGCCGTGATCTCGGTGACGATGATCCACGCCGGCGAGGCCACCAACGTCATCCCCGACAGCTGCGAGTTGCGCGGCACCGTGCGCACCTTCACCACCGACGTGCTCGACCTGGTGGAGCGGCGCATGCGGCAAATCGCCGAGTCGACCTGCGCCGCGTTCGAAGCCAGTTGCGAGTTCCACTTCCACCGCAACTACCCGCCGACCATCAACCACGGCCCCGAGACCGACTTCGCGCGCAGCCTGCTCGCCGATGTGGTCGGCGCGGAAAACGTGCACGACTTCGAGCCGACCATGGGCGCGGAGGACTTCAGCTTTTTCCTGCAGCAAAAGCCCGGCTGCTATTTCCTCATCGGCAACGGTGACGGCGAACACCGCGAAGGCGGCCACGGCCTGGGGCCATGCATGCTGCACAACCCGAGCTACGACTTCAACGACGACCTGATCCCGCTCGGCGCCACCGCCTGGGTGCGCCTGGCCGAACGTTGGCTGGCGACACCGCGGTGAGCACAGCCGCTGCGGCCTCGCGCCACTTCGCGCAAAGCTACGTCGAGGCGCGCGACAAGTTCCTGGCCGCCACCCATGCGGCTGGACTGGACGTGCAGTCGCACGAGCACCCGCTGCGCGGGCGCGACGGCG
This sequence comes from Rubrivivax sp., assembly GCA_031365825.1. Lineage (GTDB taxonomy): Bacteria > Pseudomonadota > Gammaproteobacteria > Burkholderiales > Burkholderiaceae_C > Rubrivivax. The sequence continues at coordinate 2,643 of JANLYV010000552.1, read as the reverse complement.
AAGTGCTGGCGATGGACGTGGCGCGCTTCGGCGCCGCGGATGCCAGCGCCATGCTGCTCATCAGCAGCGCCTGCCATGGCGTCGAGGGCTATTGCGGATCAGGCGTGCAGCACGCCTTGCTCGGCGACCCGGCCTGGCACGCGCAGGCGCAGGAGTCCGGCATCGCCTTGCTCTACGTGCACGGCCTGAACCCCTACGGTTTTTCGTGGTGGCGGCGCACGACGCACGAGAACGTCGACCTCAACCGCAACTTCCAGGACTTCGGCAAGCCCCTGCCTGCTAACCACGGCTATGAGCGCATCGCCAGCGCGCTGGTGCCCGAGCAGTGGCCGCCCACGGCCGAGAACGAAACCCTGCTCACGGCCTTCACCGCCGAGTTTGGCGCAGCGGGTTTTCAGGCCGCCGTCAGCGGCGGCCAATACCGCCATGCCGATGGCCTGTTCTATGGCGGCGTGGCGCCGACCTGGAGCCAGCAGACGCTGCGCCGCGTGCTGCAACAGCATGGCAAGCGTTGCCGCGCGCTGGGCTGGATCGACGTGCACACGGGCCTGGGCCCCAGCGGCCACGGCGAGATGATCTTCGCCGGCCACAACGACCCTGCCGCCGTGGCGCGGGCGCGGCGCTGGTGGGGCGAGAAGGTGACCTCGATCTACGACGGCTCGTCGAGCTCGGCCGTGCTTGCCGGGCTGATGTGCAATGCCGCCTACGAAGAATGTGCACAGGCCGAGTACACCGGCATGGCGCTGGAATACGGCACGCTGCCGGTGCCCGACGTCATCAACGCGCTGCGTGCCGACCAGTGGCTGCAGAACCACCCGCACGCCCCGCTGGAACAGCACCGCGCCATCAAGCGCCAGGTGCGCGATGCGTTCTACACCGACACCGACGTGTGGAAGGCGCAGATCATCGAGCAGGGCCTGGCAGTGTCGCGCCAGGCGCTGGTGGGCTTGCTCGCGCCGTAGGTCACGGCCGGCCGACCGCGTCAGCGCAGCCAGCCTTTCTCGCGCAAGGCTGCACCCGTCGTTTGCGCGTTAGCAAACAACCAGGCCTGCCAGCCCACGGCCTGCGCTGCGGCCACGTTGCCGGCCACGTCGTCGAAAAACAGCAGCTCCGACGGCGCCGCGCCGAAGCGCCGTGCCGCCAGCTCGAAGATCGCCGGCTCGGGTTTGATGGCCTGCACGCGGGCTGAGAACACGCCATCGCGAAACTGCCGTACCAGCGGGAACTGTCGTTCGAGATGGTCGGCATAAGGTGCCGGCATGTTCGACAGGAAGTACAGCGCGTGGCCATGTTGGCGCAGCGTCTCGACCAGCGCCACGGTGCCGGGGTCGGGCTGCAGCTCCAGCGGCACCGCGTCGATCACGGCCTGCACTTCGTCGTGGCTGAAGGCTGTGCGTGCGGCGATCTTGTCGACCAGCGCGGGTACATCGATCGTGCCGCGGTCGAAGTCGGCCCAGTCACCGCCCCAGCCCTGAAAGATCACGGCCTCGCAGTGCGCGAGCGCCACCTCGTCCTGCGTGCGCGCCGGCAACAAGCGGCGCAACATCTCGCGCGGCTTCCAGTGGAAGACAACACCGGCAAAGTCGAACACGAACTTCATGCGCGCAGCTTGGCCAACAGGCCCGCGGTGGAGCCGTCGAGTCCAACGGTGTCGCCCGAAGCCAGCCGCGGCAGCAAGGCGCTGGCCAGGGCTTTGCCCAGCTCCACACCCCATTGGTCAAAGCTGTTGATGCCCCACACCGCGCCGCTGGTGAAGACGCGGTGCTCGTACATGGCGATCAATGCGCCGAGTGCACGCGGCGTGAGCCGTTGCAGCACCAGCGTCGTGCTCGGGCGGTTGCCGGGGAAGCTGCGGTGCATCGCCAGCGCCTGGGCATCGAAGCCCGCGGCGGCCGTCGGCGCTTGCTCGGTGGCGGCGTCGGCAGCGCTCTTGCCCAGCATCAGCGCCTGGCTTTGTGCCAGGCAGTTGGCCAGCAACTTCTGCTGCAGATCGGCATGCACGTGCTCGGCCTGCTTGACCGCAATGAACTCCACCGGCACGACCTCGCTGCCCTGGTGCAGCATCTGAAAGTAGGCATGCTGGCCATTGGTGCCAGGCTCGCCCCACACCACCGGGCTGGTGTTGAAGGGCAGCAGCTCGCCGGCCATGTCGACACGCTTGCCGTTGGACTCCATCTCCAGCTGCTGCAGGTAGGCCGGCAGCCGCGCCAGGCCCTGGTGGTAAGGCGCGACGCTGCGGCTGGTGAAGCCGTGGAAGTTGCGGTACCAGACGTCGAGCAGGCCCAGCAGCAGCGGCAGGTTCTCATGCGGCGCGGCGTGAGCGAAGTGCTGGTCCATGGCATGCGCGCCGGCGAGCAGGTCGCCGAACATTTCAGCGCCCACGGCAATGGCGATAGGCAAGCCGATCGCGCTCCACAAGGAGTAGCGCCCACCGACCCAGTCCCAGAAACCGAAGGTGGTGTGAATGCCGAACGTCGCTGCGGTGGCAATATTCGTCGTGGTGGCGACGAAGTGCCGCGCGATGTCCGTGCCGCCCTGCGTCAGGAACCACTGCCGTGCCACTTGGGCGTTGGCCATGGTCTCTTGCGTGGTGAAGGTCTTGCTGGCAACGATGAAGAGCGTGTGTTTCGCGTCCAGCCCGCG
>JANLYV010000541.1:0-3375 GCA_031365825.1 Rubrivivax sp. | reverse complement strand
TCTGGCGCCAGGCGCGGACGAATCGCGCAAGGGCTTCTTGCTGAACCACTTGATTAGCGAAGAACTGCCGTTCAACGGCGGCCGCATCAGCAACAGCGACCCGGTGACAGGCCAGGCCGGCTGGTACGACGTGCGCGTGCGCATCCGCCCGGCCGACCCCGACGAGCCGCAGGAGACGTTCCCGCAAGTGGCAGCGGCGCCGCCCGTGCCCGGTGTGTTGGGCAGCGCAGGGGCTGGCACGCGTTCAGTGCTGACCTACTTCGCGGGAAAGAAATGAACATGGGTGCCGTGCCCGCGACGCTGGCCAAACAACTCGCTTTGGTCATCGACCTCAACGTCTGCGTTGGCTGCCACGCCTGCGTGACGAGTTGCAAGCAGTGGAACAGCTCGGGCTCTGCCGGCCCGCTGGCCGACCTCAACGCCTACGGCGCCGACCCCACCGGCACCTTCTTCAACCGCGTGCAGACGTATGAGGCCGGCGAGTTCCCCCACACCGAGACGGTGCACTTCCCCAAGAGTTGCCTGCACTGCGAAGACCCACCCTGCGTACCGGTGTGTCCCACGGGTGCAAGCTACAAGCGGAAGGTTGATGGCATCGTGCTCGTCGACTACGACAAGTGCATAGGCTGCAAGTACTGCGCCTGGGCCTGCCCTTACGGCGCGCGCGAGATCGACGAAGAGCGCCAGGTCATGACCAAGTGCACCTTGTGCGTCGACCGCATCTACGACGAACAACTGCCCGTGGCCGACCGGCGCCCGGCCTGTGTCGCCGCCTGCCCCACCGGCGCGCGCTTGTTCGGCGATGTGAAAGACCCTGGGTCCGAGGTCAGCCGGGCCATCCGCGAGCGTGGAGGCTATTCACTCATGCCGGAATGGGACACCAAGCCGGCGAATCACTACCTGCCCCGGCGCATCACGCCCGCAGCCGAGGGTTGCGAGTGAACCCGGCCTGGTCGGTTATCACCTTCACCACCCTGGCCGGCGCCGCGCAGGGCTTGCTCGTGAGCCTGGCGCTCGCGCGCCTGGCCGGCATCGTGATGGCACCCGCTTTTCTCAGCCGCAGCTTGTTGCTGGCGCTGGCCATGTTGCTGGCCGCGCTGGCGGCGTCCTTCCTGCACCTGGGCCGCCCGGAGCGCGCCTGGCGCGCGGTGCTGATGTGGCGCACCTCATGGCTGTCGCGCGAAGTCATCGTGCTGCCGGCCTTCATCGCCGCGGTGGCGTTGTGGTGGATGGTGGGTGAATCGGTGCATACCGCCTGGCTGTTGGCCGTACTGTCCCTGGCCGCCCTGCTGTGGTGGTGCACGGCGATGATCTACGCCTGTCTGCGCTTCATCCAGGAATGGGCGCATCCGCTCACGCTTGCCGGCTTCGTGCTGATCGGCCTGTCGTCTGGCGCGGTGCTTGCATGCGCACTTGCAGCGTTGGCTGGTGAGGCGGGGCTGCTGCATGCCGCTGCACCCTGGGCCCTGCGTGTGACCGTCGCCGCACTCGTCGTGCGCCTCGTCGCACTGCGCCGCAACGCCCGGCTCAAGCACAAGAGCACGCTGCAATCGGCCACCGGCATCAAGGCCCACGTGCTCAAGCAGACCTCGATGGGCATGTCCGCCGGCGCTTTCAACACGCGCGAGTTTTTCCATCGTGCCGGCGCCGCAGCCCTCAGTCAGATCAAGCTAACGTTCATTGTGCTCGGGTTTGTTTTGCCCACCGCGCTGATGCTGTGGGCCATCAACGCCGGGAGCGTGGCGCTGTGGCTCGCGGCCTGCATGGCTCAGCTGCCCGGCCTCGCTGCCGAGCGTTGGTTCTTCTTCGCCCAGGCGCGCCACCCGCAGAACCTGTACTACCAGGTGGTGTCGTAGCGATCTCCACCGAGCTGATGGGCCTGGTCCACGGCCCACTGGTCAAGCCTGCGTGCGCGCGTAGACGCAGCTGTGGCGCAGCGTGCCGTCGGGTGCGCGGCGTTCGTTGCGCAGCGTGCCTTCGAGCGTGAAGCCGCAGCGCTGTGCGACACGTCGCGACGCAGCGTTGTCTTCGTCGATGATGAGTTCCACGCGCGCGGCATGCAGCTGTTCGAACGCCAGCGCCGCCAGCGCCATCACGCCTTCGCTGATGTAGCCTCGGCCGGCCTGGCTGCTGCGCGCCCAGAAGCCGATTTCGAACTTCGGCGTGGCCCACACCGGCCGGTGCAGGCCGACCACGCCCACCAGCGCCGGCGTACCCAGGCCGCTCTTGTCCAGCAACAGGAACGGCATGTCCTTGCGTGCGATGACGTTGGCCATCGCGTTGCGGCACCAGGCCTCTGACGATTCGGGCGTGGGGTCGCTCGCGACCCAGGGCAGCGAGGCCAGGAAACGGCGCAACTCGGGCAGCGACTCCTTCACGGCGGCACAGACCATGGCGCCGTCACCGGCCTGCGGCGGGCGCAGCCGCAGACGCGCGGTGTCCAGCCAGGCGGGCAGCTCGATCAGGATCGGGTCGACGCTCATCGCCCCCCGCGTCTTACTTGAAGACCACCGTCTTGTGCCCATTCACCAGCACGCGCCGCTGGGCATGCCAGGTCACGGCGCGCGCCAGCACCGCGCTTTCGACATCGCGGCCGATGGCGGTCAGCTCCTCCGGGTCGTTAGAGTGGTCGACGCGCGCGATGTCCTGTTCGATGATCGGGCCTTCGTCGAGCTCGGCAGTGACGTAATGCGCGGTGGCGCCGATGATCTTCACGCCACGTTCATGCGCCTGCCAATACGGCTTGGCACCTTTGAAGCTGGGCAGGAAGGAATGGTGGATGTTGATGGCGCGGCCAACGAGCGCGCGGCACAGGTCGTCGCTCAACACTTGCATGTAGCGCGCCAGCACCACCAGTTCGGCCTTCTCGGCGTTGACGATTTCCAATAGCCTGGCTTCGGCCTGCGGCTTGGTCGCGGCCGTCACCGGGATGTGGTGGAAGGGGATGTCGTAGCTGGCCGCGAGTTGATAGTAGTCACGGTGGTTGGAGACGATGGCGCGGATGTCCAGCGGCACTAACTGCGAACGGTAGCGGAAGAGCAGGTCGTTCAGACAGTGGCCGAGCTTGCTCACCAGGATCACCGTCGGCAGCCGCTCAAGTGCGCCGTGCAACTGCCATTTCATCGCCAGCGTGCCGGCCAGCTCGGCCAGCGGCGCCGAGAGCGAGGCCACCGTCGCCCCCGGCGCCGCAAAGCGCACGCGCATGAAAAACAGGCCCGTGCCCTGGTCGTTGAACTGCGCGGCTTCGCTGATGTTGCCGCCTTGCGCGGCAAGCACGCCGGTGACGGCATGCACGATGCCGGCGCGGTCGGGGCAGGACAGGGTGAGGATGAAGGCGTCGGCGGTCACGCAGGGCTCCGGGGAGTGGCCGGCAAG
>JANLYV010000502.1:0-17093 GCA_031365825.1 Rubrivivax sp. | reverse complement strand
GTCGAGTTCGCCCTCCGGGTCGCCCGCGAGACGCTGAACGAGGCGATCTCGATCACAACCGTGTTCTGATCGACGCTGCGGCACTGCGACGTTGGCCTGCCCGGAGGGACTCGAACCCCCGACCCCCAGCTTAGAAGGCTGGTGCTCGATGCCGTTGAGCTACGGGCTGAGGCGCGGGGGGGAAGCCGGGGATCACAGCCGCGCGCGATTCTAGAAGGGCGCGCTCTAGCGCTTCTGGTACTGGGTCTCGCCGAACAGCGTTTCGCGTGCCTTGTCGTCGACCAGCGGCTTGCGCTGCGCGGCCAGCACCTCCACGCCACGCATCACCGCCGGGCGTGCAGCGATCTCGTCGAACCAGCCGCGCAGGTGCGGGTAGTCGTTCCAGTCGATGCCCTGGTTCTTCCATGAGCGCAGCCAGGGAAAGATGGCGATGTCGGCAATGCTGTATTCCTTGCCGGCGATGTACTTCGATCTGGCCAGCTGCTTGTTCATCACGCCGTACAGGCGCTTGGCTTCGTTGGTGTAGCGGTCGATGGCGTAGGGAATTTTCTCGGGCGCGTACAGCCGGAAGTGGTGCGCCTGGCCGAGCATCGGGCCGACGCCGCCCATCTGGAACATCAGCCACTGCAGCATGTCCCATCGCGCCCGCAAATCGCTCGGCATGAAGCGGCCGGTCTTGGACGCCAGGTACATCAGAATGGCACCCGATTCGAACATCGAGATCGGCTTTCCACCAGGCCCGTTGGGGTCGACGATGGCCGGAATCTTGTTGTTCGGGCTGATCGCGAGGAACTCGCGCTTGAACTGGTCGCCGGTACCGATATTCACGGCAATCGTGCGATATGACAGCCCGCACTCCTCGAGCATGATGTGGACCTTGTGTCCATTGGGGGTGGCCCAGGAATAGACTTCAATCATCGTCTTGCCCCTCTGTGGCAGCCCCGTCTTTTCGAGGTGCAGCCGACTCTACCCGATGCTCCATTTCCTCAAGCGCTGGTTGAAGCCGCGAAGCAAGGCTCCGGTCTCGGGCTGCGATGTCCTCGAGTCCTGGGCAGCGCAGCGCCAGTTCGGTTTCCGCCGCGTAAGCGACGACGGCGGTGCCGTGATCGAAGGTCGCAATGGCAGTCACAACTGGCGGCTGGAATGGGGCCCGGCGCAGCGCCGCTGGGTGCGGGGGTTCGAGTTGCGCTTGCGTGCCGAACTCGAATTCGGCGGAGAACTGCAATTGCTGGTGATGAATCGCCAGTTGCAGGAAGCGATGGAGCGCGAAGTCTTCGAGCAGTACGTCGAAGGCGTGCAGACGCGCATCGATGACCAGACGCCGCCCGAGATGCGTTGGCTGGTGATGTTTCCCAAGCTGCGCGGCGCCGACGCCGCGCCGTTGAAAGACGAGTTCGTGGCTGTGGGCAACCACAAGTCCTGGCTCGTGCGCTGGGTCGACGGCCCGCTGGGCACGGCCTTGTGCCAGAAGACCTTGCCTGCCGATCACCCGTTGGTGCTGATGATCGGCCGCGGCCGCGTGGTGATGCGCACCGAATTCGACGAGCCCGACGTGGTGGGGCTCGAACGCTGGGTGAAACTGTTCGAGACCGCCTTGCGCGAAGCCCAGCGCGCTCAGGAACAGATGGCCACGGCGCAGTCACCCAGCACGCAACCGAGCCTCTGGTCGAGCAGCACGATGCCGGCCGAAGAAGTCCAGCACTGAGCCGCGCGCCAAGGCGCTGGCGTCCCTCGGGCCGTCAGCGCGACGCCTGGGCAAAGGCCCAGGCCATCTCGGCCAGTGAACGTGTGGCCGCACCCGTTGACCGCGCCTGCGCACTTGCCGCAATGCCGTCGACCACTCGCTTGGCAATGCCCTGCGTGATCGACGCCAGCCGGAACAGGTTGTAGGCCAGGTAGAAGTTCCAGTCGGCCAGCAACAGGCTTGGGTCGCTGCGCCCGGTGCGCTGGCAATAACGCTGAATGTACGTTGACTCTGAAGGGATACCAAGCGCGTCGTGGTCCAGGCCGCCGATGCCGCGGAAGGTGCCCGGCGGAATGTGCCAGGCCATGCAGTGGTAGCTGAAGTCGGCCAGCGGATGGCCCAGGGTCGACAACTCCCAGTCGAGCGTGGCGATGATGCGCGGCTCGTGCGCGTGGAAGACGAGGTTGTCGAGCCGGTAGTCGCCGTGCACCACCGACACCTGGCTGGCGTCCAGTGCAGTGGCGGGCAAATGCGCCGGCAGCCATTCGATGAGCCTGTCCATCTCGGCAATCGGCTCGGTGACAGAGGCCAGGTACTGCTTGCTCCAACGCCCGATCTGGCGTTCGAAGTAGTTGCCCGGCTTGCCGTAGTCGGCCAGGCCCACGGCGTGGACGTCGACCTGGTGCAGCGCGGCGATGACGCGGTTCATCGCGTCGTAGATGGCGGCGCGCGCGCTCTTGTCCATGCCCGGCAGCGACTGGTCCCACAGCACGCGGCCTTCGACGAAGCTCATGACGTAGAAGGCGCGGCCGATCACCCCTTCGTCGGCGCACAGCAGCAGCATCTGCGGCACGGGCACGTCGCTGCTCGCCAGTGCCTTCATCACGCGGAACTCGCGCTCGACCGCATGCGCCGAGGGCAGCAGCTTCGCGGCCGGGCCGGGCTTGCTGCGCATCACGTACTGGCGCTGCGGCGTGATGAGCTTGTAGGTGGGGTTGGACTGGCCGCCCTTGAATTGCTCGATCTGCAGCGGCCCCCGGAAGCCTTCGAGGTGTTGCCGCAGATAGGCGTCGAGCATGTCGACATCGAATGCGTGGCTGGCGGCGACGGGGCGGGTACCAATGAACTGTTCCATGGCTTGAAGATGGTGCTGAAGGGGATGCAAGTAGCTGAAAAGTCAGCGTTCGGCGATGGCCAGCAGCTTGGCGCGCGAGGTGACCACCAGCCGTGCCGGCTCGACGCGCACGGCGCCCTGGCGCTCGAACGCCTTGAGCTCCTGGTTGACGCGCTGGCGCGACGCACCGAGCAACTGCGCCAGGTCTTCCTGCGCTAGCTGCAGGCCGATGCGGATGTCCTCGCCCTGCGCGATGCCGTAGCTCTTGGCCAGCAGCAGCAACTGCCGCGCCAGCCGTGCCTGCAGCGGTTTGGTATTGAGTTCTTCGAGCTGGTTGAACATCAGCCGCAGGCGCCGGCAGTTCAGCCGCAGCAGCGCGTCGTACAGCTCGACATGCTGCGCGAGCAAGGCCTTGAAGTCGGTGCGGCGCACGACGATCAAGGTGGTCTCGCCGTGGGCGTCGGCATCGTGCGTGCGCGGCAGGCCGTCGAAGAGCGCGATGTCGCCGAACCAGGTGCCGGGCTCGGCATAGGTCAGCGTGACCTGCTTGCCATTGAGCGAGACCGAGCTGATGCGTACCGCGCCGCGCGCCACGCCACACCACTCTTCGGCCTGCGCACCACGCGAAGCCAGTGCGGCGCCATCGCCCAGCCGGCGCACGCTGCTGCGACCGAGGATGTCGCCACGCAAGGCCAACGAGAGGCTGCTGAACCAGACGCCCGATTCGACACTCTGGCGTTCGTCGGCGGTGAGGTCCGTGTGGCTCATGGTGGGTCGGTGTGCACGGGGTCGCATTGTGCGCGCAAGACCACGGCGGATGCGACGCGAACGTGCGCAATTCGGCATCCGCGTGGACGCCCTGGCGCACCGCGCCAGGGCCGCAATTTCTTCATGCTAGAGTCGTTGAGACTTGTGCCGCAGCGTCTGCCGCGCGCCATCATGGGAACACAGAAAACGCGGCTCGTTGCTCAACTTGCACTGGTGTCTTGTCTCGGCCTTGGAGGCCTGGCGGCGACACCTGCCCAGGCACTCGGCCTGGGTGCCGGGCCTGCTAGCGTGACGCTGGGCCAGCCGCTCGACCTGAACATCACGGCGCGGTTGGAAGCCGGCGAAAGCCTAGGCCCCGAATGTGTGCAGGCCGAAGTGTTCGTCGGTGACCAGCGCCCGGTGCCGGCGACGGTCACGCTGCGTCCCGCAGCCAACGGCAACACGGTCGCCATCCGCGTCAGCACCTCCGCCGTCATCGATGAGCCAGTCGTCACGCTGCAGTTGCAGGCAGGTTGCACGTCACGTGTGTCGCGCCGCTATGTTGCCCTGGCCGACCCGGTGGGTGTGGCGGTCGCAGCGCCGGGCGCGGCATTGCCGTCGCCGCCAGCCGCTGCACTGCCGCTGGCCGAAAGTCTGACCGAACGCCCGGCCGGCGCGAGCCTGCCGGCGACCACGTCTGAGCCCGCACGAGCCGCGTCGACCGCGGCGGAAGTCGCGCCCGCTACGGCAAGGCCGCAGGTTCGCGATACCGGCGCGCGACGTGCTCGCGCCGAAGCCCGCGTTGCGGCGCGCGCTGAACGAGCCACCGCGCGCCGCGCTGCGGCCGCCGCCCGGGTCAGGGACAACGCGGCAGGCCCTGTGCCAGCCAAGTCCGCACCAGTGGCGGCCGCGCGAACCGCGCCGACCTCACGCCTGAGGCTGGACGCGGCCGAGCTCACACCGGTGTCAGCGGGCTCACCCGAAGTCATCGAACAGGCCATCGAGGCGGTGGCGCGGGCCGCCAGCGCGGCGCGCGACTCGGCTGCGGCGGCATCGGCCGCGGCTGAAAGGATCGCAACGCTTGAGCGCAACCTCGATCGCACGCGCAGCGATGCGCGTGCCAGCCAGACCGAAGTGGAGCGGCTGCGCCTGGTGCTCAACAGGCCGCAGCTGTCGCAAGACTGGATGTGGCCGCTGATTGCCCTGATGCTGGTCTTCGGCTTGCTGGCGGCGTGGTTCGCCTGGCGTTTGCGCGCGATGCAGCGCACTCAGGAAGTGGCCTGGGCACGCGCCTCGGCGGTGGCCGCGGCGGACGTGCCGAACAAGGAGACCTCGCCGCTGCCACTGATCAACTCCCAGCCTCCCGGCAGCGCGATGGCCCATGCGACGTCACCTGCCGCCGCAAGCGTTGACGAGCGTACCGTGTCGTTGTCGCCGATCGTCGCGCCCACCATGGCACTCGCCCGCACGCCCGATCCGCCCGTCGACCACGCGATGGCACGCACCGCCGTGCTGCCGCCCACGGCCCGCGTCGAAGAGACGTCGCCGCGCGATGTGTCGATCGAAGAGCTGATCGACATCGACCAGCAGGCCGAATTTTTCGTGGCGCTCGGACAGGACAATGCGGCCATCGACATGCTGGTGGCGCATTTGCGCAATACCGGCGGCGGCAGCCCGCTGACCTACCTCAAGCTGCTGGAGATCTATCGCCGCGTGGGTGACCAGGACGCCTACGAGCGCACGCGCACGCGCTTCAACCAGCGCTACAACGCCTATGCGCCGCAGTGGGGTGCCGATCTGGCGCATGGCCAGTCGCTCGAGGACTACACCGCCGTGGTGCCGCGCCTGGCCCAGGCCTGGCCGCGCCCGCTGGACGCCATGGCCGAACTCGAAGCGCTGCTGTTTCGCAAGTCGCGCGGCGAATTGTTCGACCTGCCGGCCTATCGCGACGTGCTGTTCCTGTACGCGCTGGCGCGCGACCTGATGGACCGCGAGCCGACCGACATGGACCAGGTCGACTTCCTCCTGCCATTGGACGCCGCGGGCCGGGCGGCGCACGCGGCCGGTGCGGTGGGCAACAGCCGCGCGGTGTCGGACGTGCATGCCGACGACCTGCCGACCGCGCCGCTGGATCTGGACCTGACACCGGTGCGTTCTCAGGAAAGCATCTTCGGCGAGCCGCTGTTGCCGTCGGTCAAGCCCGGCCGCAACTCACGCTAAACATTGTTGAGCGCCACGCCGGCGCGGCAAGATCAAATCGCCGCCAGCCGCGCCAGTGCGTCGCGTAGCGTCTCGTCTTTCTTCGCAAAACAAAGCCGCGCGATGCGCTGCTCGAAGCCGCCTTCGTAGAACACCGACAGCGGGATCGCCGCCACGCCGACGTCGCGCGTGAGCCACTGGCAGAACTCGGCCTCGGGCAGGTCGCTCACGGCGCTGTAGTCCACGCTCTGGAAGTAGCTGCCTTCGCTGGGCAGCGCGCGCAGGCGCGTGCGCGCCAGGCCTTGGCGGAAGAGGTCGCGCTTGGCCTGGTAGAAGGCGCCCAGTTCGAGGTAGGGCCGCGGGTCCTGCATGTAGCGCGCCAGCGCGTGCTGCACCGGCGTGTTGACGGTGAAGACATTGAACTGATGCACCTTGCGAAATTCCGCCATCAACGGCGCCGGGGCGGTGACATAGCCCACCTTCCAGCCCGTCACGTGGTAGGTCTTGCCGAAGCTCGACACGACAAAGGCCCGTGCTGCTAACGTCGTAATGGAGGCGGCACTGATGTGCGCCGCGCCGTCGTAGACCATGTGCTCGTAGACCTCGTCCGAGATCAGCAGCACCCGTGTGCCGTGCAGCAGTGCGGCCAGCTGCTCCATCTCGGCCGGCGTCCAGACCGTGGCGCTGGGGTTGTGCGGCGAGTTGACGATCAGCGCGCGCGTCTTCGCCGTCATGGCTGCCCGGATGCGCGCGAAGTCGGGCCGGAATGTGCCCGGCGTGAGTGGCACCCGCACCACCTTGCCCCCTGCGAGCTCGATGTTGGGCGCATAGCTGTCGTAGCAGGGTTCGAGCACGATCACCTCGTCACCTGGGTGCACGCAGCACAACACGGCGGTGAGGATGGCCTGCGTCGCGCCGGCGGTGATGGTGATCTCTTGCTCGGCGTCGTAGACGTGCCCGTACAGCGCTTCGATCTTGCGCGACACCGCTTGGCGCAGCGCCGGCACGCCGGTCATCGGCGGGTATTGGTTCAATCCTTCGCGCATGGCTTGCGTCACCGCGTCGACCAGGGCCGGGTCGCAATCGAAGTCGGGGAAGCCCTGGCCCAGGTTCACCGCACCATGCTTTTGCGCCAGTGCCGACATCAGCGTGAAGATGGTCGTGCCCACGCTGGGCAGGCGCGAGGTGATGACCGGTGTGGCCGGTGCGCCAGCGTTGGGGCCGAGGGTGGTGTCAAACGTGTTCACGGTGTTGGATCTGTGTTTCAGATGTCGTCAAAGTCGCCGCTGCCGCCGCGCGCCGTGCCGCTCATGGCGCGTTGAATCGAAGCCTGCGTCAGCCGCTCGGCCAATTGTTCAGCAAAGGCAAACACGAAGTGGCGCAGGTAGGCGCCTTTCTTGAACGCCACGCGGGTGACGTTGTTGCCGAAGAGGTGGCCCACCGGGCGCGCCACGAGGTCGGCGTTGTCGGCCTCGTCGCGCATCGCAAGCGCCGCGACGATGCCGACGCCCAGGCCCAGGCGCACGTAGGTCTTGATCACGTCGGAGTCGATGGCTTCGAGCGCAACGGTGGGCTTGAGACGCGCCCGCGCAAAGGCCTGGTCGATGCGGGTGCGGCCGGTCACGGTGGGCTGGTACAGCACCAGCGCAAACGCGGCCAGTTGTTCCAGTGTCGGCCGCTCCACGCTGGCCAACGGGTGCGCTGCCGGCACCACCATCACGTGCTGCCATTCGTAGCAGGGCAGCGTCACCAGGCCTTCGTATTCGCTTAAAGCCTCGGTCGCCAGGCCGATGTCGGCCACGTCGTCGAGCAGCATGCGCGCCACCTCACTCGGCATGCCCTGGTGCAGCACCACCTGCACCTTGGGAAAGCGTTTACGCAACTGCGCCACCGGCTCGGGCAGGAAGTAGCGTGCCTGGGTGTGCGTCGTGGCGATCGACAGCGTGCCGGCGTCCTGCTTGGAAAACTGCTCGCCGATGCGCTTCAGGTTGTGCACCTCGCGCATGATGATCTCGACCGCGCGCAGCACTTCCAACCCCGGCTCGGTGATACGCCGCAGCCGCTTGCCGTGGCGCACGAAGATGTCGATGCCGAGCTCTTCTTCGAGCTCGATGATGGCCTTGCTGACACCGGGCTGCGAGGTGAACAGTGCCTTGGCCGTCTCGGTCAGGTTGAGGTTGCGGCGCACGGCCTCCTGGATGAAGCGGAACTGGTGCAGGTTCATGGTGCGCCACCTTCGCCGAGCAGCCGTGCGGCAGTCAACGCCATGGCCTGCATCACGGCGCCGTCTTCGCCGATGGCGGCCGCAAGCTCGATGCGACAGGTGGGAAGGGCCAGCCGCATCGCGTCCAGCATCTGCGGCAAGTCGCGCCGCACATGGCCGCCCACGCCCAGGAACATCGGCAACACCAGGATCCGCGTGCAGCCGGCGGCGGCGAGTTCGTGCCCGGCTTCGGTGAGTGTGGGCGTCATGAATTCCAGGAAGGCCAGACGCACCTCTACCGCAGGCTGCAGCACACGGATGCGGGCTGCAACCTCCGTGAATGGCTCGCGCCAACGTGCGTCTCGCGCGCCGTGGGCAAAGAGGATCAGGCCATCGCTAACGTTCATCGGAAGCGCACCAACCAGGCGAACGCGGCCATCGACATCAACAGGTAGAGAAGGCTCGGTGTCGAGGCCGCGACCCAGGGTGTCCAGTCGCGTAGCAGGCCGATGTGGCCCGCGAGCTTGTTCAGCAGCACAAAGCTGATGCCCAGCATGATGCCGCCGAAGACCTTCAGGCTGACGCCGCCGGCGCGCGCGTGCATGTAGGCGAAGGGCAGGGCCAGGGCCACCATCACGACGCAGGCGAGCGGGTACAAGGCCTTGCTCCAGAAGCGGATCTCATGGCTTTGCGCCGCCTGCTCCTGGCCGCTCAGGTGTGCGCTGTAGCGCCACAACTCCAGCGTCGTCATCGTCGCCAGCGGCAGCACGGCCGCGGCCACCACGTCGGCACCTAGGGTGCTTGGCCAGTCCAGGCTTGCAAGGTGCTCTTCGCGCACGCCGTCATCGCGCCCGGCCATGGCTTCGGGCCAGTGGGTCACGATCACGTCGCGCAAGGTCCACAAGCCCTTTTTGTCGACCAGCGCCTGCTTTGCGCCCAGGCGTGTGAGCAGACGCCCGTCGTGGTCGAACTCGAAGATCAGCACGTCGTCGAGCGAGCCGGTGGCGCTGGTGCCGCCGACGTTGATCGAATAGCTGCGTTCGCCCTCGGGCCCGCTGCGCCGCTCTTTCAGCCAGGCACCGGCGCCACCCACGCGCAGGCCGCCACTGGTTTCGGCGCGCAGTTGCGCCAGCGCGCGCTCGGCTGCCGGCGCGGCGTAGTCGCCGACGACGTAGGTGACGGCGCTGAACACCGCGCCGATGGCGGCCAGGGTGCGCAATGCACGGCCCGGGCCGAGGCCGCTGGTGCGCAGGATCGTGAACTCCGAGCTGTGCGCCAGGCGCGCCAGCGCGTAGATGGTGCCGATGAGCACGGTGATGGGCGCCAGGTCGTACAGGTGCCCCGGTACTTCGAGCAAGGCCGCCAACGCCACCGGCCACAGCGTGCGTTTGCCGCGCACGATGCCGTCGAGCTCGTCGACGAAGTCGATGAAGAAGAAGAAGGCGATGAAGGCCAGCGTGACGAAGGCCACCGACGACACCACGTCGCGGTAGAGAAGCCGGCGCACGGTACGCATCAGGCGGCACCCATCGCAGCGGCGTCGAGCCTGCGCGCCGACGCGCCACCCCAGCGCCACACGGCTGCGTGCTCGCGCCACCACAGCAGCAGCAGTGCAAGTGCCAGGACGCCGCCGTGCAGGCCCAGCATGGCGGCAGCTGCCGTCACGCGCGATGCGCCGACCCACACCTGCGTCAGGTTGACGAGGTTGAAGTAGGCGAAGAAGGCCAACACCGCGAACAGCAGGTTCCAGTTGCTCGGCCGCCGCGGATTGGCCGCGGACAAGCCGATGCCCAGCAGCACCAGGTTGGCCGCGGCCAGCAGCAGGCCGAAGCGCCACACCAGTTCGCCTTGCGCCGGCGCTGTGCCCATACGGATGAGTTCGATCGTGGCTGTGGCCTTGGGTGTCGGCACCGGCACGCCACTCAGCGCGCGCTCTTCGGTGAGCACACGGTAGGACTCGAAGCGCGACAGCGTTTTGTCGAAATTCTTCATGTCGATCTCGTTGCGCTGTCCCTGCTCGAGCACCAGGAAACGATCGTCACCTTCGGCCACGATGTGGCCATTGCGCGCCGACGTCACCGACTCGCTGTGCGGCTGGCGCGAGAGGATGAAGACGTTGCGTGCGTTCAGCGCGTCGGCGCCATCACGTTCGACGAAGAAAACGCGACGGCCATCGCTCGAGGTCTGAAACACACCCGGCGCGATGCGCGAGATGTCAGAGCGCTGCTGGTAGCGGTCGCGCAATTCCTTGGTCTGCTGGTTGCCCCAGGGCCAGACGAAAACCAGCAGCACGGCGATCACCAGCAGCACCGGCAGGCAGGTGCCCAGGACCGGCCGCACGAAGCGCAACAGGCCGGCGCCGCTGGAAAACCAGATCGCCATTTCGCTGTCGCGGTACATGCGGCCCAGGGTCAACACGATGGCCACGAACAGGGACAGCGCCAGCATCGTCGGCAGGTGGCCGAGGGTCGTGAAACCGAGCAGCAGCACCACGTCCTGTGGCGCGACGATGCCGCTGGCAGCCTGCCCGATGGTGCGGATGAGAAAGCTCGTGAGCACGATGGTGAGGATCACCACCAGCGTCGCGCCGAAGCTTCGCGCCAGCTCTGCGCGCACAGTTGAATCGAATAACATCCGCCGATTGACCTCTGGGCAGAATTATGGACTTCAAGACGCTCGTCTTTCGCGCCGGTGGCGCAAGCAGCGCGGCCGGTGTCGGTGCCGACGCCTTGTTGCTCGTGGTCTGCGGCGCGAGCTTGCCTGATGGCCTGGATGCACCCTTGAATCACGCGCTGCAGGCGGCGGTAAAGAGCGGCGACCTTCCGCTCAAAGGCGGGCAGTGCCTGTATGCGCACCAGGTGGTGGACGTGAAGGCCGAACGTGTGTGCTTTGCAGTCGCGGCCGATGGCTCGCCCAAAGCCGTGGCCAAGGCCGCGGTCGCCGGCGTGGCCAGCATCAAGGGCGGTGGCGCCAAGCACCTGGCGATCGCCGTGGCCGGTGCTGGCGAGATGAGCGCAGCACATGCCGAAGCCCTGCTGCTTGCGCTGCGCGACGCGCTCTACGTGTATCGCCACACCAAGCCCAGCGCGCCTGCAGCATCGAAGCTGGCGCAAGTCAGCCTGCTGTGTAGCAAGGAGCAAAGTGCTGAGCTCGGCCGCGGACTGAAGCAAGGTGCCGGCATCGCCTCCGGCGTGGCACTTGCGCGCGAGTGCGCCAATCGTCCGGCCAACCATTGCACGCCGACCTTCCTGGCGCACGAGGCGCGGCGCCTGGGCAAGTCCCATGGCTTGAAGGTCGAGGTGCTGGAGCGCAAGGATGTCGAGAAGCTCGGCATGGGTTCCTTCCTCGCCGTGGCGCAGGGCTCGGAGCAGCCGCTGAAATTCATCGTCGCGCGCTACCAAGGCGGCGCGAAGAACGCGGCGCCGGTGGTGCTGGTGGGCAAAGGCATCACCTTCGACAGTGGCGGCATCTCGATCAAACCCGCGGCCGAGATGGATGAGATGAAGTTCGACATGGGCGGCGCTGCAAGCGTGCTCGGCACCTTGTGTGCCGTGGCTGAACTCAAGGCGCGCGTGAATCTCGTGGGCATCATTCCGGCGTGCGAGAACATGCTCGATGGCCGCGCGGTGAAGCCCGGCGATGTGGTCACCAGCATGTCGGGCCAGACGATCGAGATCCTCAACACCGACGCCGAAGGCCGCCTCATCCTGTGCGACGCGCTGAGCTACGCCGCGCGCTTCAAACCGGCGGTGGTGGTGGACATCGCCACGCTCACCGGCGCCTGCGTTGTCGCGCTCGGCGCGCATCGCTCCGGCCTGTTCACGGCCGACGATGCGCTGGCCGCCGAGTTGCTCGGTGCGGGCGAAGCATCGCTCGACCTGGCCTGGCGCTTGCCGCTCGACGAAGAATACGACGAGGCGCTGAAGAGCAATTTCGCCGACATGGCCAACGTCGGCCCGCGCGGCGGTGGCGCCATCACCGCTGCGATGTTCCTCAAGCGCTTCACCTCGGCCTATCCCTGGGCCCACCTCGACATCGCTGGTACCGCCTGGAAGTCAGGCGCCAACAAGGGTGCCACCGGCCGCCCGGTGCCGCTGCTCACGCACTTCGTGTTGTCGCGCGCGCGCTGAGCGCGACACACCTGCATGCCGGTGTGACGATGCAAGTCGAGTTCCACACCGGGGTGGCGCAGCCGACGCACTTCGCCTGCCGCCTATTGCGCAAGGCCTATCGCAAAGGCACGCGGATTGCCGTCGTCGCACCTGCCGCCACGTTGCAGCAGCTGGACCGCGAGCTGTGGACCTTCGACGAACGCGATTTCGTACCGCACTTGCGCATCGGCCGCGAGCCGGCCAAGGCCGCGCTGCGCGCGCGCACGCCGCTGTGGCTGCTCGATGCCGCGCTGCTCGGAGATGGCTGGCCCGACGCAACGCCCGAGGTGCTGGTCAACCTCGGCAGTGAACTGGTGGCGGACGGATTGCCCGCCACGCGCCTGATCGAGATCGTCGCGCATGATGCCGACGAGGCCGACCGAGCCCGGCTGCGCTGGCGTACCTATCGCGCGTTGGGCTGGGAGGTCGTGCATCACAAGCCACGGCCTGCGCCATGAACCATCACGGCGACCCTGCGAGCCCGGCCCCAGACCGCGTGCCGGTCCTCACCGAAGTGCTGGGCGTCGACGGCCAGGCCAGCCCTGCAGCCGCGCCTTTGATCGACGAGAAGCGCCTGGTCGACGAGATCATGGCGGCACTGCAGCCGCGCGTGGACCTGAGCTTCGAGTACCGGCTGCGCGAGGCCATGGCGCCGCTGCTCGAGAGCATGGCGCACAGCCTCATTGGCGACGCGCGCCAGGCCCTGGCCGCGACCTTGCGCGATGTCGTCGCACGCGCCGTGGCGCAGGAAGTGGCGCGGCGCCAGCGGCGCTGAAATTGTCTTGTCACCCGGGCGGTCGTCCGGAACGCCAGGCGCCGCGTTGAGCCTCGGGCACCTGGCCTTTGAAGGGGCAAAGTCCTAGAGGAAGTCCCTCTTTGGCGCCACCCCCTTTTCGAGTATCGTGCGCCGCTTTCTAATGTCTCTAGCCCGTTTGTCACCCCGACAACACCCCACCCGGAGGTTCTTCGTTATGCAAATCAAGCTCAACGCCATCGTGGCTGCCGTCGCCGTCATGGCCGTCGGTTCCGTGTATGCACAAGAGGTCGTGAAGATCGGCCACGTCGGCCCCACCAGTGGCGCCATCGCGCACCTGGGCAAGGACAATGAAAACGGCGCGCGCATGGCCATCGAGGAACTCAACGCCAAGGGCGTGACGATCGGCGGCAAGAAGGTCAAGCTCGAGCTGCTCGCCGAAGACGACGGCGCCGACCCGAAACAAGGCACCGCTGCGGCGCAGAAGCTCGTTGACAGCAAAGTGGTGGGCGTCATCGGCCACCTGAATTCGGGCACCTCGATCCCGGCCTCGAAGATTTACAGCGATGCCGGCATTCCGCAGATTTCGCCCTCGGCCACGAATCCCAAGTTCACACGCCAGGGCTACAAGACGACCTTCCGTGTCGTGGCTGACGACGTGCATCTGGGCGGCACGCTCGGCCGCTACGCCGCCAAGGACCTGAAGGGCAAGTCGATTGCCGTCATCGACGACCGCACGGCCTATGGCCAGGGCGTGGCCGATGAGTTCGAGAAGGGCGTGAAGGGTGCCGGTGGCGCCATCGCCGGCCGCGAGTTCACCAATGACAAGGCCACGGACTTCACCGCCATCCTGACCAGCCTCAAAGCCAAGAAGCCGGACATCGTCTTCTTCGGCGGCATGGACGCGGTGGCCGGCCCGATGATGCGCCAGATGAAGCAACTGGGCATCGAGGCCAAGTTCATGGGCGGCGACGGCATCTGCACGGGCGAGTTGCCCAAGTTGTCGGCGGGCACGATGGCCGATGGCCAGGTCGTCTGCGCCGAAGCCGGTGGCGTCGAAGGCACGGCGAAGAAGTCGATGGACGACTTCTACGCGGCGTTCAAGAAGAAGTACAACGCCGACGTGCAGGTCTACGCGCCGTACGTGTATGACGCGGTCAACGTCATGGTCGCGGCCATGGTCAAGGCCGGCTCGTCCGACCCCGCGAAGTACCTGCCGGTGCTGGCCAAAACCGAAGGCTACAAAGGCGTGACCGGCACGATCTCGTTCGATGCCAAGGGTGACGTGAAGAACGGCGCCCTCACGCTGTACACCTACAAGGGTGGCAAGCGCGAGCAGATCGCCGTGGTGCGTTGATCTGACAACGCAAGCCGCACAGAAGTACCAAGGGCCCCTCGCGGGGCCCTTTTTCATTGACCACCAAGTTCAGCTCAGGTGCGCGGCGGGTTCCAGCGCGTTGGCACCACGCCGCCGCGGCCCTGCGTCATCTGGCTCACTGCCAGCACCGCCTGCGTGCGCGTGCTAACACCCAAGGTACGCAGTACCGCAGCCACATGATCCTTCACGGTTTCGACCGATAGATCGAGCTCGCGCGCAATCAGCTTGTTGGGCAGGCCCTTGAGCAGCAGGCCCAGCACTTCCGACTGGCGCGGCGTCAGGCCCAGCTTCTCGAACGAGCCGGCCTGCTGGTGCGGTTCGGCCGCGGTGCCGCGCAGCAACTCGTTCGGATTCGTGCCGGTGTCGGGCGGCGGGTTCGAGAAATCCAGGCCAAGCATGGTCGGCGGCACATACAGCCCGCCCGAGAGCACCATGCGCAGCGCCTGCACCAGCTCGGCGTTGGGCGAGCGCTTGGGCACGAAGCCCATCGCGCCGAGGTCGATGGCGCGGATGACGTCGCTGGTGCGCTCCGACGCCGAGACGATGACCACCGGTATGGTCGGGTAGGCGGCGCGCACCTCGGCCAGCAGGTCGAAGCCGTCGGTCTCACCCAGCGCCAGGTCGAGCAGCAACAGGTCGTAGTCGGCGGCTTCCAAAAGCGCTGCGCGCGCGGCTTCGGCGCTGCCCGCGCCATTCACCAGCACGTCGTCGCCCAGGCCCTGGATCACCGCCTGCAAGGCCGACAGGATCAGCGGATGGTCATCGATCAACAGTACCTTCATCGCGCGCTCCCGGTGCGGTTCATGCCGCCCGCATGCTAGGGCAGGGCAGGCGCGCTGCCGCTCCCCACGACGGGGGTGTTCAGGTGTAGCGGCGGGTGACGGTTTCGGCCACGCAGGCCGGTTTGTCGGAGCCTTCGAGTTCGATCGTGACCGCGATCGTCAACTGCGCGCCGCCTTCCAGCGGCTCGAAGCTCAAGAGCTTGAAGCGAGCGCGCAGCCGGCTGCCCACGCGCACCGGTGCCGCGAAGCGCACGCGGTTCAAGCCGTAGTTGATGCCCATCTTCACGTCGTCGACGGCAAAGCCGATCTCGAACAACTTCGGCAAAAGGCTGAGTGTCAGGAAGCCATGCGCCACCGTGGCGCCGAAAGGCCCGGCGGCGGCACGCACCGGGTCGACGTGGATCCATTGATGGTCGCCGGTGGCCTGTGCGAACTGGTCGATGCGCGCCTGGTCGACACGCAGCCAGTCGCTCAAAGCCAGCTCCTGGCCGACCAGGGCTTGCAGATCGGCGAGGTGCGGAAAACGGGTCATGGTTGCCTTGATGTTTGTCAGCTTACTTGGCCAGCCAGGCCTGCAGCGGCAGCCACTGCTCGCGGTCACGCTCGACGCGGCTGAGGGCCACGTCCCACAGCGTCTGGCCGCGTGCGGCGAGCTGCACGTAGTTCTGCGTGTCGCGCAGCCAGGCCACCACCGGCACCTTCAGCGTCGCCAGGTAGTGGTGCAACTGTTCATTGGACAAGGTGTGTTCACGCACGCGCATGCCCACCAGGCCGACGCTGAACTGCGCGGCTCGGCGATGTGCCTGCAACGCCTGCAGGAAGGCGTGCGTGGCCTGGATGTCGAAGAGGCTGGGCTGCAGCGGTACCAGCACCTTGTCGGCAATTCGCAGCACGGCGTCGAGCCGCTTGCCGTGTATGCCCGCAGGCGTGTCGAGCACCACGTGCGTCACGCCTTTGGGTGGGCGCACGATGTGATCGGCCTCCACTTCCCAGCCCAGGATGGTGGGCAAGGTGGCGCTGCGCAGCGCCAGCCATTGGCGTGAAGACTGCTGGCGGTCGACATCGCCCAACATCACCGCCTGCCCCGCCGCCGCAAGGCTGCCGGCCACGTTGGTGGCCAAGGTGCTTTTGCCGGCACCCCCTTTGGGATTGGCCACGACGATGACGGGCATCCTGCGTTCCTCGGGTCGCTTCTTGTGGCGCCGATCGTAGCCCGCTGCTGCTGGCCAATGCAGCGGGCAAACCCACGCAAGCTCTCGTCAGGCTGCAGTTGGCGCCGACGCAAGCCCGCTGCGGCCATACAGTCGGCACAGCTCGGCCAGGCGATGCGCATGCCAGGGCTGCAGCTGCTGCCACTGGAAGCGCCAGCGCCACCAGCCGCAGGCCTGGCCGGGGAAATTCATGCGGCATTCGGACGGCAGCGCCAGCACGTCCTGCATCGTGTGCACTGCCGTGTCGGCCACGCTCTGGCAGGCGGCGCGGATCATGGTCCAGGCGATGTCGTGGCCGTCAGTGGCGAGGTAGCCGCGCACGAAGTGGCGCTCCTTCTCGCTGGCCTCGGCCCACCAGCCCACCGCCGTGTTGTTGTCGTGCGTGCCGGCGTACACCACCGTGTCGGGATCAAAGTTGTGCGGCAGGAAACGGTCGCTGGCATCGCCGGCAAAGGCGAACTGCAGGATGCGCATGCCGGGAAAGCCGAACCTCTTTCGAAGTGCATCGACATCAGGCGTGATGACGCCCAGGTCCTCGGCAATGATGGGCATCGGCCCGAGCGCACGCGTGATGGCCTTGAAGAGCGCCTCGCCTGGCGCGGCAATCCACTCGCCCTTGATGGCCGTGGGCTCGGTTGCCGGAATTTCCCAGTACGCGGCGAAGCCGCGGAAGTGATCGATGCGCACGATGTCGACGAGCTCGAAGGTGCGCCGCACCCGTTCCACCCACCAGGCGAATCCATCCTTGGCGTGTTCGCTCCAGCGGTACAGCGGGTTGCCCCAACGCTGGCCGGTGGCGCTGAAGAAATCGGGCGGAACGCCGGCTACCACCGTAGGACGCCCGGTGTCGGCGAGCTCGAACAGATGTTG
>JANLYV010000491.1:0-10386 GCA_031365825.1 Rubrivivax sp. | reverse complement strand
CTTGGGCAGCGCCGCCTTGACCGCATCCACCACCCGCACCGTATTGGCACCGGGCTGCCGCAGGATCGCCAGCGTGATCGAGGCCTCGCCATTCAGGTTGGCATAGGACTTGACGGTTTCAACACTGTCCTCCACATTGGCGACGTCTTTTAGCCGCACCGTGATGCCATTGCGGCTGGCAACAATCAGTTCGGCAAATTCCGCCGCGTTGCGCAGTTGTTTGTTGGCTTGCAGGGTCAACAGTTGCTTGGCGCCCTCCAATGTGCCGACCGGTGTGTTGACATTGGCCGAACGTAGCGCCGCCGACAATTCTTCCAGGCTGATATTGCGGGCGGCCAGCGCCTCGGGCAGCACGCGCACGCGCACCGCATAACGTTTGGCGCCGAAGATGTTGACCTGGGCCACGCCTTCCAGCGTCGACAGCGAGGGGTTGATGAGGTGTTCGGCGAAGTCCTGCAGGTCGGTCAGCGCGAGCGAGGGCGAGGTCATGGCCAGCAGCAGCACCGGTGCGTCGGCCGGGTTGACCTTGCGGTAAGCCGGCGGGCTGGTCATGTCCTGCGGCAGCGAACGCTGCGCGCGCAAGAGAGCCGCCTGCACGTCCACCGCCGCGGCGTCGATGTCGCGGCCCTCGGCAAATTCAAGCGTGAGCGAGGTGTTGCCGAGTGTGCTGGCCGAGCTGATGGTGGCCAGGCCGGGGATGGTCTGGAACTGTTTCTCCAGCTGCAGTGCGACCGAGGTGGCCATGGTCTCGGGGCTGGCGCCGGGCAGCGAGGCCGAGACGTTGATCACCGGCGTGTCATAGCTCGGCAGCGCCGCCACCGGAATGCGGCCGATGGCGAGCACACCGGCGACGACGATGGCGGCGTTCAACAGCACCGTCATCACCGGCCGGCGGATGAAGAGTTCAGAAAGGTTCATGGTTGTGCTCCTGTAGCGGCGCCAGGGGCCGCGCCACGACTTCCACCACCACCGCCACCACCACTCGCGCCTGAGCCCACGCCCGACGCCGCGCGGCCACTGCCTGCGCCGGACGTGCCGCGCCCGCCTTCACGTGGCCGCTCCACCACCGCGCTGCCCGGGCGCAGGTTCTGCCGCCCGTCGAGCACCACGCGCTCGCCGGCACGCAAGCCCGTCACCACCGCATCGTCGCCCTGCGCTGCCACCAACTGCACCGGCCGCACCGCGGCGGTCTTGGTTTGGTTGTCGACGACGTAGACGATGGTGCCGCGCTGGTTCTGGATGATGGCCGCCTGCGGCACGACGATGGCGTCTTTGAGCGTGCGTACCACCATGCTCACGTTGACGAAGGCGCCGGGCCACAACTTCTGTTCCTTGTTGGCGAACTGCGCCTTGACCTTGACCGTGCCCGAGGCCGCGTCGACGTTGTTGTCCACGAACTGCAGCCGGCCGCTGAAGCTGCCGCCCTTCTCGGGCAGCGTCGCCGTCACCGCGCCGCCTTCGCCCTGCGCCGCCGTCAACCCGTCGCCAAGGTTGCGTTGCGGCAGGTTGAAGGCGACGTTGATCGGGTCGAGCTGGGTGATGGTCACCAGCGTCGTCTGGTTGGCCTGCACCGAGCTGCCGGGGAAGACGTTGATCGCGCCGACGCGGCCCGCGCCGGGTGCATTGACGCGCATGTACGACAGCGACAGCCGCGCCGATTCGAGTGCGGCGCGGTCGGCGGCCACGGCCGCGGCCTGCGACTCCACCGCCGTCTGCGCCGCGTCGACCGCGCCTTGCGAGACGAAGTTCTGTGCCAGCAGCTCGCGGCTGCGCGCCAGCTGGCGCTGTGCGTCGGCCAGCGCGGCTTCGTCGCGCGCCATCTGGGCCCGCACACGTGCGACGTTAGCCTCGTCGGGGCGTGCGTCGAGCGAGAACAGCGGCTCGCCGACGCGCACGAACTGGCCCTCGCGGATGTGCACGCGGGTGATGAGCGAGGTCGCCTGCGGCCGCACCTCGACCGTGGACGCCGGCACCACCGTGCCGGTGGCTTCGAGCGTGATCGGCACGTCGCGTTTGACGGCGGGCACGGTGCTCACACTTACCGGCGGGGCCGAGGCGGCGGCGCCTGGCGCGGAGGCGGCGGCCAGCACCGGGGCAGCGGCACTCGCGGCTGATGCAGCGCTGTCGGCGACGGCGTCGGACTTGCCGCCACAGGCGGCGATCAGACAGACGGTGGCGCAGACAGCTGCGCCTCGCAGCGGCAATGGGGTGTTCAGCATCAAGCAAGAATAGCCCGCTGCTGTGAACTTTCGTATCCGCATTGGTGCCAGTGGCCCGCCCTGCCGCGCCAGCTTTTGGGACGCCAACGCGGCGCGCTAAAGTCCGGCCATGCCCACCGACGCACGTGGCTGCCCCTCGGGCAGCGCCGAGCCGGCCGCGCGCGACGCGGTCGAATCGGCGCTGTGGCGCTTGATGTCCTTCTACGACGTGCCCCTGGCCGACCTTGACCTGGCCATCGCCGCCGACCCCGGCTGGGCCATGCCGCATGTGATGAAGGCCGGCTTCCTCGCCAGCCTGACCGAGCCCACGTTCATGCCCGAAGCCGCGGCGCACCTGGCCGCCGCGCGTGCGCTGACGCGGGCCGCGCCTGAACGTGAACGCGCCCACGTCGAGGCCGTGCAGCAGCTGATCGACGGCCAGTGGCACGCCGCCTGCCGCAGCTGGGACACGCTCTTGCTGCAATGGCCGCGCGACGGCCTGGCGCTGCAATGGGCGCAGTTATGGGACTTCTTCCGCGGCGACCAGACGCAGCTGCGCCTGCGCCCGGCGCGCGCCTTGCCCGAGTGGAACGAGGCCGACCCGCTAACGCCGTATGTGATGGGGCTGTACGCCTTCGGCCTGGAAGAGAACAACCTCTACGCCATGGCCGAAGACATGGGCCGGCGCGCGCTCGAAATGAACGAGCGTGGGCCGTGGGCCATCCATGCCGTGGCGCATGTGATGGAGATGCAGGGCCGCTACGAGGAAGGCGCCAGCTGGCTGCGCCAGCGCCAGGGCGCCTGGGCCGAGGGCAACGGTTTCGCCGCGCACCTGTGGTGGCACAAGGCGCTGTTCCGGCTGGAGGCGCTGGACACCCCCGGCGTGCTGCGCGTGATCGACAAGTACCTGAGCGGCGCGAAGCTGCAGGTGACGCTGGAGCGGCTGGACGCCGCCGCCATCCTGTGGCGGCTGCACCTCCTGGGTGAGGACGTGTCGGCACTCGCCGCCGATCTTCTGCTGGGCTGGCCCGACGATGTGGCCGGTGCCGGCTTCTATGCTTTCAACGACGTGCACCGGCTGCTCGCGCTGCTGACGGCGGGGCGCGTGAGCGAGGGCGAAGCCTGGCTCGCGCGTTGCGCTGAACGCGCCATGGCCAGCGACGATGTGGCGCGCAGCAACCACGCCATGGCGCGCGAGGTCGGGCTGCCGCTGATGCGCGGGCTGCTGGCGTTTGCACGCGGCCAGCACGACGCGGCGGTGGAGGCGATGTATCCCGTGCGCGCCGTGGCGCAGCGCTTCGGTGGCAGCCACGCGCAGCGCGACCTGATCGACCTGACGCTGCTCGCCGCCGCGACCCGTCATGGCGCGCACCGCGATCTCGGCCGCGCGCTGATCAACGAGCGCTGCCTCGCCAAACCCGTCACGCCCTTGACGCGACACTGGATCGAAGCCCTGGGAGAAACATCATGGCCACCCAAGAAAAACGCGACCAGCGGCTGAAACTGCTGGACGACCACATCGGCGCCTCGCTGCGCGAGAGCGAATCCAGCGGCGAGTTGCGCACCGCGCCGAGCTACGGCAAGCCGCTGACTTTCGGCGACGGCTACGACGAAACCCCGGCCGAGTTGCGCATGGGCATGAAGGTGCTGAAAGATGCCGGCGTGGTGCCGCCCGAAGTCGAGGTGATGCGCGAGATCGCGGCCTTGCAGGCCGAACTCGCCGGCACCAGCGACGAGGCGGTGGCGCGGCCGCTGCGCCAGCGCATCAGCGAAAAGCAGCAGGCGCTGGCCATGCGGCTGGAGAAGCTGCGCTTGAGCGGCAGTTTCTAGACGTAAGGCGCCGCCAGCCCCTCGGCCAACAAGGCCTCGTGCACCGCGCGCCGCGCCAGCACGCGCTGCACATAACTGCCAAGATGCTTGTACTCGCGCGCCGGCCGCGCCGAGAAGCCGCGCGTCCAGCGGCACAGCATGAAGGCCATGGCGTCGACGGCGCTGTAGTGCTCGCCCAGCAGCCAGGCGCCACCGTTACGGGCGATGTGCGCGTCCAGCTGTTCGAGCATCGCGCCGATGTCGGCCTGGGCCCGCGCGCGCACCACCTCGGCGGTGGCCGTATGTTCGGCGTCGAGCATGCGGTCGGGGTAGAAGTAGTGCATCAGCCGCGCCTGCAGCGTGTTCGTCAGCCACACCATCCACTTGTAGAAGTGCGCCCGCGCCGGCGTGCCCAGCGGCGGCGCCAGCGCGGCTTCGGGGAAGGCATCCGCCAGGTGCATGCAGATGGCGGCCGTCTCGTACAGCACCAGCGGCCCATCGACCAGCACCGGGATGCTGCCGTTGGGGTTGAGCTTGAGGTAGGCCGGCGATTTGTGCGCGTGGTTGGCGCGGTCGACCAGGCTCAGCGCAAACGGCCGCCCGATCTCGCGCAGCAGAATGTGCGGCGCCATGCTGGCGTTGCCGGGGTGGTAGTAGAGGGTGATCATGGTGCCTTCACGCACAGCTTTTCAACGCGTCGGTTGTACATCGAAGGCCCGGGCCAACAGGCTGAAGCTGACAGCGGATGCAGCCGCGGCTTGACCCGTGCCACCGGCACGAAGTCGCGCAGCGGCGTGCGGCCGTGGTTGTGCTGCCCCAAGTGCCACGACGCCGTGCCGATGGTGGAGAGCGCCACCGGCGTGGCGGCAGGCTTGATGCGCGGCGTAGCATGGCGCCGCCCCTACTCGCGAAGGATTCGCAATGACTGCCACCTGCGCTTGCGGCCAAGTTTCGATCACGGTCAATGCCTTGCCCACCATGCATGGCATTTGCCACTGCAGCAACTGCAAGCGCAGGACGGGCAGCGCCTTCGGTATCTCGGCCTACTTCGACCGCGTGGCGGTGGTAAGCCAGGTCGGTGACACCAGGACGTACTCGTTTCATCACGCTGCACAGGGCCACGACCAGGAGCGCCACTTCTGTGCCCGGTGTGGCACCACGCTGTTCTGGTTCGTGTCGACGGTGCCTGACAAGATCGGCATCGCCGGCGGCTGCTTCGCCGACGGCGCACTGCCCGAGCCCGGTTACTCGGCCAGCGACCGCAAGCGCGAAGCCTGGCTCTCCTTGCCGTCGCACTGGGCTTGCTACGCGGAGTGAACACGATGCCCAAAGCCACAACCGCAGCGTCGACCCAGGGCCTGGCAGGTGCCGAGCCTGCTTCGGCGTTGATAGACGCCAAAGTCAAAGAGCTGGGCGACTGGCGGGGTGAACTGCTCGCCCGGCTTCGCGCCTTGATCAGAGAAGCCGACCCCGAAGTCACAGAAGAGTGGAAGTGGGGTGGCACGCCTGTCTGGTCGCACCACGGCATCCTGTGCACCGGCGAGACCTACAAGAAGGTGGTGAAGATGACCTTCGCCAAGGGTGCCTCGCTGGCCGACCCCAAGCGCCTCTTCAATGCCAGCCTCGAAGGCCGTGTCAGGCGTGCCATCGACTTTGCGGAAGGCGCCAGCGTCGACGAAGCGGCTTTGAAGGCCGTGATCCGCGCCGCCGTGGCCGCAAACCTGTCTTCCGCCCGCAACCGGTCGAAGTGAATTGGCGCCCGTTTGCCGCCCGCTAGCCGCCTGATTGCCGTCATACGCCGGCACACCCACCATGTACGAAAGCCGCAAGCACAAGCCGCTGCCCACCAGCGCCTTCATCTCGCGCCTGGCGCAGCATCTGCTGATGGCCTTGGGCCTGCTGACCGCATCACTGGCCATAGGCATGTTCGGCTACATCGAGCTCGAACACCTGTCGATGCTGGACGCCTTCCTCAACGCCGCCATGCTGCTGGGCGGCATGGGGCCGGTGAATGCGCCGGTCACATCGCCGGGCAAGTTGTTCGCGGGCTGTTATGCGCTCTACGCCGGGCTGGTGTTCATCGTCACCGCGGCGCTGATCTTCACGCCCATCGTGCACCGCGTGCTGCACAAGCTGCACTGGGATGCAGAAATGTGAAGGCCGCCGGTCGCCATGCGACATGCGGCGCCGAAAAGTCTTGCCCAGCCATGTTTATCCACCAAGAGGAGCCATCGATGAAGACACTTTCCCTCAAGACCGCCGCCACCGGCCTGGCCTTGTTCGGCCTGGGCATCGCCAGCACGCTGGTGGCGCAGACGCTCACCGATTCGCCGCAACGCGTCGAGCAAAAACGGGCCGACCTGGTCGGCGCGCCGGGCATGGAAGTCATCGCCTCGGTCGGTGAATACAAGCCCGGCGACAGCATCGGGCTGCACATCCACCACGGCATCGAAGCCGCGTACGTGGTGCAGGGCGCGATGGTGCAGGTGCCCGGCCGCGACGCTATGCCGTTGACCACGGGTGCCAGCCTGCTCAATCTGCGCGACGTCAAGCACGGCGGCTTCAAGGTCGTGGGCGAGACGCCGCTGAAGCTCTTCACCGTGCACATCGTCGACAAAGGCAAGCCGCTGTACGACTACGGCAATTGAGGCCGCAGTACCGCGGCATGGCCCAAGCCGTCCGACTCGGCCTGGGCTCAGTGACCCGCGTAGTGCGCACCCGCCATGACGAACGGAATGAGCAGCTCCGGGATGAGGTAACCCAGCCACACGGCGGCCGGTTTTGGCAACCCGACCTTGGCGATGGATACGAGCCGCCCGATGCCCGCCAGCAGCACGCCCAGCGCCAGCAGGTAGACGAGGGTGCCCTGCTGCCGGACGGTGAGCGCCGCCCAGAGGCAGATGAGCCCGGTCGACAGGTACACGCCGGCCATGAAGCGGTGCACGTTGTCCAGGCGCGGGCTCGTCTCGGGCTGCCCCAGGACGAACTGCAGCGACCCGCCGAAGATGGCGATGGCTGCCACCAGGAAAAGGCTAACCTGGACGATGTGCTGACTGATCGTCAGCGCCGTTTCGGCGGACATGCGCGCTTTCGTCGGTGACGGCCGGCCCGGATATCAGCGCCGGCTCAACGCTTCTTCAAGCCGTTGCCGTCGGCCACCACCACGTCACCGGCCTTCATCTGCGGGTCATGGTCGAACTCGTTCTTGTGCGTGCTGCCGTCGCGCGCGGTGGTGGTCACGACCCACACGGTGTGGCGCTTGATGCGCTTCTCGGCTTCGTTGCCGAGCACGCCACCCAGCACCGCGCCGCCCACGGTCGCGAGGGTGCTGTCACCCACCTTGTTGCCGACCACGCCACCCACCACCGCGCCGCCGGCGATACCCACACCGCTGGCCTTGCCTTTGCGCTTCTCGGTGTTGACGCTGCTCACCAGCCGGCATTCGTTGCACAGGCTGGCGAGTTGTTTGCTCGATGCGGCACGGGTGGCCTGGGCGGGTTCGGCCGCAAAGGACGCGCTCGATGCGCTGAGGGCCAGGAGTGCGGCGGCGAGGCTGGCATGCAGTTTCATGATGGCGAGGGCTTGGGCAGTGACGACCTGCACATCATGCCCGCGCGCCGCGCCGTCGGCAATGCGCCACGCTCGCCGCTCTCCGATTGCGTCAAACTCGCGCCATGCACCGCACCGTCACCCTGCTGCTGAACATCGCGCACGCGATCGACCACCTCTTCCTGCTCGTCTTCGCCACCGCCGTGGCCAGCATCGCGCACGAATTCGGCTTCGCGCGCTGGGAAGACCTGATGCCTTTTGGCGTCGGCGCCTTCGCGCTCTTCGGCCTGGGCTCGCTGCCGGCGGGCCGCCTGGGCGACCTGTGGGGCCGGCGCCAGATGATGGCCGTATTCTTTTTCGGCATGGGCGTCTCGGCCTGCCTCGTGGCCTTGACGAAGAACGCCTGGCAACTCGCCGCCGCGCTTGCGCTGCTGGGCGCCTTCGCCTCGATCTACCACCCGGTCGGCATTCCGATGCTGGTGCAGCAGGCCAAGCGCCCGGGCGCGGCCATCGGCGTCAACGGCCTGGCCGGCAACCTCGGCATCGCGGCGGCAGCCATCGTTACCGGCTACCTGGTGCAGCACATCGGCTGGCGCGCGGCCTTCGTCGTGCCGGGGCTGGTGACGATCGCCTTCGGCATCTGGTTCGTCATCGTCGCGCCGCATGAAACCGAGCCGCCGTCGCAGCGCGCACGCCGCGCGGCGGTGTCGCTCACGCGGGCCGAGGTGGTGCGCGCGCTGGCCGTGATGACGCTGGCCTCGGCCTCGGGCGGCCTCATCTTCAACCTCACCACCAACGGCAACGGCCAGCTGCTGGTCGAGCGCTTCCGCGGTGTGGTCGAAGACCCGGCGACGCTGGGCCTGCTGCTCGGTGCGGTCTACGCCGTGGCTTCGCTGGCGCAACTGGTGGTGGGGCGCCTGATCGACCGCTACCCGCTCAAGCCGCTGCAGCTGGCGGTGGTGGTGTGCCAGGTGCCGATGCTCTTGTGGGCCTCGCAGGCACAGGGCTGGGGGCTCTTCGCGGCGCTCCTGGGCACGATGATCTTCACCTTCGGCGCCATCCCTTTCACCGACGCCACCATCGTGCGCTACGTCGACGACCGCATGCGTTCGCGCGTGGCCGGGCTGCGCCTGGCGATCTCGTTGGGCATCAGCTCGGCGGCGGTGTGGGCGCTGGGGCCGGTGGTCAAGGCGGCGGGTTTTGCCACGCTCTTGCTGGTGATGGCTTTTGTTGCGATGTTCACCGCCGGCGTGGTGCTGCTGCTGCCGGCCGAGCGGCGCGCGGCCGTCATCCCGGCTGCGGGCCTGGCCGACCCGCAGCCACGCTGAAGCTTGCGCGCGTGCGTACCGCGCTGCGCTCATCCTGAACGTTATCGACCAGATGGGTTCCTGGGTGTGTCTTCATGTCGCTCACTGATCAGTGGCCCTGCGTGCGAGCTTCCGACAGAGCGCCGCGGTCTGCTTCGGGCAGCGTTCATTTGCGTTCGCCGCGATGTCATGTAGCCGCTCCACGGGGACAGTGAGGTCGATGTGCCTGAGTACGAATGCTTCAAACCCTGGATCAGTTGCGATGAGGTGCTTCAACTGCACAATCCGACCCCACTTTGTGGCGAGCAGCAGCGTGATCGATTCACTGAGCCCCTGGCCAATGCTGCCGTCGTCACAGTGCGCAAATTGCCTGAAGGCGCCGTACACATTGCGCCATGAGGTCAATCGTCCGACGCGATCCTCGGCTGCCTGTGCCTCAGACTTTGTACAAGTCGTCGTCGCCCAAGCGAAGCCAAGAGGTGCCACAGCGGCGGCCACCAAAGTGAACCGGCAAGCCAGCGTTTTCATGCGAGCTGGGGCGACGAACATCACGGCCCGATGGTCAGGGAGTCAATGAGGCTGCCGCCCGCGGTTCTATTTACGAGGCCACCCATAGCATCATCGGTCGTTCGTACGCAGCCGAGGGTCGGTGCGTTTGGCCCGCTTCTACCGGAGTGCAGGCCCATACCGGTTCGACTGGCACGTCAAATACGATGATTCCGTTTGATCCGTACGCACCGTTGGGCCCGCTCTCTGGGTGCCGGTTGTAGTGCGATGGCGCGTAGCTACCGGTTGGCCACGCCCCCAGGCTGTCGCGAGTTGTGAAATTGCCCGCGGGAAAGACACCAACAGTCGTCCCGTTTTGATTGTTCGCCGTCAGCGTACCAGCCAAGCGGCTAAACACCAGACTTGTAGTTGCTGGCCCAGAGCTGAAGCCCCAGGTGTCTAAGCCAGTCGGATCGACGTAGGTCATTGGATTGGCGAGGGCATACACATACCTTGCCAACCCCCCAGCCAACCCGATCGGATCGGCCTGCAAGTACCGCCCCGTGCGCGGGTCGTAGTCCCGCATCCAGTTGTAGTGGTAGCCGGTCTGGTACTCGTAGTACTGCCCCGGGAAGCGCAGGTTGTAGGCGGGCGCGGCTGCGCTGGGCGCTTCCTGGGCCGGTGCGGCTGCCGATGTGTTGGGGTCGCCACCGGCCATGGCGAAGCTTGGGTCCACGGGCGCGCCGCTGCCGTAGGTTTGCGTTGCGCTGCGCACACGCTGGCCCACGCCGTTGAAGGCGCGTGTGACGCTCAGGCTTGGTGAACTCATGGTGTTCTGGCTGCCGTACCTGTTGTAGCCGAAACTGCTGGCGCCAACACTGCTGGGGTTGCCATCGGCGTTGTAGGCGTAGCTGGCACATAGGTGAGCCAGCTACGCCTACAACGCCGATGGCAACCCCAGCAGTGTTGGCGCCAGCAGTTTCGGCTACAACAGGTACGGCAGCCAGAACACCATGAGTTCACCAAGCCTGAGCGTC
>JANLYV010000488.1:0-2719 GCA_031365825.1 Rubrivivax sp. | reverse complement strand
GCCGCCGCAATCTCGCGGCAGCCGCTGGCGTTCTGGCCGGCCCACAACGGCGAAAAGTCGCCGCTACCCTGGGCCTCGGCGGCGGCACGCAGCGGCACGATGGCGGCAGCGGCGCCGGGGAAGGCCGGCGCCATGGTGTTGAGCGGCCCGAGTTCGCGCATCAAGCGGTTGACGATGCCGCGCGCCGGTCGGCCGCTGAAGAGGTTGGTCAGCGCCGTGCGTGCGGCATCGGGGCTTTTCAGCGCGGCGCGATGCACGGCGCTGGTGGTCGCTTCGTGGCACAGCAGGTAGGCCGTGCCGACCTGCACCGCCGCCGCACCCAGTGCTTGTGCCGCGGCCACGCCAGCCGCGTCGGCAATGCCGCCGCAGGCGACCACCGGCACGCGCAGCGCGCGCACGAGTTGCGGCACCAGCGCGAAGGTGCCGGCTTGCGTGGCCACGTCGAGGTCGTCGCCGAGGAAGTGCCCGCGGTGCCCGCCGGCCTCGACGCCTTGCGCGATGACGGCGTCGACCCCACGCTCCTGCAGCCACAGCCCTTCGGCGACCGAGGTCGCCGACGACAACACGCACGCGCCCCACGCCTGGATGCGCGCCACCAGTTCGGGCGCGGGCAGGCCGAAATGAAAGCTCACCACGGGCGGTCGGAACGGCGCTATCAGGTCAGCCAGGGCGGCGCTGAAAGGCGTTCGGCTGGGGCTCGCCTGTGGCGCCGCCAGGTCGATGCCCAGCTCTCGCGCATAGGGCGCCAAGGTCGCGCGCCAAGCCGATTCACGTGCCGCATCAGGCATGGGCGGCCGGTGCACGAAGAAGTTCAGGTTGTAGGGCCGACCGGCATCACGCAGCTTCAGCAACTCGGCCTTGATCTGCTCCGGCGTCAGCATCGCACAAGGCAAGGAGCCCATCGCCCCCGTGCTGCTAACGGCCAAGGTAAGCGCGCTATTTTGCCAGCCCGCCATCGGCGCCTGGATCACCGGCAGGGTGATGCCAAGCATCTGACACAAGGTCGCGCTCACGGTCTGGCGCCTCAGAACACCGTGCCGTCGCTGTCGATGGTGAGCGGCGGCGCGCCGCCACGCAGCTCTTGCGCGATGGCGCGGCCCGCGGCCCAGGTGCCGCCTTCGAGGATGCAGGCCAGCGGCATCTCATCGGCCGTCTTGCCCAGGCGCTGGCGCACGCGCGCTGCCAGCTCGTCGAGCAGCGTCACCGTCAACGCGCGCCATTCGATGATGCTCTCGTCGCTGACATGTGCGTGCGCGCCAGCCAGGTCGGGTTGCGCGGCACGATCACGCCGCAGTCGAGCAGCAGGCCGCCGTTGCGGTACTCGGGCAGGCCCGTCAGCGCCGCCACGCCGGTGACCTTGATGCCGGCCCATTGCAGCGGCTCGATCAGCGAGTAAGCCAGCCACTGGCTGAGCTTGTGGAAGGGCACCCAGCCGGCGGTGATGGGGTCGTGGCTCTGGCCTGTGGCGGCGCCGGTTTCATCGCCGGCGAAGCGGTGCGGCCAGGCGTCGCCCGCGGGCACGCCTTTGAGCATGCCGGCGCTGGCCCAGATCGGCGCGAACGCGCGCAGCAGTTCCTGCAGCAGCGCCGTCGCCGTGACTTCGTGTTGCGTCATGCCCGCAGTGATGCGGTCGAACACCAGGCTGGGCCGCGCCGGGCTGTCGTCGCGCGCGGCCTCGCTCACCAGAGCCTGCCCCAGCCGCGCCAGCAACGCGGCACGCCCTTCCAGCCCGACCAGCGGGTTCGACGGGCTGGCCTGGAACATGGCCCGCAGCGCGGCGGCGTCGATGAGCTTGAGCGTGGCCGCGTCGGCGCGCAGCGGTTCGGTCTTGCTGGCTGAAAACGCACCGGCCATGAAGGCGCGAAAGCTCGCCACGCCCAGGCCTTCAGAGCGGCCGTAGCTCTGGGCCAAGAGTTCCGGCACGGCACCGGCTGCGTTCGGTTCTGGTGTTGGCGCTTCCTTGTCGCCCTCATCGTCTTTGCCGCCGATGGCTTTGTCCAGCATCGCCAGCAGCTCGTCGCGGCCGTGGCTTTGCACCGGTCTGGCCAGGGCCGAAAGCGTGCGCCTCTCGGTGTAGCGCCAGGTCGCGCCGGCGCCGGCGTCGAGCAGCACGCTGATGACGGTCAGGTCGAACATCGAGCGTGCGCGCTCCAGCGGACTCGCGTCCACCAGCGCGGCTTCGAGTTCGGCGCGACGGTCGACACCACCGGCTTCGAAGTGACGCCAGCGGCTGTGGAATGGAATCACCAGGTCGGGGAAGCGTTCGCGCATGAGCTTCTCGACGCGCTCGGCAGCGGCGTCGAGCCGGCTGCGGTCGATGGTGAAGTAGCCGGATCGTCGCTCGTCCACGGCGCGGGTGATGGCGGCGCAGCGCAGGCGAATCGTGGCCGGGTCGCGCAGGCCCTTCAATAACTCACTCAAGTGCTCGCCCCTTGACACCGGCCAACTGTGATTCGCTGGGCACCGCGCCATCGGTGAAATAACCTGCGGCGATCTTTGCTTCGATCTCGACCCGGGCATCGGCCGGCACCAGCGCATCGGGGATCTTCACGCGCTCACCCACTTCGATGCCGCTGCCGGTGATGGCGTCGTACTTGAGCTATAAACCTTTTTATGAAAAAAACACTTGCATTTCTAATAATTATTTTTTTTTGCAATAAGCGATATCCATGCGCAAAGCCACAAAGTAAAATTTGCAATTGGCCCTGAAGTTTCTGTG
>JANLYV010000456.1:0-2846 GCA_031365825.1 Rubrivivax sp. | reverse complement strand
ATGGTGTTGCGCGCGAGGTCGCGGCCCTGAGTGGCGCGCCGCTGCGCACGCCCACCATCGTGCCGGTTGCCGTGAGCCATGCGCAGCGTCTGCCGGTACAGGTGCTGGCGAGCGAGCTTTGTGGACGCTTCTCGGGCCGTGTGGTTCGAGGTGTTGATACGCGCGCGGCCACGCCTGCATGGATGGTTGATCGCTTGCAACGCTGCGGCCAGCGCAGCGTCAATGCCCTGGTCGACATCTCCAACTACGTCATGTTCGAGTACGGCCGGCCGTCGCATATCTTCGACTTGGACAAGATCGAAGAGAAGCTCGTCGTGCGCTGGGGCAAGCCCGGCGAGACGCTTGAGCTGCTCAATGGCAACACGATCAGCGTCGACGAGCAGGTGGGCGTGATCGCCGACGCCAAGGCCGTGGAGTCGCTCGCCGGGATCATGGGCGGACAGGCCGCGGCGGTTTCTGACGACACGCATAACGTTTATGTGGAGGCGGCATTCTGGTGGCCCGACGCCGTGGCTGGCCGCTCGCGCCGCTTCAACTTCAGCACCGACGCCGGTCATCGCTTCGAGCGCGGCGTGGACCCGTCGCTGACCGTTGAACACATCGAGCACATCACCTCGCTCATCCTGCAGATCTGCGGCGGCGAGGCTGGCCCGATGGACGACCAGGTGCTGGGCTTGCCGCAGAACGCACCCGTCGCGATGCGCGTCGAGCGCGCCTCACGCGTCATTGGTATGCCGGTGACGCAGGCGCAATGCGCAGACGTCTTCCGCAGGCTCGGGCTGGGCATCAGCGAAGTGCCAGGCGTCATAAGCGTGACACCACCTCCCTGGCGCTTTGACTTGCGCATCGAAGAAGACCTGATTGAAGAGGTCATTCGCGTCATCGGTTTCGACAAGCTGCCAGACACCGCACCGCTGGCGCCCGTCACGGCACGGTCGCGACGCGAGGCGCGCCGCAGCAGCTTCGCGCTACGCCACGCGCTGGCCGGGCGCGACTACCAGGAAGTCATCACCCACAGCTTCGTGCAGGAGCGTTGGGAGCGTGAACTGGCGGGCAATGCCGACCCCATTCGTGTGCTCAATCCAATCGCTGCGCCGCTGGCCGTGATGCGCTCCAGCCTTATCGGCAGTCTGGTCGAGGTGCTGCGCCATAACTTGGCGCAGCGCGCCGGCCGCGTGCGTGTGTTTGAGCTGGGCCGTGTCTTTTGGCGCGATGCCCGTGTGCGCGACGGTGCCGACACGGTGGGCGGTGTCGCCCAGCCGATGCGGCTGGCAGGCCTTGCCTGGGGTCCGGCGAGTGACCTGCAGTGGGCGGCGTCCGATCGGCGCGTTGACTTCTTCGACGTCAGGGGCGACCTGCAGGCGCTGCTCGCGCCGCGCCAACTGGACTTCTACGCGGCTGAGCACCCGGCCATGCATCCCGGTCGCTGTGCCGCGGTGGCACGTGGTGCACGTGTCATTGGCCATGCCGGCGAGTTGCACCCGCGGTGGCGGCAGGGCTACGAGTTGCCGCATGCGCCAGTGGTGTTCGAGCTGGAACTCGATGCCGTGCTCGAGGTTGGCGTGCCGCAGGCGCAGGCGCTGGCGCGGCTGCTGCCGGTGCAACGTGACATCGCCCTGGTAGTGGGCGACGGCGTGACGCACGACGCATTGCTGCGCTGCCTGCTAGACGACCCAAGCGGGTTGCTGCGCGACGCCCACCTGTTCGACGTCTACAAGCCTGCGACACCGGTCCCCGGCGTGGCTGCCGGGGAACGCAGCCTGGCCGTGCGCCTGGAATTGCTAGACGACCACATCACGCTTACCGACGACCGAATCGAGGCGGCAACCCGTGCGGCCATACAGCGCGCACAGTCGACATTGGGCGCGAGGCTTCGCGCCTGAGCGGCGCCACGAGGAGATCACATATGGCGAGTGCCGAAGTCGAGACCCAGTCCAGCCCGATCCTGCCATCGCTGGAGACGCCGACGCTGACCAAAGCAGAACTGTCCGAACTGCTGTT
This sequence comes from Rubrivivax sp., assembly GCA_031365825.1. Classification (GTDB taxonomy): domain Bacteria; phylum Pseudomonadota; class Gammaproteobacteria; order Burkholderiales; family Burkholderiaceae_C; genus Rubrivivax. The sequence goes on along the minus strand of JANLYV010000456.1, from coordinate 845 downwards.
CGATCGCCTGGGCTTGAACAAGCGCGAATCCAAAGACATGGTCGAGGCCTTCTTCGACATCGTGCACGAAGCCCTGGTGCATGGCAGCGACGTCAAACTTTCAGGCTTTGGCAACTTCAACATCCGCCGCAAGGCGCCGCGCCCGGGACGCAACCCGCGTACCGGAGAAGCCATTCCAATCAAGGCACGCAACGTCGTTACCTTTCACGCCAGCCACAAGCTCAAGGCCGTCGTTCAAGGCGAGGTCCCGCTAGAAGGAGACTTCGAGTAGAGTCGAGCTTTAGTTGTCGATCCCATTGATTTCAATGGCGAATCCGCTGCCATCCATTCCCGAGAAGCGTTACTTCACCATCGGTGAAGTCAGCGAACTTTGTTGCGTCAAGCCCTATGTGCTGCGCTACTGGGAGCAGGAGTTCGCGCAGCTCAAACCAATGAAGCGGCGCGGCAACCGGCGCTACTACCAGCACCACGAGGTGTTGCTCATCCGGCGCATTCGCGAGTTGCTGTACGACCAGGGATTCACCATCAGCGGCGCCCGCAATCGCCTCGCCGATGCGGCCGTACTGCAGCCCAAGGGGCACCGTGAGGACGTGCACGAAGAGCGCATGGCTACGGCCGCGGCCACCGTGGCCGGCACGCGCGATCGCCTCGAAGTCTTGCCCGCGCTGAACCCATTGAACCCGGTGGCGATTCGCCTGGAATTGCTGGCCATCCGGGACATGCTCTCTGGGTAAACCCAGAGGATCGCACCCTATAATGCGCCCTGTCGTCGGGGTGTAGCGCAGCCTGGTAGCGCACTTGCATGGGGTGCAAGGGGTCGCGAGTTCGAATCCCGCCACCCCGAC
>JANLYV010000455.1:0-2359 GCA_031365825.1 Rubrivivax sp. | reverse complement strand
GGTTTGATGGCGCCCAAGGGCACGCCGCCGGCCATCATCAACAAGCTGAACGCCGAGGTGGCCAAGATCACCAGCAACCCCGAGGTTCGCCGCGCCTGGGCGCTGCAAGGCACCACGCCGCTGACCATGGGCGTGGACGAGTTCGGCCGCTATATGCATGCCGACATCGCCAAGTGGGCCCACATTGTGAAGATTTCGGGCGCGAAGGCGGAGTGAGTGGCTGATGGACATGACCACGCTGCACATCAATGGCCAGGCGGTCGAGACCGACGCCTCGCCGAACACCCGCTTGCTCGATCTGCTGCGCGACGGACTGCGCCTGGTCGGCACACGTGAAGGCTGCGGCGCGAACGCCTGCGGCGCCTGCCATGTGCTGCTGGACGGCAAGAGCGTGGCCGCCTGCGACACGCCGTTGTGGGCGGTCGAAGGCAAGGCCATCACCACGGTCGAGGGCTTGGACGCTCGACTGGGCCAGGCCTTTGTCGACGAACAGGCGGCGCAGTGCGGCTTTTGCAGCAGCGGCATGTTGATCGCCGCCGCTGTACTGCTCAGCACCCACCCCAACCCCAGCGAGGTGCAAGTCCGCCAGGCGCTGGACGGCCATTTGTGCCGCTGCGGCGCGCACAACCGCATCGTCCGCGCGGTGTTACGGGCGGCTTCTGCGGTGACCGCGCCATGACAGAAAGCGCCGCAGCGATTGAAGTGACCGCCGACGGCAATGTGCAGGTGCGCACCGGCAAGGTCGAACTTGGCCAAGGCCTGCATACCGCGCTGGCGCAGATCGTGGCCGAGGCGCTGGACGTGGCACTGGCCGACGTGCAGGTATTGCCGGTGGACACCGATGGGAGCCCCGACCAGGGCGTGACCTCGGGCAGCCTGTCGGTGCAGGACGCCGGCCAGGCGCTGCGCCAAGCCTGTGCGGCGCTGGATGCGGCCAGCTTGGCGCGTTTGCGCCGTGATTCCGATTCGCCAGCCCAGCACATTGGCCAATCAGCGGCCCGGACCGAGTTGACGGCGATCTTTGCTGGCCTACCGCACTTCATCCACGACATGTTGCCACCCGGTACGGTGCACGGCCGCGTGCTGCATCCGCCGCAAATCGGCGCTGCGGTCTCGGCGTGGGACGAGTTGCAAGCCCGCGCCGCCCCCGGCCTGCTGCACCTGCGCCGCGATGGCAACCTGTTTGGCGTCGTCGCCGCGACGAGCGCGCAAGCCGACGACGTGCTGGCACGCCTGGCCGCATCGCTGAGTTGGACGCTGCCCGACACCCTGCCCGACGAGGCCAACGACCTGCAGGCCCTGCCGGCGAAGACCACGCCCATGGGCACCGGCGCCGCGCCAGCCAGCGCCGAAGCCACGCGCCGCCGTATCACCGCCCGCTACACCAAACCCTGGATCGCCCACGCCAGCCTGGCGCCGTCCTGCGCCCTGGCCAATTGGAGCGATGACTTGACCAGCCTTCGCGTCTGGTCGCACAGCCAAGGCATCTTCAACCTGCGCCGCGATCTGGCGCTGGCCTTCGCCATGCCCGTCAGCAAGGTGCGCGTCAGCCACGTCCCCGGCGCCGGCTGCTACGGCCACAACGGCGCCGACGATGTCGCTTTCGACGCCGCCTGGGCCGCCCGCGCCGTGCCCGGGCAGACGCTGCGCCTGGTGTGGCGCCGCAGCGATGAGTTGAGCCATTCGCCGTTCGGCTCGGCGATGGTCGTCGAGCTGCAAGCCGAGCTGGCCGTCGACGGCCGCACCGGTGTGGGGCAAATCATCGACTGGCAACACGACCTGTGGAGCGCTGGCCACAGCCGCCGGCACGGCCGCAGCCCCAGCCCGGCGCTGCTCGGCGCTTGGCAATTGGCAGAGCCGCAGGCCATTCCGCCATCGATCGACATCGGTTTGGCCCAAGGCGGCGGTGCGGCGCGCAACGCCCCTCCTGGCTACGACTTCAGCCATTGGCGGGCCAACGCCCACTCGGTCGTGACCGCGCGCCGCAGCTCCGCACTGCGCTCGCTCGGTGCGTTCGCCAACACCTTTGCTGCTGAGAGCTTCATCGACGAAATCGCCCATGCCGGCGGTTTGAATCCGCTGGCGTTGCGCCGCGCTCACTTGCAGCACGACCCGCGCGCGCTGGCAGTGCTGAACGCTGCCGCAGCCCGCGCTGGCTACACCGGCAGGCATGACGCCGCCGCGAGCGAAGGTGTCGGCCACGGCATTGCAGTCGCGCGCTACAAGGGCGCAGGCGCCTGGTGCGCCGTCGTCGCCCAGGTCCATGCCGGTGAGCGCCTGCGGGTTCAACGCCTGACGATCGCGGTCGATGTCGGCATCGCGGTGAATTCCGACGGCGTCATCAACCAGATCGAAGGCG
>JANLYV010000436.1:0-5328 GCA_031365825.1 Rubrivivax sp. | reverse complement strand
ATCGGGTACTTGGGCAGGTAGCCTTGCGTCTCTTCGATGTCGGCGGCCCACTTCTCGTGATTGCTCACCGGGTCGACGCTGAGGCCGATCAGCTTGGCATTGCGCTTGGTGAACTCGGGCTCGATCTTGGCCATGTAGCCGAGCTCGGTGGTGCACACCGGCGTGAAGTCCTTAGGGTGCGAAAACAGGATCGCCCAGTGGTCGCCGATCCAGTCGTGGAACCGAACAGTGCCCTGGGTCGTCTGGGCGGTGAAATCGGGTGCGTTGTCGTTGATGCGCAGTGACATGGTGAGGCTCCGGGTGGTGGGGGTGTGGTGAGTGGGGTGGGTTCAGGTGGCCATCTCGGCCGTGGGCTCCAGGCTGGGTACTTCGGCCACCACGGCCGCCCAGAGCGCCGGCGGCGCCGCGTGGCGGGCCACGGGCAGATAGTGCGCCCATTGCGCCGGCGTGCAAATCGTCTTCAGCGCATGCACGAATACGCGCGTGGCGCCCGCCGGCGTGTTCTTGGCACTGCCGTAGGCGGCCAGCGACTGCACGCCATGGGCCACGAAGTGCTCGAAGCCGCCATGGGCGATGCCGGCGCTCAGGCACCAGTTCGCGAACAGCGGTGCCTTGGGTGCCGGCAGGCGGGCCACCAGAGGCATCATGATGTCCTCCTCGTGCTTGAGGTGCACCTCGGCGAAGACGCGATAGGCCGCGAAGGCGGTGCGCACGACCGCCGCGCCCCCGCGCAGGGCGTGGGTCACGGCAGCCTGCATGGCGTGTTCATCCACATGCTCGCTCTTGAACATCGCCGCGCCGGCAGCACCGTCGAAGTGGTGGTCCAGCATGGCCGCGCTGCCGCCGCCCGCGCCTTCCACGCCGTCTTCCATGGCCGCGTGCACGGCAATCGCGGCGGTGTAGGCCTTCCACGCTGCCGAGAAGCCGGCCAGGTCGCCGGCTTCGGCCAGGGGGGTCAGCACCCTGGACAGGTCGTTGCGCAAGACCTCGTGGTAGTTGCGCATCACGGCAGGTACGGAGACTTCGGGTTCGGTCATGTCGGGCTCCTTGGGGATGTGGGCGGTTGCGATGGGATGAAGTCTGCGCATCCTTGACGCAGAAGTCCTTCAGCGGGTATTCAATGTTGTTAAACCTGCGGCCGCGGGGCGGCAGCGGCGGCCTTAAGCTTCATGTCCGGGGCCCCCGCCGGGCCGCCTAAGAGACCGGGTTGCCAAGCACCGCACGCATCCACGCACCTACCCAACCGCTGCGCTTCGGGCCCGGCGGCCGCTTCGAACTGCGGCCGGCGGAGTACCGGTTGCTGGTGGATGGCCGGCCCGCCGCGCTGGGCGGCCGTGCGCTGGACCTGCTGATGGCGCTGGCCGCCCGCCCGTCCGAGCTGCTGACCAAGGGCGACTTGCTGGACATCGTCTGGCCAGGGCTGGTCGTCGAAGAAAACAACCTGCGCGTGCAGATCAACACGCTGCGCCGGCTGCTGAGCGAAGACGCCATCGCCACGGTGCCCGGGCGCGGCTACCGCCTGAGCGTGGTTATGCAAGCCGAGCCGGAGGCGGCCGCGCCTGCGCCTGTGCCCGCGCCAGGGTCCGCGTTGCCGCAGCGCCTGTTCGGCCGCGATGCCGATCTCGCCCGCCTGGAGGCCGTGCTGCGCGACCCCAGTGGCTGCGTCACGCTGGTTGGCACAGCCGGCGTAGGCAAGAGCAGCCTGGCGCGTGTGGCGCTGGCCCGGTGGTGTGGGCGCAGTGCCTGGGTCGACCTGGCCCCATTGACGCAGGGCGGCCAGGTGGCGGGCGCCATCGCCCGTGCGCTGGGTGTGCAGTTGGGCGAAGGCGACCCGGCGGTGCAGTTGCTGCGCTTGCTGCCGCCGGACGAGCCGCTGCTGCTGGTGCTGGACAACGCCGAACACCTGATTGAACACTGCGTCGAACTGGCATTGTTACTGCATGCCGCGCCGCGGCTGCAGCTGCTGGTCACGAGCCAACTGCCGCTGACCGTGAGCGGTGAACACGTGCTGCGCCTGGAACCGCTGCAGGTGGAGGACGGTGCGGATGCCCAGGAAGGCGCACTGGCCCTGCTGGTCGAACGCATTGCCGCGGCGGACCGTCGCTTCGAGGTCACGCCCGGGGCCTTGCCCCTGCTGAGCGCACTGTGCCGGCAGCTGGATGGCCTGCCGCTGGCGCTGGAGATGGCCGCCGCGCGCGTGCCGCTGATGGGCCTGCGGGCCGTGCACGACGCACTGACTGAGCGCTTTGCGCTGCTGTCTCGTGGCCGCCGCGATTCCCCGGCGCGTCACCGCAGCTTGCACGACGCGCTGGACTGGAGCCATGGGCTGCTGGACGCGCAGGATCAGCGGCTCTTCCGCGCCCTGGCCGTGTTTGCCGGCGGCTTCACCCTGGACCTGGCGGTGACGCTCACCAACGACGAACACCTGGGGCGCTGGGACGTGGTCGACGGCCTGGCCTCGCTGGTCGAGAGATCGCTGGTCAGCGTCAGCGTCAACGACAACGACCACCATGAGGACCCGCCGCGCTACCGGCTGCTGGAGACGATGCGCGCTTATGCGCTCGAGAAACTCGCGTCGCCGGGCCAGGGTGCCCCGGACGAGAACCACTCGCTGCGCCGGCGTCACGCGGCGGCGGTGCTGGCGCTGTTCACGGGCGGCGGTTCGGAAGCACAGCGCCTGGCCGAGATGGAAAACGCGCGCGAGGCCTTCCTGTGGAGCCGGGAGCACGATCTGGCCGTGGCGGCGCAGCTCAGCGCCCGCGTGGCCCAGATGATCGGCTTCACCATCTGGCGCCAGGAGGTCACAGACTGGATGCTGTCGCTGCAGCCCCGCATGCAACAAGCGCCGGGGCAGGCCTTGCCGCTGCAGACGCAGGCGAGCTGGTGGTCGATGCTGGCTTACGTGCTCGTCGTGCGCCGGGACCGGGCCGCCAGGCCCGCCGCGAAGCAGGCCGTGTCGCTGTGGCGGCAGCTTGGCGACCCGGCTGAGTTGCAGGCGGCGCTGGGGCACTGGGTGCGCGCGATCACCGAGCCGGGGGCCGAGCTCGATCAAGCCTGCACCGAATTGCAGCAGTCGGCGCTGGCGGGCGTGGCCTCGCCGCGGGCCGAGCAGCGTGTGCACGGGGCCCTGGCCGAAGCGGCACGCTTGCGCGGCGACCACCGCGCGCTGCTGGCTTGCCGCGAGCAGGAACTGCGGCTGGCGCGCGAACAGGGCTGGATCGACATGGCGCAGGCGGCCGAGACCAACGTCTGCGCGGCGCTGGTCGAGCTTGGCCGACATGCCGAGGCCGCCGAGCGCGGCCACGCGCTGCTGCAGCGCATCGACCACGCGGGGAGCGACGACAACGGCAACCTGCCTTGGGCCTTGCACGTGCTGGCCGAGGCGCTGGTGCGCTTGAGCGCGTTCGCCGAGGCACGGGCGCTGGTGCCCCGGTTGCTGGCCGCGGACCGCCGCTTCGGCACCGGTGTGGCCTGGCAGGTGATCATGGGGATGGTGGCGGCACAGCAGCGCTTTGAAGCGGCCGGCCGTCTGCTCGGCTACGTGAACCGGCTGCGGGCCGTGCGCAAAGACACCTCGGAAGAACAGGCCGTGTTGGACCGTGTCACGGCGCTGGTGCAGGCCCACCTGGGTGCCGACGCTGCCGCCGCCCTGGCCGCAGAGGGTCGAGGCCTGGACGACGAGGCCGCCGCAGCGCTGGCGGTGGGTCAAGCTGACTGAGTCTTGCTCTTGCCCTGGCGATCAGGCGGGACGCCGAAGAGCCGCCCGCCGCCTGCGGCGGCACAAAAGCCATCAACGGCCCGGCATCGGCCAGCGCCGCTGTGCCGGCCGAATCTGCTCCCAGGCCGACGCCAGGCGCATCACGCCGAGATCGTCAAAGCGACGGCCAATGATCTGCAAGCCGATCGGCAAGCCCGCGCTGTTGTAGCCAGCGTTGACACTGGCCGCTGGCTGTTCACTCATGTTGTACGTTAGCGTGAAGGCGATGTGCTCGAACGGGCGCTGCGGGTCATTCGTCGGGCCGGGCCACTCGGCGGCGAAAGCCACCATCGGCGCCACGGGTGAGAGCACGAAGTCATACGGCTGGCAGGCGTTGATCGCGGCCTCGCGCATGACACCGATCTGGCTGAACGCATGGAACACCTGGGCGCCGCTGTAACCCGCGCCGCTGGCCACCCATTCGCGGATGTAGGGCAACACCTTGGCGCGGCGCTCTTCGGGCAGCGCGGCAATGTCCAGCCAAGAACGTGTGCGGAAAAAGCGGTCGATGCCGTCGGCCATGTCGCGTGTGATGAAGGGCGGCATAGCCTCGACGCGGGCACCTGCTGCAGCGAAGGCCTTGGCCGCGGCTTCGATGACGGCCAGCACTTCGGGGTCGACCGCCTCGCCCCAGCCGGCGTCGAGCAGCAGGCCGACCTTCAGCTTGCTAACGTCGATGTCCAGCGCAGTCCAGTCGATCGCTGCGGGCGGCAGGCTCATCGAATCGCGCCAGTCGGGTTTGGTGAGCTGCTGCATCAGCAACGCTGCGTCGCGCACCGTGCGCGTCATCGGCCCGGCGACGCGGCCGTAGTAGGGCGGCTTGATGGGGATGCGGCCCAGGCTGGGTTTGAGGCCGAAGATGCCGCACCAGCCTGCGGGCAGGCGCACCGAGCCGCCGATGTCGGTGCCGATGTGCAGCGGGCCATAGCCGGCTGCGGCGGCAGCCCCGGCGCCGGCACTGCTGCCGCCGGGGTTCTTGTTCAGGTCCCAGGGGTTGCGCGCGAGCTTGTGAAAGCTCGACAGGCCCGAGGACAACATGCCGAAGTCGGGCATCGTCGTCTTGCCCAGGAACACGGCGCCGGCTTCGCGCAAACGCGCGGCCGGCGGTGAGTCTTCGGGTGCGGGCGTGAGCACCGCCGCCGCCGTGCCCATCGGCACCGGCACGCCGCGTGTGGCGATGTTCTCCTTGATGGTGACGGGCACGCCGTCGATGGCCGACAGCGACGCGCCTTTCATCCATCGCGCTTCGGAGGCACGGGCCATCCCCAGCGCGCCTTCGGGGTCGAAGGCGTACATCGCGCACAGTTGCGGCTCATGTGCTTCGATGTGCGCGATGGTGGCGCGTGCCACCTCCACCGGCGAGAGGCTGCGTGCGGCGTAGGCCGCACCCAGCTCGGCGGCACTCCATTCGTTCAGCGCGGTCATGGTGTGATCTCCTGTTTGATGGGGGTTGCCAACAAGCCAGCGCCGCTACCGGGCAAGGCGGCGAGCAGGCGCCGCGTGTACGGGTGCTGCGGCCGGCTGAACATCGCACCAGGCTCGCCTTGTTCGACGATGCGGCCCTGCTGCAG
>JANLYV010000423.1:0-1637 GCA_031365825.1 Rubrivivax sp. | reverse complement strand
GCTGGCGATCCAGTACACCATCGAGCTGCGTCGCATGCTCAATGAGGTGCCGGTGCAGGAAGGCGTGCGCCAGTTCCTGTTTCACGTCTGGGCCGATGTGCTGGCCACCACCGCCATCCGCTACGGCGCGCAGGAGAACCACACCAAGCGCATGAAGCGCGCCGCGGCCGACCTCAACAGGTCGGCCCGCGCCCAGGTCACGCGTGAAGAACGCGGCGAGGTCATCCGCCGCCTGCCGCCGCTGCTCAAGGCCTTGCGCGAAGGCATGCTCGCCGCGGGCATGGACGCCGCCCGCCAGGACGAGCACATCCAGCAGCTGAACAACTCGCTCGCCGCCGCCTTCACCGCCAAGGCCGCGGTGATTCCCGACGACCGCCTGACCGAGCTGATGCAGCGGCTGGAAACGCTGGAAGAGCTCTTGCCGGAAGCAGCCGAAGTGCAGATCGACGAGTCCATGGTGCTCGACCTTTCGGGCCACGAAAGTGGCGACCTCGAAGTCGTGCTCGACGGCGGCTCGATGCCCACGCCGGCGATGGTCGCCTGGGCGCGCGAATTGCAGGTCGGCAGCTGGTACATGCTTGACTACCGCAACCGCAACGAGGCCATGCAGCTGGCCTGGCATGGTCTGCGCAAACAGCTCTCACTCTTTGTCAGCGCGCAGGGCCGCTGCGTGCTGTTCCAGCAGCAACGCCTGGCCTCGTTCCTGCAGGCCGGCCTGATGCTGCCGGCGCAAGACGAAGCGCTGACGGTGCGCGCCACGCGCAGCGCGCTGGCCAAGCTCGATGTGGACGCCTCGCGCCTCTTGAATTGAACACGCGGGGAAATCTGAATTGAAAGTCACCGTCATCGGCACCGGCTATGTGGGTCTGGTCACCGGTGCCTGCCTGGCCGAGATGGGCAACCACGTGGTGTGCCTGGACATCGACGAGCGCAAGATCGCCGTCCTCAAGCGCGGCGAGATCCCGATCCACGAGGCCGGCCTGGAAGCCCTGGTGCAGCGCAACGCCGCCGCCGGGCGCCTGCAATTCACCACCGACGTGGCGGCGGCGGTGGGCCACGGCACGATGCAGTTCATCGGTGTCGGCACACCGCCCGACGAAGACGGTTCGGCCGACCTGCAATACGTGGTCGCCGCGGCGACCAATATCGGCCACCACATGACCGACTACAAGGTCATCGTCGACAAGAGCACCGTGCCCGTGGGCACCGCCGACCGCGTACGCGAGGCGGTGACCGCGGCGCTGGCGGCGCGTGGCCTGGTGATGGAATTCGCCGTCGTCTCCAACCCCGAATTCCTGAAGGAAGGCTCGGCAGTCGAGGACTGCATGCGCCCGGATCGCATCATCGTCGGCGCCGACGACGAACGTGCCGTGCTCTTGATGCGCGCGCTGTACACGCCGTTCATGCGCAACCACGACCGGCTGCAGCTGATGGACGTGCGCAGCGCCGAGTTCACCAAGTACGCTGCCAACGCCATGCTCGCTACGCGCATCAGTTTCATGAATGAACTGGCGCTGTTGGCCGAGAAGGTGGGCGCTGACATCGAACAGGTGCGCAAAGGCATAGGCAGTGATTCGCGCATCGGCACGCACTTTCTCTATGCCGGTGCCGGTTACGGCGGCAGCTGTTTCCCCAAG
>JANLYV010000419.1:0-2915 GCA_031365825.1 Rubrivivax sp. | reverse complement strand
CTGTCGACATCGGGGATGTCGCGCAGCTGGCCGCGCGTGGCGTCGCCTTCGCCGGCGCGCTCGACCTTGATCACGTCGGCGCCGAACCAGGCCAGCAGCTGGGTGCAGGTCGGGCCTGATTGAACGTGCGTGAAATCGAGGATGCGGACGCCGCTGAGAGCTTTATCCACTGTCCTTATCCGCCACTTGCCTTGCCCGCAGCCGAAGAAACAGAAGCAGCCACTAACGCTTCAAGCTCGCTGACACGCGCGCGCATCTTTCGGTCGTCGGCGAAACGCGCGCTCTCGTCGCGCACGATGGCCGCGATGCTGCTGACCTTGCCATCGTCGCCGAAGAGCATCGACACCGTGAAGGCGATCGACAGCGTGTGCCCGTCCTTGTGCAAGGCAGGCACACGCAGCAGGTCGGCGCCGTACTTGGTGATGGCCGTGGCCATGGTCTTGTGGTAACCCTCCCAATGGCGCGCACGCTGGCGCATCGGGATGATCATGTCCATCGACTGGCCCAGCGTCTCGGCCTCGGTGAAGCCGAAGATGCGCTCGCAGGCCTTGTTCCACAGCACGATGGCGCCGCCAGCATCACAGACCATGATGGCGTCGGCCGCGCCGGTGACCAGTTGCTGCAGATTCACTTCGAGTGGCATCACGGCCTCCGGCGCGGGTTCATCAAAGGTGCAGCGGCTCAGACCGCCTTGGACGTGTGCATCGCCGCGATCTTGTCGCTGCTGTAACCGAGCTCGGCCAGCACTTCGTCGGTGTGCTCACCCAACAGCGGCGCGCCGGTGATTTCCACCTTCATGTCGCTGAACTTGATCGGGCTGCCCACCGTGAGGTAGGGGCCGCGCTCTTTGTGCTGCACTTCGGTGATGGTGCCGCTGGCGCGCAGCGAAGGGTCGTTGGCGAGCTCTTTCATCGACATCACGGGTGCGCAAGGAATGTCGAACTTGCGCAGGATGTCCACCGCTTCGAACTTGGTCTTGTCCTGCAGCCACTCTTCGATGGTGGCGAAGATGGCGGTGATGTGCGGCTGGCGCGCCTTGGGCGTCATGTAGGCCGGGTCTTCCTTCCACTCGGGCTTGCCGATGGCGTCGCAGATCGGCGCCCAGGCCTGGCCTTGAATGGTGAAGTAGATGTAGGCGTTGGGGTCTGTCTGCCAGCCCTTGCACTTCAGCACCCAGCCCGGCTGGCCACCACCGCCGGCGTTGCCACCACGCGGCACGACATCGGTGAATTTGCCGTGCGGGTACTGCGGATACTCTTCGAGGTAACCCAGGCGGTCCAGGCGCAACTGGTCACGCAGCTTGACGCGGCACAGGTTCAGCACCGCGTCCTGCATCGAGCAGGCCACCTTCTGGCCACGGCCAGTCTTGTCACGCTGGCGCAGCGCGGTGAGGATGCCGATGGCCAGGTGCATGCCGGTGTTGCTGTCGCCAAGCGCCGCGGCGCTGACCGTCGGCGGGCCGTCCCAGAAGCCGGTGGTCGAGGCCGCACCGCCGGCGCACTGCGCCACGTTTTCATAGACCTTCAGATCTTCGTAGTGGTGTCCGTCGCTGAAGCCCTTGACCGAGGCCAGGATCATCTTCGGATTCAGTTCGAGGATGCGCTCCCAGGTGAAGCCCATGCGGTCGAGTGCGCCGGGGCCGAAGTTCTCGACCATCACGTCGCATTTGCGGATCAGCTTCTCCAGCACTTCCTTGCCTTCGGGCTTCTTCGTGTCCAGCGTCAACGAACGCTTGTTGCTGTTGAGCTGGGTGAAGTACAGCGCGTCGACGTTGGGGATGTCGCGCAGCTGGCTGCGGGTGACGTCGCCCGAGCCGGGGCGCTCGACCTTGATCACGTCGGCGCCGAACCAGGCCAGCATCTGCGTGCAGGCCGGGCCGGCTTGCACATGGGTGAAGTCGATGATCTTGATGTCGTCGAGGGCTTTGGTCATGTCTTTACTCCTTCGTGGATCGGGGGAAACGGATTATTTCTTCTTCGCGGTCGTGGGGTTCAGCATCGTGATGCGGCCGCTTTCGGTGCCTGCCGTCTCGTCGATGACGGCGTTGATCAGCGTCGGCTTGCCCGAGGCGATGGCCTCATTCAGCGCCTTGCTCAGCTCGGCCGGGGTCGTGGCGTGCACGCCGACACCGCCGAAGGCTTCCATCATTTTGTCGTAGCGCGCGTTCTTCACGAACACCGTCGGCGCCACGTCCGCACTGCCCGAAGGGTTCACGTCGGTGCCGCGGTAAACGCCGTTGTTGTTGAAGACGACCACGCAGATCGGCAGGTTGTAGCGGCAGATGGTTTCGACTTCCATGCCACTGAAGCCGAAGGCGCTGTCGCCTTCGATGGCGATCACCGGCTTGCCCGTGGTCACTGCCGCCGCCACGGCGAAACCCATGCCTATGCCCATGATGCCCCAGGTGCCCACGTCAAGCCGTTTGCGCGGCAGGTACATGTCGACGATGCTGCGCGTGAAGTCCAGCGTGTTCGCGCCTTCGTTGACGACGATGGCTTCGGGGTTGGCCTTGACGATGTCGCGGATGGCCGCCAGTGCACTGTGGAAGTTCATCGGCGAAGGGTTCTTGGCCAGCGTCTCGGCCATCTTCGACAGGTTCTTGTCCTTGCGCTCGTTGATGCCGCCGGTCCAGTCCGCCGGCGGCTTGGCCCAGTTGCTGCCCATGCCGGCTAACAAGGCAGCTACGCATGAGCCGATGTCGCCGATCAGCGGTGCGGCGATGGCCACGTTGCTGTCGATCTCGGTCGGCGCGATGTCGATCTGGATGAACTGCTGACTCTTGTTGTTCGTGCCCTTGTCCGCTCCCCAGGTCTTGCCTTTGCCGTGCGACAGGAGCCAGTTCAGGCGCGCACCGACGAGCATCACCACGTCGGCTTCAGCCAGCACGTAGGAGCGTGCGGCCGATGCCGACTGCG
>JANLYV010000413.1:0-18812 GCA_031365825.1 Rubrivivax sp. | reverse complement strand
CCGGCAGGCCCATGCCGTCGAGCACCCCTTTGCGGCGCGTCATCTCGCGCGCCTTGCGTGCCGCTTCGCGCGCACGCGCAGCGTCGACGATCTTGCCGCAGACCATCTTCGCGTCGACCGGGTGTTCGAGCAGCCAGTCGGTGAGCAGTTTGCTCACAATATCTTCGACCGGGCCGCGCACTTCGCTCGACACCAGCTTGTCTTTCTTCTGGCTCGAAAACTTCGGCTCGGGCACCTTCACGCTGACGACGCAGGCCAGGCCCTCGCGCATGTCGTCACCGGCGATCTCGACCTTGGCTTTCTTCGCCAGCTCGTTGTCGTCGATGTACTTGTTGATGACGCGCGTCATTGCCGCGCGCAGCCCGGTGAGGTGGGTGCCGCCGTCACGCTGCGGAATGTTGTTGGTGAAGCACAGCACGCTCTCGTTGTACTTGTCGTTCCACTGCATCGCCACCTCGACACCGATGTTGGTGCCCTGGTCGCTGAGCTTGTCGCCCGCCGCGTGGAAGATGTTGGCGTGCAGTGGCTGCTTGCCCTGGTTGATGAACTCCACGAAGCCTTTGACGCCGCCGGCAAACGCGAAGTTGTCTTCCTTGCCGTTGCGCTCGTCGACGAGGCGGATCCTCACACCGTTGTTCAGGAACGAGAGTTCGCGTAGCCGTTTGGCCACCACGTCGTAGTGAAAATCGATCTGGCTGAAGATCTGGTCGTCGGGCAGGAAGTGCACTTCGGTGCCGCGCTTTTCGGTCTCGCCGGTGATCTTCATCGGGCTGACTTCGGCACCGTCGCGCAACTCGAGCACACGGTCTTGCGTGAAGCCGCGTTTGAACTCGAGGAAGTGCACCTGGCCCTCGCGGCGCACCGTCAACCGCAGCCATTTCGACAGCGCATTGACACAACTCACACCCACGCCGTGCAGGCCACCGCTGACCTTGTAGCTGTTCTGGTTGAACTTGCCGCCGGCATGCAATTCGGTCAGGGCGATCTCGGCCGCGCTGCGCTTGGGTTCGTGCTTGTCGTCCATCTTGACGCCGGTGGGAATGCCGCGGCCGTTGTCGATGACGCTGATGCTGTTGTCGCTGTGAATCGTGACGAGGATGTCGTCGCAATGGCCGGCCAGCGCTTCGTCGATCGAGTTGTCGACGACCTCGAACACGAGGTGGTGCAGGCCGGTGCCGTCGGAGGTGTCGCCGATGTACATGCCCGGGCGCTTGCGGACGGCCTCCAGGCCTTCGAGGATCTGGATGCTGCCTTCGCCATAGGCGGCCGAGGCCTCGTTGCCGGTGCTGGCCACGAAACCTTCTTCGCCGGGGATGTCGCGCTGCGTCACGCCGTTTTTAACGTCGGTCTTGGCGTCGGGCTTGTCTCTTGACGAGTCCTTGCTCGGTTGTCTTGGGAGTGCGGCTTCGGTCATGGAGTCTCTTTGGCTGGCTCGGGGCTGGGTTCTTGGCCCCATCAAAACGCTGAAGCGGGCCGCGGCCCGCTTGATCCTTGTCGACTGACGGCTGTCAGTGGCTTGGTGACGTTAGATGCGCATCGGCATCACCACGTACTTGAAGCCGGGGCGGTCGGGCAAGGTGATGAGCGCACTGGCGCTGCCGTCCTGCAACTCCATCTTCAGCATCTCCTGGTTCATGTTGCCCAGGGCATCGATGAGGTAGGTGACGTTGAAGCCGATCTCGATGGCGTCGCCTTCGTAGGACACCTCGAGCTCTTCCTTGGCTTCTTCCTGCTCGGCATTGCTCGAGGCGATGCGCAGCACGCCTGGTTCGACATTGACGCGCACGCCCTTGAACTTTTCACTGGTGAGGATGGCGGCGCGTTGCAGACAGGCCAGCAGCGGTGCGCGGCCCACCAGCAGGGCGAACTTGTGGTTCTTCGGGATGACGCGGTTGTAGTCGGGGAACTTGCCCTCCACCAGCTTGGTGACGAACTCCATGCCCGAAAAGTTGAAGCGTGCCTGGTTGCCGGCAAAGCGCATCTCGATCGCTGTCTCTTCGTCGGCAAGC
Source organism: Rubrivivax sp. (assembly GCA_031365825.1). Taxonomy (GTDB): domain Bacteria; phylum Pseudomonadota; class Gammaproteobacteria; order Burkholderiales; family Burkholderiaceae_C; genus Rubrivivax. Next base: position 16,803 of record JANLYV010000413.1, on the reverse strand, counting down.
AAGCGCTGCAATTCGAGCACGGTCTTGCGCGGCAGGATCACTTCCTGCTTGTTCGGCATGGCGGCTTCGAGCGTACTTTGCGCCAGCGCCAGACGGTGGCCATCGGTGGCCACCAGCGTCAATGTCTTGCCTTCGGCGATGAAGAGGATGCCGTTGAGGTAGTAGCGGATGTCGTGCACCGCCATCGCGAAGTGCACCTGGTTCAGCAGGTCACGCAGGGTCTTCTGCGGCACGCTGAACGCCGGCCCGAAGTCGACCGCTTCGTTCACCAGCGGAAAGTCTTCGCTGGGCAGCGTCTGTAGCGTGAAGCGGCTCTTGCCGGCCTGCAGCGTGAGCTTGTTCTGGGCCGAAGAGAGTGTGATGAGTTGGTCGGAAGGCAAGGCACGCAGGATGTCGATCAGCTTGCGCGCTCCGACCGTGGTCGAGAGCGCACCGGCATCGCCACCGAGCTCGGCGCTGGTGCGCACCTGGATTTCGAGGTCGCTGGTGGTGAACTCCACCGCATCGCCGTTCTTGCGCAGCAACACGTTGGCCAGGATGGGCAAGGTGTGGCGACGCTCGACGATGCCGGCAACCGATTGCAGCGCGGCAAGAACTTTCTCCTGGGCTGCCTTGAGAACGATCATGTCTTTCTCTCTTTTTAAACTTGGTAGTCGTAGTAGGCGGCGGGCCGGCCTGGGGACAAGGCTATTTTCGCCTTTTTGATCAGTCCCTTAGGTGGCGGCGAACCCTGTGGGCCAGGCCCTTGCGCCGCTGTACCCGCAGGATGAACAACTTGGCCGGATCGGCCGCAGCGGTGGACAAGGCAAATGTCGTTCGCACATTGTCCACAGGGTTTGCGGCGGGCCGGTTGATCGTGCGACATCAGCCTTTCAGGGTTTGCTCAAGCACGTGCAGTTGCTGGTTCAGCTCAGGGTTGCGGCCCCGCTCTTCGCCGATCTTGCGCACGGCGTGCAATACCGTCGTGTGGTCGCGGCCACCGAAGAGCTCACCGATCTCGGGCAGGCTCTTCTTGGTCATGTCCTTGGCCAGGTACATCGCAATCTGGCGTGGCCGCGCAATCGATGCCGGGCGCTTCCTGCTGTACATGTCGGCGACCTTGATCTTGTAAAAATCGGCCACGGTCTTCTGGATGTTCTCGACCGAGATCTGCCGGTTCTGGATGGAAAGAAGGTCGCGCAACGCCTCGCGCGCCAGGGCAATGTGAATGTCCTTCTGGCTGAAGCGCGCGTAGGCCAGCACCTTGCGCAACGCACCTTCGAGTTCGCGCACATTGGCGCGCACGTTCTTGGCGACGAAGAAGGCCACGTCTTCAGGCATCTCGGTGCCTTCGGCCAGCGCCTTCTTGATGAGGATGGCGACGCGCATTTCCAGCTCCGGCGGCTCGATGGCCACGGCCAGGCCGGCGTCAAAGCGGCTTTTGAGACGTTCGTCGATGTCGACCAGGCCCTTGGGGTAGGTGTCGCTGGTCATGATGATGTGCGCGCGTTTGGCCAGCAGCGCTTCAAAGGCGTTGAAGAACTCTTCCTGCGTGCGCTCCTTGCCGGCGAAGAACTGCACGTCGTCGATGAGCAGCAGGTCGAGCGAGTGGTATTTGGCCTTGAGCTCGTCGAAGGTCTTGCGCTGGTAGTTCTTCACCACGTCGCTGATGAACTGCTCGGCGTGCAGGTACAGCACGCGCGCGTCGGGTTTGTCTTTCAAGAGCGCGTTGCCCACGGCGTGTACGAGATGGGTCTTGCCCAGGCCCACGCCGCCGTAGATGAAGAGCGGGTTGTACATGGCGCCAGGCGCGCCGGCGACATGCAGTGCAGCGGTGCGCGCCATCTGGTTGGCGCGCCCGGGCACGAGGGTGTCGAAGGTCAGCGCCTGGTTGAGCTTGTGCCGCGTGGCACTCGGCGCCAGTGCCGGAAAACTGCCGCTGGACTGTGCGGCCGCGGCTTGCGCGGCGTCGATGACGCTCATGGCCAGGGCTGCTGCATCTTGCTGGACATGCTGCAGGCCGGCCGGCCCACGAAGCCCCGGCAGCGCGGATGTGGCCTGCACCGAAGCGCTACCACCGTGGCGCGGGCTCAGATCCCGCGGCGCCAGGGCAAGTTCAAGCCGTACCGGCTTGCCGGCAAGCTCGGACAGCACGGCTTCAATGCGGCCGGCGTACTGGGAGCGAATCCAGTCGAGCTTGAAGCGGTTTGGCACCAGCACCGACAACACGACGGCCTCCGGCGAGTCAGCACTAACCTTGGCACCCGGCAAGGGGCGAATCCAGGTGTTGAATTGGTGTTCAGGCAGTTCGGCGGCAAGACGCACGCAGCCGGCCTGCCAAAGGTCGGTCGTCATATTGTGGAGATCTACGGGTCGCAAGCGCCCAACGCGGGGTCCCGGGGCGAGGCGGGAAGGTAGTTATCCACATAATCGGCGCCAACGTCAATCCCGTTGTGATGCCGCGCAAATGCGCGGCCTGTGGTGCAAGTGTTTGACCGTAAAGGCGTTTTTTGCTGTAATCGTGGGTTTCCCGGATGCGCGCACGCGACAGTATTGGCTGATCTCGCTGACACCTTGCGTTCACCCGCACGCATCGGACCCACCAGACGACAGGAACTGCAGGAACTGCAGCAATAGCCATGAAGCGCACCTACCAACCTTCGAAGATCCGCCGCGCCCGCACCCACGGTTTTCTCGTGCGCATGAAGACCCGTGGTGGCCGTGCGGTCATCAACGCGCGGCGCGCCAAAGGCCGCAAGCGCTTGGCCGTCTAGGCGCAACAGCCGCCATGATCGGCCGCCTTGTGCACACGGCCGATTTCGAACGCGTGCTGGCGACGAACCCGCGCTCACGAAGCACTCACTTCGCCGTGCATCACGTCATGGGCTCGCCAACGCGAGCTGTAATGAAGCCAAACGTGGCCGATCGGGAAGAGTTATCCACAAGCTGCTTGTGCGAACCTGCAGGGGCTGTGGATAACATGCTTTTGCGGCATTGGCTGGGCTGTGTCATTCCAAAGCGCCACGCGCGCCGTTCAGTGACGCGCAACCTGCTCAAACGGCAGATCCGAGCGGCCATGGCTGGCCATGAAAGCAAGCTCGTTCCGGGCCTGTGGCTGGTGCGATTGCGCACCCCATTCGTGGCCAGGCAGTACGTGTCGGCGTCCTCGACGAGGCTGCGCGATGCGGCGCAAGAGGAGTTGCAGCAGCTCTTCTCGCGCGCCGCCGGCTGACGGGCGGAGCACGGCCAAGCCATGAGGTCTGCCATCGTCGCCAACGTCCGCCTGGTGTTGCAACGTGCGCTTCATCTGGCGCTTTATCTGGCGCCGCAGCGCGCCTTGCTAGGCCTCGTGCAAGGCTACCGCCTCTTCTTCAAAGCCTGGCTTGGCAACAGCTGTCGCTTCGAGCCAAGTTGCTCGGCCTATGCGTTGACGGCGCTGCAGCGCTTCGGCGCGTGGCGCGGCGCGGCCTTGACGACAAGGCGTCTGTTGCGCTGCCACCCCTGGTGCCACGGCGGGCTTGACCCGGTGCCGCCGCGCGACGCCCGAATCTTCAGTTGGCTTGGCCTGACATGCACCGAGCCCGACGCCACCTCGATCCGAAAGCTCCCATGACCGATATCCGCCGCACCCTGCTCTGGGTCGTCTTCACCATGTCGCTCGTGCTGCTGTGGGACGCGTGGAACAAACACACCGGGCATCCGTCCATCTTCGGGCCGCAACGCGCTGCCGCCGGCGCGTCGGCGCCCTCCACCACCACACCGGCTCCCAACTCGGGCACCACGGCCGCGGCAGGCGGTGTACCGGCGCCGAGTGCTGCATCAGCCACCGCAGTTGCCGGCGGCGCGACCTTGCCGGCCCCTGCCCAGGCAGCCTCGGCCGCAACGCGTAGCGAGCAAGTCACGCTCACCACGGATCAGGTCAAGGCGACATTCGACAGCGCCGGCGGCACACTGGTGCGGCTGGAGCTGTTGAAGTTCGTCGACCAGGCCGATCCCAGCCGCAACGTCGTGCTGTTCGATCAAAGCGCGAAGCGGCTGTACAAGGCCGAAACCGGCCTTGTGACCAAGCAGCCGGGTGTGTCGCTGCCCAATCACCACACGCTGATGACGGTGGCCCCAGGTGAGCGCGTGATGGCGCCTGGCACCGACCAGCTGAGCATCCGGTTCGAGTCTGCCGCGGTCGACGGCCGCCGCCTGGTCAAGACCTACAACTTCAAGCGCGGCCAGTACACCGTCGCCGTCAAGCACGAATTTTTCAACGATGGCGCGACCGCGGTGGCACCCGAGCTGTACCTGCAGCTCACGCGCGACGGCAATCCGCCCGAAGGCGAGTCGTCGTTTTATTTCACCTTCACCGGGCCGGCGATCTACACCGATGCCGCCAAGTTCAGCAAAGTCGAGTTCAAGGACATCGACAAGGGCAAGGCCGACCACGACAAGACCGCCGACAACGGCTGGATTGCCATCGTGCAGCACTACTTCGCCTCGGCCTGGCTGCTGCCCGACAACGCCAAGCGTGAGTTCCGCACGGCCAGGGTCGGCGACAACTTGTATGCCATCGCCTTGGTGACGCCGTTGGGCGACGTGGCGCCCGGCACGAGCAAGGTGCACGAGGCCACGCTGCTGGCGGGCCCGCAGGAAGAGAACAAGCTGGCTGCGCTGGCGCCGGGGCTGGAGCTGGTCAAGGACTACGGCTACTTCCACCTGCTGGCCAAGCCGCTGTTCTGGCTGCTCGACAAGCTGCAAGGCGTGCTCGGCAACTGGGGTTGGGCCATCGTCGCGTTGGTGGTGCTGCTGAAGATCGCGTTCTACTGGCTCAACGCCAGCGCCTACAAGTCGATGGCCAAGATGAAGGCCATCAACCCCAAGGTGATGGAGATGCGCGAGCGGATGAAGGACAACCCGCAGCAGATGCAGCAGGAGATGATGCGCATCTACCGCGAAGAGAAGGTCAACCCGCTCGGTGGCTGCCTGCCCATCTTCGTGCAGATGCCGTTTTTCATCGCGCTGTACTGGGTGCTGCTGTCCAGCGTGGAGATGCGCAACGCGCCGTGGATCGGCTGGATCACCGACCTCGCCGCCAAAGATCCGTGGTTCGTGCTGCCGGTGTTGATGACCGTGTCGTCGCTCTTTCAGGTGTGGCTGAACCCGACGCCACCCGACCCGATGCAGGCCAAGATGATGTGGATCATGCCGCTGGCGTTCGGCGTGATGTTCTTCTTCTTCCCGGCCGGCCTGGTGCTTTACTGGCTGACCAACAACCTCCTGTCGATCGCGCAGCAGTGGTTCATCAACAAGCGCCTGGGCGTGCTGGGCAAGTAGGTCGCGTAAGCAGCTGTTCCTCGAGCAGCGCGCGCCAACAAGGTCACGATGCTGCACTGCTTACCCTCGAACTGGGGGTTGAGTCCGAGGCCGCGCATGCCGACCATGCAGTCATGCGGGCGACCCGGTGAAACACATCGGCTCAGGAGCTCCGCGCACAGGCCCGTACAGTGACTTGTGCGACTCTCCACCCGCGCCAAACACCGCAGCGCGCGACAATTCGACAACGATGCGCGCTTCCCCGCCCGACGCCGAACCTGACGCCACCGCGCGGCCGGATCTGGGCCGGTATCACGACCCCATCGTGGCCATTGCCACGGCGCCTGGCCGCGGCGCTGTGGGCATCGTGCGCGCTTCAGGGCGCAATCTCGCCAGCTTGATTGACGCGTTGTGCGGCCGCGAGCTCACGTCGCGCCTGGCACGCTACGGCCCCTTCCTGGACGCACAAGGCCAGGCCATCGACCAGGGCCTGGCGCTGTACTTTCCAGCGCCACATTCCTACACCGGCGAAGACGTGCTGGAGCTGCAGGCACACGGCGGGCCGGTGGTCTTGCAGTTGCTGCTGGCGCGTTGCCTGCAAGCTGGCGCAACGTTGGGCTTGCGCCTGGCCGAGCCCGGTGAATTCACCGAGCGCGCGTTCCTCAACGACAAGCTCGACCTGGCCCAGGCCGAAGCCGTGGCTGACCTCATCGACGCCAGCACCGAGGCCGCGGCGCGCTCGGCCTCACGCTCGTTGGCGGGCGCCTTCTCAAGCGAAATCGGCAACCTGAGCGAAAGCATCGTTCGCTTGCGTGTGCTGGTTGAAGCCACGCTCGATTTCCCCGAGGAAGAGATCGACTTCCTGGAACGCGCCGGTGCGCGCCGTCAACTGGAAGCCATTCGCGCCAAGCTGGATGGCGTGCTGGTGCGAGCGCGGCAGGGCGCCTTGCTGCGCGAAGGCCTGCGCGTGGTGTTGGCAGGGCAGCCCAACGTCGGCAAGAGCTCGCTGCTGAATGCGCTGGCCGGCGCCGAGCTGGCGATCGTGACGCCGATCGCCGGCACCACGCGCGACCGCATCAGCGAGACGATCCAGATCCACGGCGTGCCGCTGCACATCACCGACACCGCCGGCCTGCGCGGCGAGACGGCCGCGCAAGACGCGATCGAACGCATCGGCATCGCGCGCAGCTGGCAGGCGATCACGCAGGCCGACACGGTGATCTTGCTGCGCGACATCACGCGCATGGGCCAGGCGGACTACGACGCGGCGGATGCGGCGATCCGGAACGAGCTCACGAGCAAGGGCATTGACAGCCAGCGCCTGCTCGAGGTCTACAACAAGTGCGACGCGGCGCCGTGGCCGGCGCCTTCACCCATGCCCCCCGGCATGGACGCGCTTCGCCTCTCGGCACGCACCGGCGCGGGGCTGGACAGCCTGCGCGATGCTTTGCTCGAACGAGCCGGCTGGCAAGCCGCGCCGGAAGGCCTGTTCATCGCCCGCAGCCGGCATGTTCAGGCACTGCGCCAGGCCCAGATGCACCTCGATGCGGCTGAGCAGCACGCAGCGCAACGAGACAGTGCGCTTGAGCTGTTGGCTGAAGAGCTACGCCTGGCGCATGACGCCCTTGGATCGATCACCGGGCGCATGTCGGCCGACGTGCTGCTGGGTGAAATATTCAGCCATTTCTGCATCGGCAAGTGAGGGCCTGCCGCCAGCGCGTGCGGCTCAACCTTTAAGCAGTTTGGTCTCGGCCAGGGCCAGCGCTTCGGGCAGCCCAGATAGCACCAGCGTATCGCCGGCCGCGAGCAACATGGTTTCGTCCGGTTTGATGACCGTCCCCGAGCTGCGCCGAATCGTGGCCACCTTCACGCCCACGGCATGCAGCGCCAGTGCTGCTAACTTTTTACCTGCATGCACCGTGGCTGGCGGCAGCGTGACGCTTTGCAGCCTCGCCTGCTGCAGCTCTTCGACGGTGTCGTCGTCGGCGCCATGAAAGTAGCCACGCAGCAAGCCATAGCGTGCGTCGCGGGCGTCGCGCGTCAGCCGGATGACCTTGCGCATGGCCACGCCCAACAAGGCCAGCGCGTGGCTGGCCAGCATCAACTTGCCTTCGATGGCCTCGGGCACGACCTCGGTGGCGCCGGCGGCGCGCAACACTTCCAGGTCGGCATCGTCGATGGTGCGCACGATCACCGGCACCGTCGGCGCGTGTTCGCGCACCAGGCGCAGGATCTTCAGCGCGGAAGGCGTGTCGGGGTAGCTCACCACCACCGCGTGCGCTCGCGCCAGGCCGGCCGCCATCAGACTTTGCAGCCGCGCCGCGTCGCCGAAGACCACGCTCTGGCCGGCGGCCGCGGCCTGGCGCACGCGGTCGGGGTCCAGATCCAGCGCCATGTAGGGGATGAGTTGCGTCTCGAGCATGCTGGCCAGGTTCTGGCCGCTGCGGCCGTAGCCGCAGATGATCACGTGCTTCTCGGCGCCGATAGCCTTGCGCGCGATGGTCGTGAGTTGCAGCGACTGCATCATCCAGTCGCTGCTGACCAGGCGCATGACGAGTTGGTTGCTGTACATCACGAGGAAAGGCGTGGCCAGCATCGACAGCACCATGCTGGCCAGGATCGGGCTCAGCCACTCCGGCGCAACAAGCGCGTTCTCGGCCCCCAGCGTCAACAGCACGAAGCCGAACTCGCCGGCCTGCGCCAGGTACAGCCCGGTGCGCACGGCCACGCCGGGCGCCGCGTGGAAGGCGCGTGCCAACAGCGCGATCAAAGCCGACTTGGCCAACACCGGCGCGCAGGTGAGCATCAACACCAATGGCCACTGTTCGATGACCGGCCGCCAGTCGAGCTTCATGCCGATGGTGATGAAGAACAGGCCCAGCAGCACGTCGTGAAACGGCCGGATGTCGGTTTCGACCTGGTGCTTGTATTCGGTCTCGGCCACCAGCATGCCGGCGACAAAAGCGCCAAGCGCAAGCGACAAGCCGGCCTCTTCGGTGAGCCAGGCCAGACCCAGCGTCACCAGCAGCAGGTTGAGCATGAACAGCTCTTCGCTCTTGTAGCGCGCCACCAGCGTTAGCCACCAGCGCATCACGCGCTGGCCGCCAACGAGCAGCAAGGTCAGCAAGGCGCCGGCCTTGAGCAGCGCAATGCCTAGCGAGCGCACCAACTCGCCGCCGCTTTCGTTCAGGGCCGGGATCAGCACCAGCAGCGGCACGACGGCGAGATCCTGGAACAGCAGGATGCCCAGTACACGGCGGCCATGTTCGCTCTCCAGTTCGAGCCGCTCGGCCATCAGCTTGACGACGATGGCGGTGGACGACATCGCCATCGCGCCGCCCAGCACCACCGCACCGCGCCAGCCCATTTGCCAGGGCTGACCGCTGAAACTCTGCCAGCCCCAGACCAGCAGCGCGTGGCCCGCCAGCGTGCCGGCTATTGTCAGCAGCACCTGTGAAAAGCCCAGGCCGAAGACCAGGGTGCGCATGCTGCGCAGCTTGGGCAGGTTGAACTCGAGCCCGATGACGAACATCAGGAACACGACGCCGAACTCGGCCAGGTAGCGCACGCCGGCGTTGTCTTTGGCCAGCGCCAGCGCGTTCGGCCCGATGAGCACGCCGACCACCAGGTAGCCCAGCATCGGCGGCAGTTTCAGCGCGCGGCAGGCGACCACGCCGAGCACCGCGGCGACCAGGTAGAGCAAGACGAGTTCGAGGGTGCTGGCCATGGCTGCCTAGAATGCCTCATCGTATTCGAGGCATGGGCAACTTGAGCGCTTCAGAACCCTTCGACGCCGCACGTGCCTTGGCCCTGGCGGCACAGACGTTCGAGATCGAAGCGCGTGCGCTGCTTGGGCTGGCGGCGCGACAGGGCGACGGTTTTGCGGCCGCCGTCAAGGCCATGCTCGACGGCCAGGGCCGGGTGGTGGTGATGGGCATGGGCAAGAGCGGGCATGTCGGGCGCAAGATCGCCGCGACGCTTGCCTCCACCGGCACACCGGCGTTTTTCGTGCACCCGGCCGAGGCCAGCCATGGCGACCTGGGCATGCTGATGGCAGGTGACGTGGTGCTGGCCATCAGCAACAGCGGCGAGAGCGACGAGCTCGCGGCCATCCTGCCGGCGATTCGCCGCATCGGCGTGCGCCTGGTGGCCATGACCGGCCAGGCCGATTCGAGCCTGGCGCGCCACGCCGACATCGTCATCAGCAGCGCCGTCGACCAGGAAGCCTGCCCCTTGAACCTGGCGCCCACCGCCAGCACCACGGCGCAGATGGCGCTGGGCGATGCGCTGGCCGTGGCGCTGCTCGACGCGCGCGGTTTCCGCGAAGACGACTTCGCGCGCTCACATCCCGGCGGCAGCCTGGGCCGCAAGCTCTTGATGCACGTGCGCGACCTGATGCGCAGCGGCGACGCGGTGCCGCGCGTGGCGCCGGATGCCAGCTTCACGGCCTTGCTGCGCGAGATGACGGGCAAGGGCCTGGGCTTCACCGCCATCAGCGACGACGCCGGTCGCGCCATCGGCATCTTCACCGACGGCGACCTGCGGCGTTTGATCGAACAAGGCAGCGACCTGCGATCGCTCATCGCCCGCGACGTCATGCATCCCGCACCGAAGCTCGTGCGCGACGACGCGCTGGCGGTCGACGCCGCCGACGTGATGGAGCGCTACCGCATCACCAGCGTGCTGGTGGTGGACGCGCAGCAGTGCCTGGTGGGCGCGCTCAACAGCAACGACCTGATGCGCGCGAAGGTGATTTGAGGCTGGCACTGGCCATGGCTGTGCCTCAGGCCAGGCGCCCGGCCTGGTAGTCCTGCACCGCCTGCATCAGTTCCTGCTGCGTGTTCATCACGAACGGCCCGTACTGGGCGATAGGTTCGTTCAACGGCTGGCCGGCGATGAGGATCAGGCGCGCGGGTTCGGCGCCGGCCTTTACCGACACACCATCCTGCCCGTCCGCCTTGGCCAGGATCGCCATGCGTTGGCGCTGCACCAAGGTGTCGGCCACGGTGGCTTCGCCACGGTAGACATAGGCGAAAGCGTTGTGCGCTGCCGGCAGGGGCTGGTCAAATCGCGCGCCGGGCTCAAGGTGGATGTCGAGGTACAGCGGCATCGAAGCCTCGCGTTGCACCGCACCGTCGACGCCATGGCTGTGGCCGGCGATCACCCGCGCCAGCACACCATCGGCGCGCCATTCCGGCACTTCGTCATCGGCGAAGTCGCGGTACCAGGGCGTGCGCATTTTTTCGCGCGCGGGCAGGTTCAGCCAGAGCTGGAAGCCTTCCATCGCGCCATCTTCCTGCTCCGGCATTTCACTGTGGATGACGCCGCGCCCGGCCGTCATCCATTGCACGCTGCCGGGCACGAGCAGGCCCTGGTTGCCGGCGCTGTCACGATGGCGCATGCGTCCCTGCAGCATGTAGGTGATGGTTTCGAAGCCACGGTGCGGGTGGTCGGGAAAGCCACCGATGTAGTCGCCGGGGTTGTCGGTGCCGAAGGCGTCGAGCATCAGGAAGGGGTCGAGCCGGCGCTGCAGGTCTTGCGTCAATACCCGGATGAGCTTGACGCCGGCGCCGTCGCTGGTGGCCTGGCCCTGGACCAGACGTTCCACGGTGCGTGGCCGCTGCAGTGTGGTGATGGCGGTGTTGTTCATGCCCGCCAATGTAGCGCTGCGCCGCTGGCGCCGCGTTGCACCGACTTGAACCTTGCGTTCAAATCGAGCCCCGCCAACTGAAGGTCGAAAGGACTCTTGTGAAAGCCATATGGAATGGCACTGTCGTGGCTCAAAGCGACGACACCGTGGTCGTTGAAGGCAACCACTACTTCCCGGCATCGGCACTTGCCGCGAAGTTCATGCTGCCCAGCAACACCAAGACCATGTGCTCGTGGAAAGGCCAGGCGAGCTACTACACGCTGTTTGTGGACGGCGACGCGAACCCGGATGCGGTGTGGTACTACCCGGAGCCGAAGGAGGCTGCAGCCCAGATCAAGGGGCGGGTGGCGTTCTGGAAGGGTGTGCAGGTTACCGAGTGACTTCGCCCGGCCTGTTCCTTACCCCGTAGAATTTGAAATTGCGGGGTAATAGAACCAGGACCACCCGATGGTAGTTGGCGCCGGATCGTCGTTGTATCGCGCGCACGAGCTTGCGTTCCGAACGCAGTATGCCGAGTTGAAGGAGCGTTGTGCCTCTGCCGGCGCGTTGCTGCCTGGCACGCCCGGCCGCTTGGTGCTGCGTGATGGCACGGGGCACGGCTACTGGTACCGCGGCTACTACCCTGTACCCGGCAGCGAGGTGGAGGATTTCGTATGCAGGGCTGACGACGACGACACGCTGGAGGACGCGCGCCAGCGCATCGAATTTGCGGGCTGGGTGATGCGCCAGGTTCGTGACTTACGGAAGTTGCAGTTCCAGGTGGCTGACAAGGCCGCGGCACGCGTGCTGGTGGAATTGCACAACACCGGGTTGTTCGCCGGCGGGCTCGTCATCGTTGGCACTTTGGGCTACATGGCTTGGCTGAACGAGTTGGGCGCCACGGCGGCGGTTGCGCGCACTCAGGACATCGATCTGGCTCGCCGGCAACGCTTGAAGCTGGCAGCGCCGTTATCGTTCTTGCAGGCCGTTCAGGCCACCAAACTAAAATTCGTCCCGGTACCGGGCATGTCTGCCGGCGCGCCCTCGACGGCGGTCAAACGCGCTGGCGCTGAGGGGTTGCGCGTTGATGTGCTGACACACGGCGATGTGTTGGGCCAAGTCGTAGCTGTGCCCGAATTGCAGTGGCACGCGCAGGCCATTCCGCACTACGACTACTTGCTGCGCGAGCCTCGTGCGGGAGTAGTGCTGGCCGGCGGGCATTGCGTTCCTGTCAACCTGCCGGCGCCCGAGCGGTTCGTCTGGCACAAGGTCTACTCAAGTGCGGCGCGCACGGGTTTTCCTGAGAAGGCGCAAAAGGACCTGGTCCAGGCGGCCACCCTTGCGGCCGCGTTGGTGGAGCACGACGACGCTCCGCTTTCTGAAGCGCTGGGGGACGCACCGGCCGACATGGTGGCGATGGTACGAACCCGGCTACCGGCGCTGCGCAAGTTGCTGCTGAAGCACCCGCAGACCCTGGAGCAGTTCGAGGGCGCGATTGCGGATTGACGCTGGTTCAAGTTGCCGCCCAAAGACTTTGGCGCCGACGCGTGACTTGCGCAGCGCGAGGAGCGCCGCCTTGTTCTTGGCAGCAGGGGCCAAAGTTCAACTCACCAGCCCGGAAACGCAAAAGCCGGCGCGTGGCCGGCTTTTTTGATGGAGCGAAAGGCTGGATCAGCCGCGCTTCAACCAACGGCGGCGAGTTACGGCGCCAGCAAGCGCCGCTGCGGCCAGAAGTGCCAGTGAGCCGGGCTCGGGTGTGCCGTTCGGGGCATTCGGGGCGCAAGTGCCACCGCCATTCGAAGTCTGGCCGGCCGGACAGGTATAGGCCACGGTCCGCAGGAAGTTCAGCTTAAATCCATCGTTGGTGTCGGTCATGCCGCTGACCGTGTCCATCGTCGTATTGAACGCGGAAATCAGCCAGTAGCTTGAGCCGATGGCCGCACCGGTGCTGACCGTGCTTTGGGCCGCGTCACAGCTCGCGTTGAAGACCTGCACGCTGCTAGAGTCCTTGCAGACATTGGCGAAGCTGTTGACCAGCGTCCAGCCACCGCTGGCAATGGTGTTGTTTAGCGTGCCATTGCCACCGGTAGTCACGCTACCCGTGCCACCGGTCGGTGCGGTGTTGCCGGTCCAGCGCATCACGGTCATGTCGGAGTCGCCAGCACCCCAGCCGATACCGAATTTTTCGAGGATCACCGCACTGGTGAACTGGACCATCACAAAGTCGTAGGTGCCGGGCGAAATGTTGTCGATCGAGTGGTCGGGTGAACCAATCCCTATGACTTCAGTTCGGCTGGCAGCGCCGAAACCGAGGCTTCCTTGCGGCGACATGTAGGCGTTGGCCCAACCTGCGCCGGCTTGTGCAGTGCCGCCAGCGCCGCGGTCGTTCGACCAGGCGCTGGCTGTTGCGCTGGTGCCGGCCGTGCCTACACCCGTGCAGGCCCAGCTGTTGGCGTAGTTGCCGGCGTTGGCCGCGTTCTGGCTGCAACCCGATCCGCTGACGAGGCTCCACGTAGATTGCGCCGAAGCGCCGCCCATCAAACCCAGGCCCAGGGCCAGCGTCGCAGCAGCCTTATAAATACGCATGTTCATGGAAAACCCTTTATGACCGAGTGTCTGGCGCGTCGATCACGCCGGTACTGGGAACGTGAGCAACTTTGGGGCCATCAGATCAAAACTCTTTGTATTCAATAACTTAGAGTAAAACTGGTGCGGCCGGTGTGACGGAAGTGTAAATGCGGGCGACGGCACCGGGCACCCCTCACTTCAGGGTGCGCAGCAACTCTTCGGCGTCTTTGGACAGCGCGAACTTGCGACCGTCCTTGAGCGCGTTTTCCAGTTCGTCGCGCGCTTCGGTGTTGCGTCCTGCGCTGGCCAACACAGCGGCGAGAAAGTAGCGGGTGTCGGGGTTGTTGGGGTCGCGAAGCCGCGCATCGCGCAACAATTGCAAAGCGCGGTCGGTCTGTCCGGCCTTGAAGGCGGCCCAGCCGGCAGTGCCGATGATATGCGGGGCACCGGGTTTCCTGGCCATGGCCGCTTCGGCCACACGCAGCGCGCCAGAATCCTTGGACAGGATCAAAACATTGGCAAGGTTGTTCATGGCCTCGGCGTCGTCCGGCGCCTGCTTGATCAACGCCTCGTAGCTGGCGCGTGCGGCATTCAGGTTGCCAGCCCGGGCGAAGCCGTCGGCAATGGCGCGGCGCACACCCAGGTCGCGCGGCTGTTGCTTGAGCCATTGCTCAGCCAAGGTGTTGGCCGCTTGCGGATTGACCGGTGTGAGTGCGCCAATCAGACGCATGACGTTGTCGCTGGCCGGCTCAACCTGAAAAGCCTTGCGGTAGTGCTCAATCGCCTGGCTGCCCTGCCCCTTCGCAGCGGCGATGTCACCCAGCAGGCCATAGCCCACGCCAGCTTTTGGATTCTTCGCGACGATTTGCCGCGCGCGCGCCTCTGCCTTGCCATGCTCGCCCTTGCGAAGTTCGACGTCGGCCATGACGGCTTGCGCCGGCAAGTAGTCCGGCCGGTCGGACAGTGCCTTGTCCAGGCTGTGCCCTGCGCCGGCAACGTCATTCACCTGCAGCTGCATCATCGCGATGCGCAACAAAGTCGGTGCGTCGTAGTTGGTTAGGCTGGAGGCACGCGCCAGGGTACTGCGCGCGCCGGTAAGGTCCTTGTTGGCCGTCGCCACCCGAGCGAGCATGAAGAGCACGTGCATGGCCTCGGGGGCCTTGCCGGTCAGCCGCCTTGTGGCTTCACGAGCGGCTTCGTTCTGGCGGTTGCGCAACAGAAAGTCGACCAGTGCCAGCGCTGCATGCACGTTGTTAGGGCCGGCCAGATCGTCGGCCTTCTCAAGCCACCGCTGGGCATCGACCAGTTGCCCACGACGTTCGGTGATGAGCCCCAGTTCGGTCATCGCTTCGACATTCTTGCCGTCGCGGGCCAGCAGCGTGGCGAGTCGCGCGGCGGCCTGATCCAGGGCCTGGGCATCGGCCTCCAGCCGCGCCAGGTTGATCTGCGGTGCTGAGTAGGTCGGATCGATCTTGTAGGCTTGCTCAAACGACTCGCGCGCGCCATCGTTGTCGCCACTGGCACGCCGCGCCTGGCCGAGCAGGTTGTGCAGGCCGGCGTTTTCTGGCTGCTGCTTTTGCAGTGCGCCCGCCAGCTTCACGGACCGTGCCGCCTGGCCGCTTTGCATGTAAATCGTGGCAAGCGCCGTACCCGCCTGGATCTGGCTCGGGTCTTTCTTGACCGCCGCCTCAAGCTCGCCGACAGCGCTGCCGAACTTGCCACTGCCGACCAGGCTCATGCCCAGCAGGGTGCGCAAGTCGGGGGCGTCTTGCAGCTTCAAGGCGTCCTGTGTGAGCTGGGTGGCTCTTGCATAGCGGCCTTGCGACATGTGCGCAGAAGCCAAAAGCGTCACTGCCTGCGCATCATTCGGATACGCCCGAAGATACTTGTCCAGGCTCTCAATTGCACGGTCGACGTTCTTGTCGCGCAGGTAGAGCTGTGCCAGAAGTTTGGAGACCGGGCTGTTCGGTTGTATTCGCTGAATCGCCTCAAGGTAGGGCTTGGCTTTTTCGAACTGCTTCAAGCCGTAGTGCGACAGCCCGCCAAGCATCAAGAGCTGCGGTCGATAGCGCAGAAATTCAGGTGGAACAGGGTCGAGCAGCGCAGTCACGTCGTTCAGCGCTGCGCGCGCAGCAGCGGCGTTGCCCTGCTTCTCCGAGATCAGCGCCTTCAGGTAAGAACCGCGCGGCTCGGTGCCGGCAGTCTTCAGCAACGCGTTGACGTCGCGCTCGGCTTCGACAAGCCGGCTCATGTCCATGTACAACCCGGCCCTGGAAACCAAAGATTCAGTGTGCGATGGCTGCACCTTAAGTGCCTTGTCATACCAGCCGAGCGCCGTGTTGCGGTCACCCTGCACGTGCGCCACAGTGCCACGCACGTAGAGCGCCTCTGCTGAAGTGGGCGCCAGACTCAGGGCCTTGTCTGCGGCCAACTGGGCCTCGCGCAACTGGCGCATTCGAATTCGCACTGGTACTTCTGCCAACCAGCTGTCGGCAGCGCTGGCGTTAAGGGCGCGGGCCTCTTCGATCAAACGCAACGCAGCGCGGTTGTCTCCAAGGTCAGCGGATGCACCGGCGCGCAACAAGACCAGCGGCCCTTGCACGCCTGGCGGCAACCCGGCGGGCGCAAAGCGCGGATCATCCAGCAGCAACTGAAGCTTGCCCTGGTTGACCACTGCGCGTGCCAGCGGCAATACCACTTCGCTGCGGCTGACACCCAGTCGCAACGCTTCATTGAACGACACCTCCGCTGCGATGATGTCGCCATTGGCAAAGAGTACTTTCCCAAGCAACAACTGCACTGAGAGGTTGTTCTGTTCGATCTTCAGCGCATTCTTCAGTTGAATGATGGCGCCAGCCGCGTCCGCCTTCTCGAAGCGCATCAGCGCATCTTCGTAGAGCCGGGAGACTTGTGGATCGGTGGCAGCCCGGGACAGTGGCGCCAGAACGCAGCATGCGGCAACGAGCGCGGCCGCAGCGCGAAACCGGAACGGCGCCCCGGATGGGGCTGTGTTGATACTGGGTTTCATCCATTGAATGCTAGAACCTTAGCTCATGCGCCGGGTGCCGAAAGCCGTGCACTACATCCCAAGCGAACAAAATGAATGACGTAGGCGGTGTGCCTTTGGGTTCGAAATAGCAGGCACTTGCGCCGTCGATACGCCGATCCCTTTTGCATTCACCTCCGCCGCGGCGCCAGCGCACAATCCGCGCCTTGTTGACCTGTTGTGGGGTTCGCGACCATGAAAACCGTGCTGCCGGCACTGGCCCTGAGCGTGATGTTGCAGATCCTGGTGCCGTGTGCGGCCCAGGCCGCCGCAGGCCCAC
>JANLYV010000406.1:0-24406 GCA_031365825.1 Rubrivivax sp. | reverse complement strand
GCTGGCGGCATTGGCCGACGGCGGCGTCTACCTGCACGAGACCTTCGCGCACGGCCAGCAAACTGTTGGTCGGCCCGCGCGGCCCGAGTTCCTGCTGCGCCCGGGCGAACTGCTCGCCGTGACGCCAGCGCTGCGTGTGGTGGCTTTCGAAGACGGTTTCATCGACGCGCCGCCACGCTTCGTGCAGCGCATTGCGGCCGTCTTGTCAGGCGCTTCTGCCGATGGCGTGCCAGCACGATTTCCGCTGCAAGGCGCCAGCTAGAATCGCGCACTTCGCAGACAGGTGTCTTTCGCATGAATCCCATCACAGGCAGCATCGTGGCGCTGGTCACGCCGATGCACGAAGACGGCAGCGTGGACTACCCCACGCTGCGCCGCCTGATCGACTGGCAGATCGCTGAAGGCACCGACTGTATCGGCGTGGTGGGCACCACGGGCGAGTCGCCCACGGTGTCGATGGCCGAAAACTGCGAAATCATCCGAGTGGCCGTCGAACATGCCGCGGGCCGGGTGCCCATCATGGCCGGCACCGGCGCCAATGCCACCAGCGAAGCCATCGAGCTGACGCGCTTCGCCAAACAGGTGGGCGCCGACTGCCATCTGTCGGTCGTGCCCTACTACAACCGGCCATCACAGGAAGGCATCTACCGTCACTTCCGCGCCGTGGCCGAGGCCGTCGAGTTGCCGATGGTGCTGTACAACGTGCCTGGGCGCACGGTGGCCGATGCCAGCAACGAGACCGTACTGCGCCTGACGCAAGTGCCAGGCGTGATCGGCATCAAAGAAGCCAGCGGCAACATCGAACGTGGCAGCTGGCTCATCAAGCAGGCGCCGAGCGGCTTCGCCATCTACTCCGGCGACGACAGCACGGCCGTGGCGTTGATGTTGCTGGGTGCGCAAGGCAACGTCAGCGTCACCGCCAACGTTGCGCCGCGCTTGATGCATGAGTTGTGCGTTGCCGCGATCGAAGGCAACGCACGCCGCGCCGCGGCCATCCAGTTGCGCTTGCTGCCTCTGCATCAGCAGTTGTTCTGTGAGCCGAGCCCGGCGCCAACGAAGTGGGCACTGTCGCAAATGGGCAGGTGCGGGCCAGCCGTGCGTTTGCCTATCGTCGAGCTGAGCGCGGCGGGCCGGGCGCTGGTGGCACAGGCGCTGCAGGACAGCGGCCTCTAGAGCCCGGTCGCGAACCCCATCACTTTTCTTCCATCTGAAGTTGCGCCGGCTCCATTGCGAGCGTGGTGCAGGAGACCCCAGCACGTGAACCGACTCCCCCGCCAGACGCTTCCACGCTTGAGCCTGGTCGCCATCGCTTGCGCACTTAGCGCGTGCTCGACCGTGGAGAACTTTCTCTCCGGCGACAAGGTCGACTACCGCAGCGCGACCAAGACACAGGCGAAGAGCCTGGAAGTCCCGCCAGACCTGAGCCAGCTTGCGCGAGACAACCGCTATCAGCTGCCCGGCGGCGTGGTAAGTGCGTCAGCAGGGCCGGGCGGGGCCGCGGTTGCCACCAGCGGCGGCGCCACAGTGGCACCCGTTGCCCTGGGCCAGATGCGCATCGAGCGGCAAGGCAACCAGCGCACATTGATCGTCCCGATCACGCCCGAACAGCTCTGGCCACAGCTGCGCAGCTTTTGGCAAGAGCGCGGCTTCACGTTGACGACCGACACTGCCGAAGCCGGGGTGATGGAAACGGATTGGGCCGAGAACCGCGCCAAGCTGCCCCAGGACTTCATCCGCAGCACCCTTGGCAGGCTCTTCGATGGCTTGTATTCCACGGGCGAACGCGATCGCTTCCGCACGCGCGTCGAGCGCGGCTCGAGTGGCACCGAGGTGACCATCGCCCATCGCGGGCTCGAAGAGGTGTATGCCAACGAGCGCAAGGACGGCACAGTATGGCAACACCGCGCCAGCGACCCGCGGCTTGAGGCTGAGTTCCTGACACGATTGATGGTGCGTCTGGGTGCGCCTGAAGAGGTTGCACGCTCGACCGTAACGGCTGCCGCCACCACGCCCGAGGCGCCAGCGCGCGCGCGTGCGATGCCGGGTGCGGCGGCTGCACTGGAAGTCGATGAAGCTTTTGATCGCGCCTGGCGCCGTGTCGGCCTGGCGCTGGACCGAAGTGGCTTCTCGGTAGACGACCGCGACCGTTCCGCCGGCCTCTACTTCGTGCGTTATATCGACCCAAAGGAGACGGAGAAGGGCGAGCCCAACTTCTTCCAGCGCCTCTTCGGCAGTAGCGCGCAGGCTGGCCCGGTTCGCTACCGCATCTCGGTCAAGGCCGCCGGCGCCAAAACACAAATCACCATCCTGAACAGCGCCGGTGCCAGCGAGAACAGTGAGAACGCGAAGAACATCGTCGCCTTCCTGGTGAAGGAACTGAAATAGCGAGACGGCACAAACGACAAAGCCGCCCAAGGGCGGCTTTGTTCATTTCAGCGCGGCTCCGAAGGGCCTTGGCTTATTTCTTGACTGCGTCCGCAGCCTTGCCAGCGGCGTCCTTGGCGGCGTCGACAGCCTTGCCAGCGGCATCCTTTGCAGCATCGCCAGTCTTGGTCATTGCGTCCTTGGCAGCGTCAGCAGCTTGGCCGGCGACGGCCGAAGCGGCAACGCCAACAGCGGAGGCAGCCATGTCAACGGCCGAAGCGGCAGCGGCGATGGCCGGGGCAGCGCTCGGTGCCGGCATCGGCGTAGGCGCGGGTTCTTTTTTGCCGCAGGCGGCGAGGGCGACGGAGGCAACCAGGGCGGCCAACAGAAGCGACTTGTTCATTTGCGTGTGTCCTCGGAATAATGGGTCGAACGACTTGCGAAGAATGAGGGCGCTCTTCGAGAACTCTCAGAGACCCATCGAAAAGACGAGGCGAAACAATGCTTCGCCCTGCCTAGCCCATGATTGTAGCCAGCGCTAGGCAAAACCCTAGAGTCCGAGCCTCGTGGCGGGAAAGTCTGGCCCAGACCGTTGCGCCAAAGCATCGATTTCAAGGGCTAACAATGAAGTGTGATGGGGGTCAACTCCCGCTCGACCACGCCAATGTGATCGGTCCAGCAATTCGACGTAGACCTGCCGATCCACCACGATCCATGCCGGCAATACCAAGCCATGATCTTCGGCCATGGCGCGCGTATCAACCGCGTGGCTCCAGGTTCGGCGCCACGCGGTGAATCGCGGATGTCGAGCCGCCATTTTCTCGTAGTCATGGGCCAACATCTCGAGACGGCGTTGCGGCCGGCGTAGCCAGTCGCCCAGCGACTGCAGCAATGCCGAGTCATCCAGCGGCCAATCAGCGAAGTCCTGGTCGACCCAACGCATCTGCCTGGCCTCGGTGGCGCTGGCCGCGGCGACTGCCCAGGCAACTCCAGCATGAAAGGCGGCGCGCGACGAGATTGAAGGCGCTTCCTCAATGACAACAGGAACCGGTTCGTGCATCACAAGCTTTCCAGCCAACCGTGGCCCAGCCACTCCAGCATCAACCTAACGGCAGACGTCGTCAACAAGCGGCAAGCCGCTGCGTCGAGTTGCCTGTTGTCGGCCAGGAGTCGCAGCAACTTGGCATCGCGACCGCCCGCAATGAACGATTCGCCGTTGATGAAGACATGGCGCGCGTCGTACATGAGCCGTGTCGCACTGGCCAATCGCACCCCGTGCGACAAGTTGCCGTGCCGGCCTGGCGCGAACCACACCCGTGGCTTGGGCTCGGTCATGAACTCGCCCAATGCGCGTTCAAGCTTACGTGGATCGCGCAATGCACGTGCGACCGCACGATGCGCATAACGCTGCAAGTGATGGGGAATGGCGCTGGGGCTTGAAGTCGCCAATTGCGACGCATCGCGGTACATGGACGTGTCACCGTCCAACGCGTGTTCGCCCACCCGCGACATGAGTTCGCCCGCCAGCGCGCCCGCCGCCGGCGCGCGAAATCCGATCGAACAGGTCATGCACTCGCCAACGGCCACGCCGTCATGCGCCCAGCGTGGCGGCAGGTACAGCATGTCGCCGGGGTCAAGCGTCCATTCGGTTTCGGGCTCGAACTTCCGAAGGACGCGCAATGGCAACCCGTCGATGAACGATTCATCGGACGCCCGACCGATTTGCCAACGGCGCCTACCCTGGACCTGCAGCAGGAACACGTCGTAAGAGTCCAGGTGCGGACCCACGCCGCCACCGTCATTGGCCCAGGACAGCATCAGGTCGTCAAGTCGCGCGTCAGGAATGAAGCGGAAACGATTGAGCAACTCGTGCGCGGCAGGCACATGGAGGTCCAGGCCCTGAATCAGGAGTGTCCAACTCGGCGACTTGATGGCAGGCAGGCTGCGTCGCGGCAGGGGGCCGTGTCGAACGACCCAGTGCTCGCCGCTGCGCCGCACCAGGCGAGACTCGACATCAGCCGACGCTGCCAATTGAAACAGCGCCGAGCGCGCTATCGGCGGCGTCACACCCGGGAAAGCTTGGCGCACCAGCAGTGGCTTCTTCTGCCAATGTCTGCGCATGAATTGCGCCGGGCTCAAGCCACCCAGCATCGGCGTCGCTAGCTGCGTTTGCATACCTTCATTGTGTGGCAGGTGCCTGTGCGATGATGCCCGCATGCGCATTGCCGACCCCTGTGTTGTCAGCCTCACCTGGCAGCTTTCCGATGGTCAAGGCAGGCCGATCGACGCATTGATTGAACCGGTCGAATTCTTCGTGGGCGGCAACGATTTGCTGCTGAAAATCGAAGCAGCGCTGGTAGGCCAGCAAACTGGATTTGAGGCAAAACTGCATCTCGAGCCCGAGTTCGCATTCGGTGACTACAGGGCAGAGCTGGTCTGCTATGAGGCCCGCTCGTTGTTTCCGCAGCAGCTCGAAGCTGGCATGGTGTTCGAAGGCCTGCCGGCTGGCAGCGTTACGCCACACATGCCCCGGGATGTGGTCTATGTGGTGACGGAGATCTACCCATCGCACGTGGTGCTGGATGGCAACCATCCTTTGGCCGGCATGTCGCTGCGTCTGCACTTGCAGGTGCAGGACGTGCGCGAAGCTCAGCCGGACGAAATCAGCGCGCGCACCGTGTCAGGCGGCATGCTCGCGATGGTGTTGCCGGCGGTGCCGCCTGCGGCGACACGCTCGTAACGCAGGCAAGCTCATACGCCACGAAAGTTCGGCGTGCGCTTTTCCAGAAAGGCTGTCACGGCCTCGCGATGGTCATGTGTCAAGTACAGCGCCGCCTGGTTGTCCATTTCAAAATCCAGTGCATCGCTCAATTGATTGATGCCGCGTGCGTAGGCGTTCTTGAGCAATGCCGCGGATATCGGCGCGTGCGCTGACATCTCGGCCGCCACCTCTTTGGCGCGCGCCACAGCTTGGTCGGCAGCGCAGAGCTCGTCGATGAGGCCCATGCGAAGGGCCTCTTCGGCAGCTACCACGCGTGCAGAAAGCATCAGGCGTTTGGCCTGGGCCAGGCCTATGCGTTGCGGCAGAGTCCACATCAAACCCAGGTCGGGCAGCAGGCCGACCTTGACGAATGACGAGACGAACTTGGCAGTTGCTGATGCCACGACCCAGTCGGCGGCCATTGCCAACGACAGGCCCGCGCCAGCGGCATAGCCTTCGACCGCGGCCACCACCGGCTTACCCATGTCGACCATGAGCCGGACCACACGCTGCGCGATCACCATGCGCTCGCGCCCCACAGGCAGCGGCCGTTCCGTTGCCATGTTTGCCACATCGCCGCCGGAACAAAAGTGACCTTGCGCGCCCGTCAATACCACTGCCCGACAAGCAGTATCGGTACGCCGTGCATCCAGCACGTCGGCGAGTTGCACAAGCAACTCCCGCGACAGCGCGTTGCGCGCCCTGGGATTGTTCAGCGTGACGACTGACACATCGCCCATCGTCTCGACCAGCACGAGTTCGGTCATGGTGTTCCCCACATGCTGTTGGGTCGATTGGAGATTTCTGGTTGAGGCTGGTGCCGCAGTCGGCACACCATGCCACAGCACAAAACAAAACGCCGACCCTGAGGCCGGCGTGCACATGCGCTTGTGTGACGTTTCTTCTTCGAGAAAGTTGGTTGCGGGGGCAAGATTTGAACTTGCGACCTTTGGGTTATGAGCCCAACGAGCTACCAGGCTGCTCCACCCCGCGACTGAGCTTCAAATTATAGCCGGCAATGCGCCGCTGCGACCAGCACCACGGTGCGACGGCGCTGAATCATTCGGTCGTGGCTTCGGTCGCCGCATCGGCAGCCGGTTCGGGCCGATCGATGAGTTCGACGAAGGCCATGGGAGCGTTGTCACCCACGCGAAAGCCCATTTTCAGGATACGGGTGTAGCCGCCTGGGCGCGTCTTGTAGCGCGGGCCGAGCTCGTTGAAGAGTTTGCTCACGACATCACGATCACGCGTGCGGTCGAAGGCCAGACGACGATTGGCTAGCGTGGGTTCCTTGCCCAATGTGATGAGCGGCTCGACGACGCGACGCAATTCCTTGGCCTTGGGCAAGGTCGTGCGGATGGCTTCGTGCTGGATCAGCGAATTGCACATGTTGCGAAGCATGGCAAGCCGATGGGAGCTGGTGCGGTTGAGCTTTCTGAGCCCGTGACGATGACGCATGGTGCTTGTCCTTTCTGTCTGATAACCGCTGGCCGTATCAGGTACCTGCGGGTGCACCGGGCGGCACACTTGCCACCCTGGAATTCAACGACCTTCTAACGGCCGCCGCACTGTGACACGTGGCGGCCCTTCACTTCAACGCTTGTCCAGGCCTTGCGGCGGCCAGCCTTCCAGCCGCGCGCCAAGGGTCAGGCCGCGGGAGGCCAGCACTTCCTTGATTTCGTTGAGCGACTTGCGGCCCAGGTTCGGGGTTTTCAACAGTTCGGTCTCAGTACGCTGCACCAGGTCGCCGATGTAATAGATGTTCTCGGCCTTGAGGCAATGGGCCGAACGCACAGTGAGCTCGAGTTCGTCCACCGGCTTCAGCAAGATGCCGTCCCAGGTGGGCGTGGGCACCGGCGACGGGTCGAGCATGGCGCCAATCTTGCCTTCAAGCTGCGCAAAGACGGCAAGCTGTTCGACCAGGATCTTGGCTGACTGGCGGATCGCTTCTTCAGGCGTGATGGCGCCGTTCGTTTCGATCTCCATCACCAGCTTGTCGAGGTCGGTACGTTGCTCGACACGCGCATTCTCGACGGCGTAGCTGACACGTCGGACAGGCGAGAACGAGGCGTCCAGCACGATGCGGCCGATCGACTTGGTTGGCTCGTCACCGTAGCGGCGCAGCGTGCCGGGCACGTAGCCACGGCCTTTCTCGACTTTGATCTGCATGTCGAGCTTGCCGCCATGCGCCAGATGCGCAATGACGTGCTCGGGATTGATGATCTCAACATCATGCGGCGTCTGGATGTCGGCGGCCGTGACCGGGCCTTCACCTTCCTTGCGCAGCACGAGCGTCACTTCATCGCGGTTGTGCAGCTTGAAGACGACGTTCTTCAGGTTCAGCATGATGTGAACCACGTCTTCCTGCACACCGTCGATCGCCGAATATTCATGCAGCACGCCGGCGATGGTCACTTCGGTGGGCGCGTGGCCGACCATGGACGACAGCAGCACGCGCCGCAGCGCATTGCCCAGCGTATGCCCATAGCCACGCTCGAAAGGTTCGAGAGTGGCCTTGGCGCGGTGGCCGCCCAGCGGCTCGACATGAATGGCCTTCGGCTTGAGTAGTGTGGTTTGCATTGAGCTTCTAGTTCCTGTCAATACCCTCGGCTCGTTACACCGATAAGGCTGATGGACCATGCCGGGCGATGGATGACGGTGCGCTTCGTGCCCGACAAGCGAAGCGCCCGTGGCGACGAGCACCGACCCTCAGGCCGGCACCTCGCCGCCGAATTCGTCAGCGCGAGTACAACTCGACGATCAGGGCTTCTTTGATCTCGGCACCGAACTGGTCGCGGTCAGGCACCTTCTTGAAGACACCTTCGAGCTTGGTCGCGTCAACCTGCACCCAGTCGCACATACCCACGGTCTGCGCGAGCTTGAGCGCGTCGACTACGCGCAACTGCGTCTTGGCCTTCTCGCGCAAGGCCAGGGTGTCACCAGCCTTCACCGAATACGACGGGATGTTGACGATCTGGCCGTTGACAGTAATCGCCTTGTGCGACACCAATTGGCGTGCTTCGGCGCGCGTCGAGCCAAAACCCATTCGATAGACAACGTTGTCCAGCCGCGACTCGAGCAACGCAAGCAGGTTGGCTCCGGTGTTGCCCTTGCGCCGCTCAGCCTCGGCGAAATAGCGGCGGAACTGGCGCTCCAGCACGCCGTACATGCGCTTGACTTTTTGCTTCTCGCGCAACTGCATGCCGTAGTCGGATGTGCGCGAGCCGCTGGTCCGGCCATGCTGGCCCGGCTTGCTGTCGAACTTGGCCTTGTCGCCAATGGCGCGACGCGCGCTCTTCAGGAAGAGATCGGTGCCTTCGCGGCGGGAGAGTTTGGCCTTGGGGCCGAGGTAGCGTGCCACTGCAATGTCCTTTTAACAATCTGACGCGGCAGACCTGTCTCGTCGACTGACAAGACAAGCCCCGCGCGAGTCCGGCGGATGTGATTCGAAGCGCCCGGACGGTGGGCTTAGACGCGGTGCCGCATGGGCATCGCCTCGACGGAGACGCCGGCGAGAACTTCGGCCGGCGTGACGGAACTTGTGATTCTAACAATGGGCGGCGCGCGCCCTCATTGTCGTGGGGACAAAGTTCAAATACGGCGGCGCTTCTGCGGGCGGCAACCGTTGTGCGGAATGGGCGTCACGTCGCTGATCGAATTGATGCGGATGCCCAGCGAGGCCAGCGCGCGCACCGACGACTCCCGACCCGGGCCGGGGCCTTTGATGCGCACATCCAGATTCTTGATGCCTTGCTCCTGTGCTGCACGGCCAGCCACTTCGGCCGCGACCTGGGCAGCAAAGGGCGTCGACTTGCGCGAACCCTTGAAGCCCTGGCCGCCACTCGAAGCCCAGGCCAGTGCGCCGCCCTGGCGATCAGTGATCGTGATGATCGTATTGTTGAACGAGGCATGCACGTGAGCGATGCCGTCCGCCACGTTCTTGCGGATCTTCTTGCTCACGCGGCGTGCCGCGGTATTGACGGGTGCTTTGGCCATGTCGTGCTTCCAGTTCGTGCTTCAGTGCGGCTTATTTCTTCAGCGCCGCTGCGCCCTTGCGTGGACCCTTGCGGGTGCGTGCATTGGTGCGTGTGCGCTGGCCGCGTACCGGCAGGCCACGACGATGGCGCAGGCCACGGTAGCAGCCCAGGTCCATCAGGCGTTTGATGTTGATCGACAACTCGCGGCGCAGGTCGCCTTCGATTGTCAGCCGGCCGATCTCTTCGCGAATGCGCTCGAGTTCGGTGTCGGACAGATCCTTGATCTTCTTTGAATTGGCGATGCCGACCTGTTCGCAGATCTTCTGCGCGGTCGAGCGGCCGATACCGTAGATCGACGTCAGACCGATTTCGGTGTGCTTGTGCGGCGGAATATTGATACCAGCAATGCGTGCCATGTCGTTCCTTTAGATCAGCCTTGGCGCTGCTTGTGACGTGGGTCGGTGCAAATCACGCGCACCACACCCTTGCGGCGAATGACTTTGCAATGGCGGCACATCTTCTTCACCGATGCAGCTACTTTCATGATCTGCGCTCCTTGACCTGTTCAATCCATTACTTGGCGCGGAAAACAATCCGCGCGCGACTCAAATCGTAGGGCGTGAGCTCTACCGTGACCTTGTCTCCCGGAAGAATGCGGATGTAGTGCATGCGCATCTTTCCTGAAATGTGGCCGAGCACCACATGGCCGTTTTCCAGCTTCACACGGAATGTGGCGTTGGGCAGGTTCTCGAGAATTTCGCCCTGCATCTGGATGACATCGTCTTTTGCCATCTCAGCTTGCCTTGAAATTCGCTTTCTTCAGCAGACTCTCGTACTGCTGACTCATGACGTAACTTTGCACCTGGGCCCAGAAGTCCATCGTCACCACGACGATGATCAAAAGCGACGTGCCGCCAAAGTAGAAGGGCACGTTGTATTTGAGGACCAGGAATTCAGGCAGCAGGCACACTGCCGTGATGTAGACCGCGCCGACCAGTGTCAGGCGGGCGAGGATCTTGTCGATGTGCCTGGCCGTCTGATCGCCTGGGCGGATGCCGGGAATGAAGGCGCCGCTCTTCTTCAGGTTGTCGGCCGTCTCGCGGCTGTTGAAAACAAGCGCGGTATAGAAGAAGCAGAAGAACACGATCATCGCGGCGTACAGCAGCACATAGATCGGCTGTCCTGGCGACAACATGCCCGAGATGTCCTTGAGCCAGCGCAAGCCCTCACCGGCCGCGAACCAGCCCACGATCGTGGCCGGCAGCAGGATGATGGAGCTGGCAAAGATCGGCGGAATCACACCCGACATGTTCAGTTTCAGCGGCAGGTGCGAGGACTGGCCGCCGTAGACCTTGTTGCCAACCTGTCGCTTGGCGTAGTTTACCAGAATCTTGCGCTGGCCGCGTTCGACGAACACCACCAAGAACGTGACGCCAATGACCACGGCGATGATGAAGATGCAAGCAATCGGGCTCATGGCGCCGGTGCGCACCAGTTCGAACAGTCCCCCAATCGCGCTGGGCAGGCCGGCAACGATGCCGGCGAAGATCAGGATCGAGATGCCATTGCCCAGGCCGCGTTCGGTGATCTGCTCGCCCAGCCACATCAGGAACATCGTGCCGGCAACGAGACTCACGACGGCCGTCATGCGAAAGCCAAAGCCCGGCGCGATGACGAGGCCTGCAGAGCCTTCCAGCCCCACCGCAATGGCCAATGACTGGAAGATGGCCAAGCCGAGCGTGCCGTAGCGCGTGTACTGCGTGATCTTGCGCCGGCCGGACTCGCCTTCTTTCTTCAGAGACTCCAGCGACGGCAGCACGTAGGTCATCAACTGCATGATGATCGACGCCGAGATATACGGCATGATGCCCAGCGCGAACACGGTAAAGCGCGACAACGCGCCGCCGCTGAACATGTTGAACAGGTTCAGGATGCCGCCTTGCTGGCCCTTGAAGAGCTGCTGCAACTGGTTCGGGTCGATGCCGGGTACCGGAATGTGCGCACCAATTCGATAGACAACCAGCGCGAGCACGAGGAAGGTGATACGGCGACGGAGGTCACCGAACTTCCCGCTCTTGGCCAGCTGTGTCGAATGGGTTGCCACGTTCGATATGCCTTGCTTCAGGCCTGGTCAGCCACGGAGCCGCCGGCGGCTTCGATTACGGCTTTGGCCGCCGCGGTCGCGCCAATGCCCTTGAGCACGACCTTGCGCGTCAACTCGCCGGTCTTGATGACCTTGACATGTTTAATCAGTTGGCGCACCAGACCGGCCTGCTTCAACGTCAGCAGATCAACTTCGTCGACCGCAAGACGTTGCAGGTCGGTCAGCGTGACCTGGCCGTTGAATTTCAGCTGGGCTGATTTGAATCCGCGCTTGGGCAGACGGCGCTGTAGCGGCATCTGGCCGCCTTCAAAGCCGACCTTGTGGTAGCCACCGGCACGCGAGGACTGGCCTTTGTGGCCACGACCTGCGGTCTTGCCCAGGCCTGAGCCAATACCGCGGCCGACACGGCGGCGGTTTTTCTTGCTGCCATCGGCAGGCTTGATGGTGTTCAGATTCATCACAGCACCCGTACCAGGTACGCCACCTTGTTGATCATGCCGCGCACTGCTGGCGTGTCTTCGAGCGTGCGCTCGCTGTTGGTCTTGCGCAGGCCCAGGCCGCGCACGGTGTCGCGGTGCGACTGGCGCGTGCCGGCCACGCTGCGCACCAGCTTGACCGTGAGGGTCTTCTTTTCCGTCGTGTTTTCAGACATGAGAGCTTCTCCGCTGCGACTATCAGTTGAAGAGGTCTTCGACCGACTTGCCGCGCTTGGCCGCGATCTGCGCCGGAGTCGTCGAGACCTTCAGCGCGTCGAGGGTGGCGCGAACCATGTTGTACGGATTGGTAGACCCCAGGCTTTTGGCCACGATGTCGGTCACGCCCATGACTTCGAAGACCGCGCGCATCGGGCCACCGGCAATGATGCCGGTACCTGCCGGCGCCGGCGCCATCAGCACCTTGGCCGCGCCATGCGCACCACGCACGTTGTGGTGGATCGAGCCGCTCTTGAGGCTGACCTTGAACATGTTGCGGCGCGCCGCTTCCATGGCCTTTTGCACGGCCACAGGCACTTCCTTGGCCTTGCCTTTGCCCATGCCGATCTTGCCGTCGCCGTCGCCGACCACGGTCAACGCCGCGAAGCTCAGCGTGCGGCCGCCCTTGACGACCTTGGTGACGCGGTTGACCGCGATCATCTTTTCCTTGAGCCCGTCGTCATTGCCTTCGGCTTGAGCGCGGGGAGTGAACTTTGCCATGTGCGTAATCCTTTACGTGCGTTCGCTTAACGGAGCGTCAGAACTGGAGACCAGCTTCGCGAGCCGCGTCTGCCAGTGCCTTCACGCGCCCGTGGTACGCAAAACCGGAGCGGTCGAACGCGACTTTCTCGATGCCGGCGGCCTTGGCCTTCTCGGCAATGCGTTTGCCGATGATCGTGGCTGCGGCCGCATTCGCGCCCTTGCCTGCCGAACTTCCACCACTCGCCAGTTGCTCGCGCACTTCCTTCTCGGCCGTGGACGCGCTGGCCAACACGCGTGACCCGTCGTCGGAAATGACGCTGGCGTAGATGTGCAAGTTGGAGCGGAACACCGCCAGTCGCGCCACGCCTTGCAGCGCGATGCGCACGCGAGTCTGGCGGGCACGGCGAAGACGCTGTTCTTTCTTGGTCAACATGATGTCGCTCCTTACTTCTTCTTGGTCTCTTTGAGGACCACGCGTTCGTCCGCATACCGGATGCCCTTGCCTTTGTAGGGCTCGGGCGGACGGAAGGCACGCACCTCTGCGGCCACCTGGCCAACTTGCTGGCGATCAGCGCCGGAGATGAGAATCTCGGTCTGCGTTGGTGTCGCCACCTTCACGCCGGGGGGCATCTCTTTGACGACCGGGTGCGAAAAGCCGATCTGCAGATTCAGCTTGCTGCCTGCCGCCTGGGCACGAAAGCCCACGCCGACGAGGCTGAGCTTCTTTTCGAAACCCTTGCCCACACCGTTGACCATGTTGTTCACCAGCGCACGCATCGTGCCGCTCATGGCGTCGGCTTCGGTGCTGTCGTTGGCAGGCGCGAAGCTGAGCTTGCCGGCTTCATTCTTGACCGTCACCAAAGCGTTCAGCTGGCGCGTGAGCGAGCCACCGGAGCCTTTGACGGTGATCTGGTCGGCGGTGAGCGCGACGTCGACACCCTTGGGCACGGCAATCGGCATTTTTCCTACGCGGGACATGTCGTGTCTCCCCTCTTAGGCCACGTAGCAGAGCACTTCACCACCGACACCGGTGGCGCGCGCCTTGCGGTCAGTCATCACTCCCTTGGGCGTGGTGACGATGGCCACGCCCAGACCGTTCATGACCTGCGGAATGCTGTGGCGGCCCTTGTAGATGCGCAGGCCCGGGCGGCTGACGCGCTCGATGCGCTCGATCACCGGGCGGCCGGCGTAGTACTTCAAGGCGATGTCGAGTTCGCTCTTGCCAGCGTTGTCGCGCACCGCGAAGCCGTCGATATAGCCTTCGTCCTTCAACACTTGCGCGATAGCCGCCTTCAGTTTCGAAGCGGGCATCGTGACGACAGCCTTGTCCACCATCTGCGCATTGCGGATGCGGGTCAGCATATCGGCGATGGGATCACTCATGCTCATTGCTAGTCTCCTGATCGTGTCGCCGATGTCACCAGCTGGCCTTGACCATGCCGGGGATGTCGCCCTTGAAGGCGAGCTCGCGAATCTTGTTCCGACCGAGGCCGAACATGCGGAAGGTGCCGCGCGGACGACCTGTCAATGCGCAGCGATTGCGCAACCGCGTCGGGTTGGCGTTGCGTGGCAGCTTCTGCAGTTCCAGGCGCGCGCCATAACGCTCTTCGTCGGAGCGCCGGGCATCGTTCGCCACGCCCTTGAGCTCGGCGTACTTCTTGGCGTACTTGGCCACCAGCTTTTCACGCTTGGCTTCACGCTGTATGAGGGATAGTTTGGCCACGGGTCACCTCAGTTCTTGAACGGGAAGCGGAAGGCCGTGAGCAGCGCCTTGCACTCGTCATCGTTTTTGGCGCTCGTCGTGATGCTGACGTTCAGCCCACGAATCACGTCGATCTTGTCGTACTCGATCTCAGGAAAAATGATCTGTTCCTTGACACCGATGTTGTAGTTGCCGCGGCCATCGAACGAACGGCCGGAGATGCCGCGAAAGTCGCGCACGCGTGGCAAGGCCACGGTGACGAAACGGTCGAGGAATTCGTACATGCGCACACCGCGCAGGGTGACCATGCAACCGATGGGCACGTTCTCGCGGATCTTGAAGGCGGCAATGGCCTTCTTGGACTTGGTGACCACGGGTTTCTGGCCCGAGATCTTGGTGAGGTCGCCGACGGCGTTGTCCATCACCTTCTTGTCCGACACCGCTTCGCTGACACCCATGTTCAGGGTGATCTTCTGCAATCGCGGCACCTGCATCACCGAAGTGAAGCCGAACTTGGCCATCAGGTCGGGCACGATCTTCTCGCGGTAGATGGCCTGCAGCCGCGCCGGCCCGACAGGTCCTGCGGCTTTGGCGGATGTTTGAGTCTTTGCCATGATGCCCTTACGCCTTGATCTCGTCGCCGCTGGAACGGAAGACGCGAATGCCGTTGTCGCGTGTCTTGCGCGTTTTCTGTTCGTCAGCCGTCAGCATGCGGATCGATACCCGATCGGCCTTGCCGGTCTTGGGATTGAAGATCGCCACGTTGGATTGGTGGATCGACATCGTCTTGTCGACCACGCCGCCGGTGGTGCCCTTCATCGGGTTGGGTTTGACGTGCTTCTTGACGAGGTTGACGCCTTCGACAACCACGCGCTCCTCGTCGACGCGCTGCGTCACGGTGCCGCGCTTGCCCTTGTCGCGGCCGGTCAGAACAATGACCTGGTCGCCTTTGCGAATCTTGTTCATGGTGGTCCTAACGATGCCTTCGGCGTCAGAGCACTTCGGGCGCCAACGAAACGATCTTCATGAAGCGCTCAGTGCGCAGTTCACGCGTCACCGGGCCGAAGATGCGGGTGCCAATGGGCTCGAGCTTGGCGTTGAGCAGCACGGCGGCATTGCCGTCGAACTTCACCAGCGAGCCGTCCTGGCGGCGCACGCCCTTGGCGGTACGGACCACCACGGCGCTGTAGACCTCGCCCTTCTTGACGCGGCCGCGCGGTGCAGCTTCTTTGATGCTGACCTTGATCACATCACCGATGCCGGCATAGCGACGCTTGGAGCCGCCCAGCACCTTGATGCACATGACGGACTTCGCGCCGGTGTTGTCGGCCACGTCAAGCCGTGTTTGCATTTGGATCATTTTTGTATCCCCAACTTGTCCCATCAAACCGGGTGGCTTGATGGTCAGTCTTGGGCCCGTCGCACTGGCTCGGCCTTGGCAGGCAGCCCCAGCGGTTTGGGCAGAACTGCTCGGCCGTTGCACTTCGCGAGGAAGCGTTTGGGCGAGCAGGAAAGCCTGTGATTATGCACGGATTCGCGTGGCCGGGTCAAACCACTGCCCTCGGCGCAGACTCTCGGGCCTCTAACCAGACGCGGAGACATGCAGTGGCCAGTTTGAATGTGAATGGACGACAGCAGCAGTTCGAAATCGAAGCCGACACCCCGCTGCTATGGGTTCTGCGCGAGCAGCTTGGCCTCACCGGCACGAAATACGGCTGTGGCGTGGCGCAATGTGGTGCGTGCACAGTGCATATCGATGGCGCCGCGGTTCGTTCATGCGTGTTGCCGGTATCGGCGCTGCAACCGTCGCAGAAGATCGTCACCATCGAAGGCCTGTCGGCCAGCAGCAGCCACCCGGTGCAGAAGGCCTGGACGGCACTGGACGTACCGCAGTGCGGCTACTGCAGAGCGGCATGGTGATGGCGGCCGCCGCGCTCTTGAGTGCGAAAAGGAACCCGAGTGACGCCGACATCGACGCCGCCATGACCAACATCTGCCGCTGCGGCACCTACAACCGCGTGCGCGCGGCGATCAAGGCCGCGGCGGGCGGTGACACCAAGACAGCGGGCTTGGACATCATCCATATCGCCAGGAGCACGACATGAGCGCGCTCATCACTCGCCGTGAGCTCGTCGGCGCTGCGGCCGGCTCGCTGGTGTTGGGCGTGAGTTGGTCCGCTGATGCGCAAGCGCAAGCCGTTGCGCCCGAACTCAACGCCTGGGTTGTGGTGCAGCCGGACGAGCGCGTGATCATCCGCATCGCCCGCTCGGAGATGGGCCAGGGCACGCTCACCGGCCTGGCGCAGCTGGTGGCCGAAGAACTCGAGTGCGACTGGAAGAACGTCAGCACCGAGTACCCCACGCCCGGGCAGAACCTCGCTCGCAACCGCGTCTGGGGCAATTTCTCCACCGGTGGCAGCCGCGGCATCCGTGAGTCGCACGACTACGTGCGCAAGGGTGGCGTTGCCGCGCGGCTGATGCTGGTGCAGGCCGCGGCCGATGAATGGAAGGTTCCGGCCGCCGAGTGCAGCGTGACGGCCGGCCGCATCAGCCACCCCGCTTCGGGCCGCAACACCACCTACGGCAAGGTGGCTAACGCTGCAGCGAAGCTGACACCGCCGAGCAACCTCGTATTGAAGGACCCGAAGGACTGGAAGCTGGCCGGCAAGCGCCTGGCCCGGCTGGACACGGTGGAGAAGACCAACGGCTCGCTGGTCTACGGCAGCGACCTGAAGCTGCCGGGCCTGCTGAATGCGGCCATCAAGGACTGCCCGGTGTTTGGCGGCAAGGTAAAAAGCTTCAATGCGGCAGCGGTGTCGTCCATGCCCGGCTTGAAGAAGGTCGTGGCCGTGGGCGACAGTGCGGTGGCCGTGGTCGCCGACACTTGGTGGCACGCGAAGAAGGCGCTCGATGCGTTGCCGCTCGAGTGGGATCTCGGCCCGAACGCCAACGCGTCATCACAAGCCTTCGCCGTCGTGATGCGCGAAGGCCTGGAAGCCGAGCAAGCCGGCGTCGGCAACCGCAACGGCGATGCGCGGCAAGCGCTCGCGCAAGCGGTACGCAAGATCGAGGCCGTGTACAGCGTGCCGCACCAGAACCACGCGACGATGGAGACTATGAACGCCACGGCTCGCTGGACACGCGAGCGCTGCGAGGTCTGGACGCCGACGCAAAACGGCGAAGCCGCGCTGGCCGCAACAGCCGAAGCCGCAGGCCTGCCGCCCGCCCAATGCGACGTGCACAAGCTGCCCTTGGGTGGCGGCTTCGGCCGCCGTGGCGCCATCCACGACTGGGTGCGTCAGGCCGTGCTCGTGGCCAAGGAATTTCCCGGTACGCCGGTAAAGCTCTTGTGGTCACGCGAGGAAGACATGCAGCATGGGCGCTATCACCCGGTGACGATGTGCAAGCTCAGCGCCGGGCTCGACGCGCAAGGCAACCTGAACGCTCTGCACATGCGCTTGTCGGGCCAGTCGATCCTGGCCGGCGTGGCGCCGCAGAGCCTGCGCGACGGCATCGACCCGGTGGCCTTCCAGGGCCTGAACCCGGGTGGCCCCGAGGCGGCTATCGGCTACAGCGTGCCGCACCTGCTGATCGACCACGCCATCCGCAATCCCCATGTCCCGCCGGGCTTCTGGCGCGGCGTGAACCTGAACCAGAACACGCTGTACCTCGAATGTTTTCTGGACGAGGTGGCGCATGCCACCGGGCAGGACCCGCTCGAGCTGCGCCGCAAGCTGATGGCGAACCATCCCAAGCATCGCGCCGTGCTCGACGCGGCAGCGGCGCGCGCCGGTTGGGGCAGGCCGGCACCCGATGTGGACGGCCAGAAGGTCTTCCGCGGCCTGGCCCAGACGCACGGCTTTGGCAGTTACGTCGCGGCTTGCGCCGAGGTCTCGGTGAGCAACGACGGCGCGCTGAAAATCCATCGCATCGTTGCCGCCACCGACTGCGGGCACGCCGTCAACCCGCAGCAGATTGAGGCTCAGATCGAGGGCTCGTTCGTCTACGGCCTCTCGGCCGCGCTGTACAGCGCCTGCACGGTGAAGGACGGCCGCATCGAGCAACAGAACTTCCACCAGTACCCGCTGATGCGCATCGACGCCATGCCCAAGGTCGAGTCGATCGTCATGCCCTCGGGCGGCTTCTGGGGCGGCGTGGGTGAACCGACGATCGCCGTGGCCGCGCCAGCCGTGCTCAACGCCATCTTCGCCGCCACGGGCAAGCGCATCCGCGAGCTGCCGCTTGGCACGCAGAGCTTGAAGCGGGCCTGACGTCGTGATGTCGGTGATGACCATGGCCGTGGCGACGGCGTCCTGGCTGATCGTGGCCGATGGCATCCCGCAGCCGCTGAGCGCGTTGCCCGGTGACGCCACCCGCGGCCGCGCCATCGTGGTGGATCGGCAGCGTGGCCTGTGCCTGCTGTGCCACAGCGGGCCCTTCCCCGAAGAGCGCACGCCGGGCAACCTCAGCACCAACCTGTCAGGTGCCGGCAACCGCTGGAGCGTCGCGCAGTTGCGCTTGCGCGTGGCCGATGCGCGGGTCTTGAATCCGGATTCGTTGATGCCTTCGTTCCATCGCAGCGACGGCCTCACCCGCGTCGGGGCGGCGTGGCGCGACAAGCCTGTGCTCGACGCCCAGCAGGTCGAAGACGTGGTCGCCTTTCTGGCCACGCTGAAAGACTGACGCCATGCTCAAGCGCCGCGAGCTGTTGTGCCTCAGCGCAGTGGTAGTGGCCGTGCCGGCCACGGCAGACACCCTTTCCCCTGCGCTGCAGCAGGCCGTGCGCGCCTTCACCGGCGGCGCCAGCTGGCGCGAAGGTCTGGTCAGCCTGGACATCGCGCCGCTGGTGGAGAACGGTAATACCGTGCCGGTGACGGTGCGCGTGCAGAGTGCGATGACGGCCAGCGACCAGGTGCGGGCCATCGCCATCTTTACCGAGCGCAACCCGCAGCCCGACGTCGCCGTGTTCCAGCTCGGCGCGATGGCCGGAAAGGCTGAAGTGTCGACACGCATGCGCCTGGCAACAACGCAGCAGGTCTGGGCCATGGCGCGCTGGGCCGACGGCAGCTGTTGGGCACAAAGACTCGAAGTCATCGTCACGCTGGCTTCATGCATCGAAGGCGAATGACATGGCGGTGCGTGCGCTGATCTACATGCCCACCCAAGCCCGCGCCGGCGAGGTGCTGGAAGTGCGCACCCTGGTCCGGCACGCGATGGAGACCGGCTACCGGGTGGACGCCGGCGGCCGGCCGATACCGCGCGACCTGGTGCGCCGGTTCGAGTGCCGCTTTGCGGGCCAGCTCGTCTGCGCCGCCGAGATGCACGCGGCCATCGCCGCCAATCCCTACCTTGCGTTCTGGTTTCGCGCTGGCACCAGTGGCACGCTGGAATTTCTCTGGCAGGGCGACCAGGGTTTCGAGCACCGCGAAAGCGTGGCCTTGACGGTGACATGAACTGGCGGCGCGGCGCGGCCTGCCTGGCGCTGCTGTGCCTGCACATCGGCATCGCCGTGGGTCAAGCCGCGGCACCAGGCAGAGTGCAAGACACGCGGCGCTCGGGCTATGACTTCATGTCACCCGCCACGCAGGCGCTGCAACGCGACGACATGCTCAACCCGGCCATGCTGTGGCTGGCGCAGGGACGCCAGCTCTGGTCGACGCGTGAGGGCAAGGCGGACAAGTCATGCGCCGACTGCCACGCTGCCCCCATGCAAAGCATGCGCGGCGTGGCCGCACGCTACCCGACGTTTGACGAGTCGCTGCAGCGGCCCGTCACGCTGGCGCAACGCATAGACCAATGCCGCATCCGCCACCAGCAGGCCCGCCCTGATGCGCCCGAAAGCGAGCGCCGGCTAACGCTTGAAATGCTGGTGGCGAACGCGTCGCGCGGCTTGCCCATCAACGCTCCAGCTGACAGCCGCCTCGAAGGCGAACGCGAGCGCGGCCGGCGCCTGTTCCAGCAACGCTTCGGCCAGCTCGACCTCGCGTGTGCGCAGTGCCACGACGACCAAGCCGGGCGCAAGCTCTCCGGCAGCACCATCCCGCAAGCCCACCCCGGTGGCTACCCGATCTATCGGCTGGAATGGCAGGGCATCGGCTCGCTGCAGCGGCGCATGCGTGGCTGCATGAGCGGCGTGCGCGCCGAGCCCTTTGCTTTCGACGCTGCCGAGTGGGTCGCGATGGAGCTCTTCCTGATGCAGCGTGCCCAGGCCCTGGCCATCGAAACGCCGGCGGTGCGGCCATGACATCGGCCGCGGCGACCGACAGCGATGCACAGGTGCTCACACGCACGCGTCGGTGGCTCGAGCAGGCCGTGATCGGACTGAACCTGTGCCCCTTCGCCAAGGCCGTGCATCAGAAGGGCCAGATTCGCTGGGTCGTGAGCCAGGCGCGCACGCGCGTACAACTGTTGCATGTGCTGATGCAGGAGATGCTGCACCTGCACGACTGCCACGCCGCGGATACCGACACCACGCTGCTGATCCATCCGCGCGTGCTGCGACCCTTTGCGCGCTACAACGAATTCCTCGACGTGGCCGATGCGCTGCTGCACGAGATCAAGCTCGACGGCGTGCTGCAAATTGCCAGCTTTCACCCACAGTACCGCTTCGCCGACGTGGCACAAGATGACATCAGCCATTGCAGCAACCGCAGCCCCTATCCGATGCTGCATCTGCTGCGCGAAGCCAGCGTCGAACGCGCGGTGCAGAACTACCCGGACACAGCGCAGATCTATCGGCACAACATCGAGACGCTGCGCCGGCTGGGCCGGGTCGGCTGGCGCAAGCGCGTGGGATGATGTTTGCAACCTGGTCGCTTAGGAGCCTGGCATGAAGGTGGCGGTGGTCGGCGTCGGCGCGGTGGGCGGACTCCTTGCGGCGTGGATCGGCAGCCGCGTACCCGGCGTACAGCTCGCCGCACTGGCGCGTGGCACGACGCTCGCGGCACTGCGCCAGCACGGGGTGCGTGTGGTCACGGCCCTCGGCGATGGGGATGTGACCGTGCCGGTGCGGGCCAGCGCCGACGCGGCTGAACTCGGCCCGCAAGACCTTGTGATCGTCGCCGTGAAAGGCCCGGCGCTGGCCGCGGTGGCGGGCGCGGTGCGCGCCATGTGCAACGAAGGCACGCAGGTGCTCATCGCCATGAACGGCGTGCCCTGGTGGTTCTTCAACGGCCTGCCCGGCGCATGCGAAGGCCTGGCCTTGCGCAGTGTCGATCCGCAAGGCGCGATTGCCGCCGCCATCCCGGCCGCGGCCGTGATCGGCAGCGTGGTGCACCTCAGCAGCAGCACCCCCGAGCCGGGTGTGGTGCGCCACGGCATGGGCAACGGGCTCATCATCGGCGAGCCCAGCGGCGGCAGCAGCGCACGTGTGCAAGCACTTGGCGCGTTATTAAGCTCGGCCGGCCTCGCCATCACGCTGTCGGATCGCATCCAGCGCGACATCTGGTTCAAGCTCTGGGGCAACATGACCATCAACCCGATCTCGGCATTGACCGGCGCCACCGGCGACCGCGTGCTCGACGACCCGCTGGTGCGCGGCTTTTGCAGCGCGGTGATGCTCGAAGCACGCGACATCGGCGCGGCCTTTGGCATCCCGGTGCCGCAAGAACCCGAGGACCGCCACGCCATCACGCGCAAGCTCGGCGCGTTCAAGACCTCGATGCTGCAGGATGCCGAAGCCGGCCGGCCTCTGGAGCTTGATGCGCTGGTGGGCGCGGTGCGCGAGATCGGCCAGCACCTGGGCCTGGCCACGCCCAATATCGACGCCTTGTTCGGCTTGACGCGGCTGATGGCGCAGCAGCGCGGGCTCTATCCGTGCCCGCGCGGCGTCCCCGTCGGGCCCACCTAGAAGCCATCATCCATCCCATCAAGCAATTCGGTACGCGGCTGCGGCGCCTGAAGCTTGGCCCGGGGCTGATCACGGGCGCTGCCGACGACGACCCGAGCGGCATCGCCACCTACTCACAGGCCGGCGCGCAGTTCGGCTTCTCGATGCTGTGGACGGTGGTGTTCACGCTGCCGCTGATGGTGGCAATCCAGATCGTCAGCGCGCGCATCGGCTACGTCACGCGGCGCGGATTGGCGGCGAACATCAAGTCGGCGTTTCCGCGCTGGGTGCTGCTGGTGGTGGTGGGCATGCTGCTGGTGGCGAACACGCTGAACATCGCCGCCGACATCGCCGCCATGGCCGAGGCACTGCGCTTGCTGGTCGGTGGTTCGGCGCACTTCTACGCCGTGGGCCTGGGGCTGCTGTGCCTGGTGCTGCAAGTCTTCCTGCCCTACAAGACCTACGTGCGCTGGCTGAAGTGGTTGACGCTGGCGTTGCTGGCTTACGTTGCCGTGGCGTTTACGTTGAACGTTAGCTGGCGCCAGGTGCTGAGCGAAGTGCTGCGGCCCCAACTGCTCGAACAGCTGCTCGGCGGCCATGGCCACGATGTGCTGCTGATGATCGTGGCGGTGTTCGGCACGACCATCAGCCCCTACCTCTTCTTCTGGCAGGCGGCGCAGGAAATGGAGGACAGCAGCGACGGCGAGTCGCGCTCGTCGCAGCAGGTCCGCCAGCACTTGCGCCGCATCAAGGTCGACACGCTTGTCGGTATGAGCTTCTCCAACCTCATCGCCTTCTTCATCATCCTCAGCACTGCGGCCACACTGCATGCTGCGGGTACTACCGACATCCAGACCTCGGCCCAGGCCGCGCAGGCTCTGCGCCCTTTGGCAGGCGACTTTGCGTTTCTGCTCTTTGCGCTGGGCATCGTCGGCACCGGCATGCTGGCCGTGCCGGTGCTTGCCGGCTCGGCCGCCTATGCCGTGGCCGAAGCTGCGGGGTGGCAAGGCAGCCTGAGCCTGCGGCTGGACCGGCACGAAGGCTGCGGCTTCTACGGCGTGATCGCCGCGGCCACCCTGGGCGGCGTGGTGCTGTGCTTCACGCCGACCGACCCGGTGAAGGAGTTGTTCTGGTCGGCCGTGCTCAATGGCGTCATCGCCGTGCCCATCATGGTCGTGATGATGTTGCTCGCGACCAGCCGGCGCACCATGGGCCCCCACGTCATCGGCCCACGCCTGCGCGCCCTTGGCTGGCTCGCGACCGCGGTGATGGCCGCCACGGTGCTGGCGCTTTTGGTCACGCTGTGAGCGTGGCGACAAGCGCGGCAAAAAGTGGAACGGCTTGCCGTGTGTGAACACGTGCAAGCCGCAGATTTGACTGGTGGCCTGGGGCGGAATCGAACCACCGACACGCGGATTTTCAATCCGCTGCTCTACCAACTGAGCTACCAGGCCAAGAGCCCGCGATTATAGCCAGCCGCCCCGGCGCGGCCGGCTCTCAGCCACCGCCGCGCTTGTTGCGCGTGAGGTCGACGCCAAGTTGCTTGAGCTTGCGATAGAGGTGCGTGCGTTCCAGGCCGGTCTTCTCGGCCACACGCGTCATCGAGCCGTTTTCCTTGGCCAGATGGAACTCGAAATAGTTCTTCTCGAAGGTGTCGCGCGCTTCACGCAAGGGGCGATCGAGATCGAAGCTTTGCACCGGTTGCGGGCCGCCGAATGCGGCCGGCTCGGCCGCGCCGCTGGGGCTCACGCTGCTGGGCGTGCCGGGCAGTGTGTCGGGCAACACGCCGAGGCTTGGCACAGCCGCACGCGGTGCTGGCTTGGCCAGCGCCTGCTCGACGGCACGCAGGAGTTTTTGCAGCGTGATCGGTTTTTCGAGGAAGGCCATGGCGCCGAACTTGGTGGCTTCGACCGCCGTGTCGATGGTGCCGTGGCCGCTCATCATGATCACCGGCATCGTCAGCTGGTTGGCCGCGCCCCACTCCTTCAAGAGCGTGATGCCGTCGACGTCGGGCATCCAGATGTCGAGCAGCACGAGGTCGGGGCGCAGGATGTCGCGCACCTGGCGCGCCTGCGCGGCGTTCTCGGCCAGCTCGACCGTGTGCCCTTCGTCGGCGAGGATCTCCGACAGCAAGGCGCGGATGCCCAACTCGTCGTCGACTACCAGGATAGTTGCCATACGTTCGTTTCAGGCCTTGTTGCTCGTGGCCGGCGCGGCGGCAAAGTTTGAAAATGATATCGAAACACGGGCCCCGCAGACCGGGCCGTCGGCTTCGTCACCGACCTGGACATTGGCCACGCGCAGCCGCGCGCCATGCTCGTCGGCAATCTTCTTGACCACCGCCAGGCCCAGGCCGGTGCCCTTGGCTTTGGTGGTGACGTAGGGTTCGAACGCCCTCTTGAGCACCTTGTCGGCGAAACCCGGCCCATTGTCGATCACTGTCAGCCGGACTGCGCGCAATTCGCCATGCTCGCCGCGCGCGGCCAAGGTCGACAG
>JANLYV010000386.1:0-11563 GCA_031365825.1 Rubrivivax sp. | reverse complement strand
CGCGAGACTTCCTCGCCGCGCGTGTAAGGAACGACGCAGTACGAGCAGTACTTCGAGCAGCCCTCCATGATCGACACGAACGCCGTCGCGCCGTCGACGCGCGCCGGCGGCAGGTGGTCGAACTTCTCAATCTCGGGGAAGCGAATATCGACCTGTGGCTGATGCGTGGCACGGCGTGCGGCTATCAGCTGCGGCAACCGGTGCAGCGTCTGCGGGCCGAACACGATGTCGACGTAAGGCGCGCGCTCGACGATGGCGGCGCCTTCCTGGCTGGCAACACAGCCACCGACACCGATCAACACGCCCTTGGCCTTGAGGTGCTTCACGCGACCAAGGTCGCTGAAGACCTTCTCTTGCGCCTTCTCGCGCACCGAGCACGTGTTGAAGAGGATGAGGTCGGCCTCGTCAACGTCATTCGTCGTCTCCCAGCCTTGCGCCGCGTGCAGCACGTCGGCCATCTTGTCCGAGTCGTACTCGTTCATCTGGCAGCCGAAGGTGCGGATGAAGACCTTCTTGCCACCCTTCATGTCGGCGCTGCTCATCGTTTGCTCCAGCTCTGGCCCACCGGGTCGAAGATCCAATTTCGCGCCTCTTCCAGCGTCTTCGGCCAGGGCCGGCGTGCCAGCTCTTGCGGGGTTAGCAGCCACACATCGAGCAGCATGCCGTTGCCCTCGAGCGTGTAGTGCACCGCCACTGCGCGGTCGACCAGGCTGCCCGACATCGCCAACAGGTTGTTTTGGTCGCGGATGCGCGCGCCAGGCGCCAGCCGCGCTTCCTTGCCGTCGATGGTGACGGCGTGTGGCTGCAGCACACGCATCTCGCCGCGCAGCGCCGTCGCCGGGAAGTTGCGCTCAAGCTGCGCGAAGGCCGACGTTGCCAGTGTCAAGCTGGCGATCAATAGCAAAACACAGCGAAGCATGGTGTGGATCCAGTGACTGTGTGGAACAAACAGCTCGAGCCGCGATCGCGACGCGCAGCAGCGGATGGCTGCGCGCGCAAGCTACGGCCGGCTACTTCTCGAACTTCAGCAGTTGGCTGGGCAGCACGCGCACACGCGCCAGGCAATCGCCCTTGCCCTCGGAGAAACGGTTCAGATCATTCATTTCACAGCGGTCGCCGCCCGAGACCTTCAAGGTTGCAATCTCGGCGCAGCTGATGCCATCGAAGCGCAGTTGGCGCCGGCGCAGGTCGCCGGGGCGAATGAGTTCGAAGCCGACGTTCTGCGTCAGGTACTCAACGCCATTGGCACGCAACACCGTGAAGTCAGGAACGATGTTGCGTATCTCGTACGGCAGCGCGTTGGTCAGCGTGAACTCGAAGCTGCAATTGCCCGGTGCGTCGATGCGGCGCGTGAGTTCAAGTTGAGCCAGCCGGGCGTCCTTCGATGCTGCCGCACTTGCTGCGCCTGCACTTGCGCTTGCCGGCTTGCCGTCTGCAAAGCGCCAGGTGCCGTCGTCCTTCAGCACAATGCGCCTTCCTTGCGCGTCGGCGAGTTCAAAGTCGGCGTGGGCGAGCGGCGCTGCCAGCAGGCCGAACACACATGCTGCCAATCCCCAATTGAGGCGGGCACGCCATGCGTTGCAAATGCTTTTTCTATTCACCGTCTTCACCCACCTCTGTTCGCGTGAATATAGCGCCGACCTCATGTGCAACAGCCACTGTCGATGGCTCGCCAGTGGCTGTTGCAGCGGGTGATCTTGGTGGCGCTTCAGGGATTTGAACCCCGGACCTGCGGATTATGATTCCGTCGCTCTAACCAGCTGAGCTAAAGCGCCTGAGCCGGGAATTATAGCGAGCACGTCGTGCCGCCAAGCCACCGCGCCGCGCCAAACAACCACCCGGCACGATGTTCGAATTCTTCCGCAAGAAGGCGCCTGCGCCGACGCCGGTTACGCCAGCGGCTTCGGTACCTGACGCCATGCCTGTAGTGCCTGCAGCATTGCCAATCACGCCGGCCGTAACCACCGCGTGGCTCGACAGGCTGCGCAGCGGCTTGCGCAAGACCGGTGGCAGCATTGCGCAGGTCTTCACCGGCACACGCATCGACGATGCGCTGTATGACGACCTGGAGTCAGCGCTGCTGCTGGCCGACACGGGCGTGGCTGCCACGACGGCTTTGCTGCTTGACTTGAAGCAGCGCGTGAAGGACCACAAGTCGACCGAGCCCGCCGCCGTGAAGGCATTGCTGGTGGACGCTTTGACCGAACTGTTGATGCCA
The DNA here is from genome assembly GCA_031365825.1 of Rubrivivax sp. Lineage (GTDB taxonomy): Bacteria > Pseudomonadota > Gammaproteobacteria > Burkholderiales > Burkholderiaceae_C > Rubrivivax. The sequence continues at coordinate 9,345 of JANLYV010000386.1, read as the reverse complement.
CTGCAGCGCGGCCTGGCCATTGGCCGCGAGCGGCCCACGGTGATCATGGTGGCCGGCGTGAACGGCGCAGGCAAGACGACCAGCATCGGCAAGCTCACGCGCTACCTGGCCGAAGCCGATCAACGTGTGCTGCTTGCCGCTGCCGACACTTTCCGCGCCGCGGCGCGCGAACAGCTGGGCGTGTGGGCCGACCGTAACCGTGTCGACATCGTCAGCCAGGACGGTGGCGACCCGGCGGCCGTGACCTTCGACGCCGTCAACGCCGGCCGTGCGCGTGGTTGCGATGTGGTCATCGCCGACACCGCTGGGCGGTTGCCGACGCAAACGCACCTGATGGACGAATTGAAGAAGATTCACCGCGTCATCGGCAAGGCCTTGCCCGGTGCGCCGCACGAGGTGCTACTGGTGATCGACGGAAACACCGGCCAGAACGCGTTGGCACAAGTGAAGGCTTTCGACGCCACGCTGGGATTGACCGGCTTGATCGTGACCAAGCTCGACGGCACGGCCAAGGGCGGTGCGCTTGCGGCGCATGCACGTTGGTGCGCCGAACAAGGCCGGGTCATCCCGGTCTACTTCATCGGCATCGGTGAAAAGCTCGAAGACCTTCAGACCTTCAATGCGCGGGAATTCTCGCAGGCCTTGCTCGACTGAACGTGCTCGCGGTGGCGCCGTTTTGACTCAGCCGACTTAGTGGCGCACGCTGACCGAGGTGGGCGAGGACTCCATGTCCTCGAAGAAACTTGAGGGTACGGGTTCGGAGTTGGCGTCGTATGACGCGTGGTCACCATCGGCCAGGATCTCTTCGATCTCGGCCACTGGAATAAGCGGCATGGGCTTGGACACCACCGGCTTCAAGCCGGCGTTGCGCGCCAATTCGGCGCCGACCAGCGCGCGCACCTGGGTGGCCGTGGGCAGGGCGTCCTCGCGCCACGTATACACCTTGATACCTGCGGCCTTGAGCACGCGGCCCAATCGTTCATGGCGACGGCGTGCACGATCGGTTTCATCTGCACTGCGCACGTCCACCACGGCGAGCACGCGCGAGCCGCTGTCGCATAACAGCAGGTCGGCGCTGAGGTTGCCCACACGCTGCATCCAGTCGTGGTAAGAATGACGTGTGGGCACGCGCACGAAGCGCGACAGCGGCACCTGCGCCAGCACCATGAATCCGGGCAGCGATTTACGCAGCAGGTCGTAGGACTCGCGCTCAGCAATCGTGAGCACGCGCACCGACTGCGGCGGCCAGTCGATCACAGTGTCGAGATCTTCACGGCGCACCATGCGACGGCTCTCGCCACGCTGGCGTCGGCGCATCATGAACAGGGTCAAAAGCAGCAGCACGGCGGCAACCAGGGCCGAGGCGTTGAGGTCCATTCCAACTCTCACACGCCACTGGGCGGGCGCGAAGCTCGAAACTAGGGCTTGGCGCTCGCCCGGTCAACCCTGCCGGCAACTACAGGCGTATCCACTCGTATCAATCGTACGCAATGTGGACGGGCGCGAAAGATATGACGACTGCTCCAGAGATCTCAGCGCGGCATCCCGGGCATGCCGCCCATGCGCTTCATCATCTTCATCAGGCCGCCGCCTTTCATCTTCTTCATCATGCCCTGCATCTGCTCGAACTGATTGAGCATGCGGTTGACCTCCTGCACCGCCACGCCGGCACCGGCTGCGATGCGCCGCTTGCGGCTGGCCTTGATGAGTTCGGGCTTGCGCCGCTCCAGCGCCGTCATCGAACAGATGATGCCTTCCATGCGCTTCACGTCGCGCTCGGCGCGGCCGAGGTCGGCACCCGCTGCCTTGGCCGTCAACTGGCTCGGCAGCTTGTCCATCAGCCCGGCCAGCCCGCCCATGTTCTTCATCTGCGAAATCTGCGCCAGAAAGTCATTCAGATCGAAGCCACCGCTCTTGACCTTCTCGGCCAGCTTCTGCGCGGCGCCCAGGTCCACGCCCTTCTGCACTTCTTCCACCAGCGCCAGGATGTCGCCCATGCCGAGCATGCGGCCGGCGTGGCGGTCGGCGTCGAAGACTTCCAGGCCGTCGATCTTCTCGGAGATGCCGGCGAACTTGATCGGCGCGCCGCTCACCTGTCGCACCGACAAGGCGGCGCCGCCGCGCGAGTCGCCGTCGAGCTTGGTAAGCACGATGCCGGTCAAGGGCAGGGCGTCCTTGAAGGCCTTGGCGGTGTTGACCGCATCCTGGCCCTGCATCGCGTCGACGACGAACAGCGTCTCCACTGGCTGCAGCACGCGGTGCAGTTCACCGATCTCGGCCATCAAGGCTTCGTCGATGCCCAGGCGCCCGGCGGTATCGACCAATAACACGTCAAAGTAGTGCCGCCGCGCGTGGTCGAGTGCGGCCAGCGCGATGTCGCGTGGCTTGCTTTGCGCGTCAGACGGGAACCACTCGGCGCCGGCTTGTGCCGTCACCGTTTTCAGCTGCTCGATGGCCGCGGGCCGGTAGACGTCGGCCGACACGGTCAACACTTTCTTCTTGCGCTTGGTGATCAGATGGCGCGCCAGCTTGGCCGTGGTGGTGGTCTTGCCTGCACCTTGCAGGCCGGCCATCAATATCACTGCTGGCGGCTGTGTCGCGAGGTTGATGTCGCTCACGCCCTCGCCCATCGTCGCGGCCAGTTCCTTGTGCACGATGCTCACCAGCATCTGCCCGGGGTTGAGCGAGCCGACGACGTCCTGGCCCAGCGCCTTGTCTTTGACGCGCGCGATGAAGTCGCGCACCACCGGCAAGGCCACGTCAGCTTCAAGCAGGGCCATGCGCACCTCGCGCAGCATCTCCTGCACGTTGCTCTCGGTGATGCGGGCCTGGCCGCGCATCGTCTTGACCAGCCGCGACAGGCGGTCGGATAGGGTCGAGGCCATAGGGGGTGGCGAGACCCGTGACCACGGGTTCGCGAAAGTACACTGTGGCGATGAGTTTATCGCCTGGGTCGACACTGAGCGGCGCCGAGCCGACCGTTCTTGTCGTCGCCGCGGTGCTGGCGTACGTGCTGGCGGCGCTGCCGCTGCACAAGGCGCCACGGCTGTCCTCGGCCGCGCTATTGCTGGGCTGGGTCGCGCATCTGGCGCTCTTGATCTTTGACATCAGCGGCTGGGGCCAGAACCTGCCGGGAACGCGCCTGGGTTTTGCGCCGGTTTTGTCGGCCACCGTGTGGCTGTTGCTGGCGGTGCACGCCGTCGAGTCGCGCTTCGTGCCCTTGCCCGCCGTGCGCATCGGCCTGGCCAGTGCGGGGGCGCTGGCGGTCATCGTCGCCGCCATTTACCCCGGGGAAGTGCGGCAGTTCGCCACGCCGCTTGGCCCGCTGCATTTCGTGCTGGGCGTGGCCTCGTACGGGCTCTTTGGCGCGGCCGTGCTGCACGCGCTCTTGCTCGATGCCGCCGAGCGGCGCCTGAAGCGGCACAAAGGCGTGGCAGGCGCACAAGCGGCCTTCGGCATGCCGCTGCTGCAGCTCGAACGGCTGACGTTCCGTTTCGTGCAGGCCGGTTTTGTGGTGCTCACTGCCACCTTGCTGCTTGGTCTGCTGGCGCCGCAGGGTTGGCGCTGGGACCACAAGAGCATCTTCTCGCTGCTCGCCTGGTCCGTGATCGCCGCTTTGCTGGTCGGCCGCCATTGGCGCGGTTGGCGCGGCCGCCACGCCATGCGCTGGCTCTATGTCGGCGCCCTGTTGCTGCTGTTGGCCTATGTCGGATCGCGCTTCGTGCTTGAAGTGCTGTTGGCGCGGCCCCGTCCATGAAGTCCCCGATGCCATGAAGTACCTGCTTGTGCTGTTTGTGATTGTGCTGGCAGCTTGGTTGTTATTGGGCAGGCGTGGCGACAAGACGTCAAGCCGCCCGCGGGCACCCAAGGCGACCGACGCGAAGGACCCGCAGACGATGCTGGCTTGCGCCCACTGCGGCGTGCACCTGCCGGAGGTCGACGCCACGCGCGACGGCGCCGGGCGGGTGTTCTGCAGCGAAGCGCATCGCCTTGCCGGGCCGCGTTGAGGTGTGTGCACGATGAGCACGCGGTGATCGCGCCATGAGCGCGCATGGCCGCTCCAAAGCGCTCAACCCGCAGCGCGTAGCGCGCAGGGTCGTCCATTGAGCACGGCGGCCGACCGGCGCACGGGCGATCGCCGGCGTCTCGACCGGCGCCAGATGGGGCCGCCTTCGCTGGGCGAGTCCTGGTTCGGCGTGGTCGGCGTCGAACCCGAACACGTCGCCGGCGAATCGCGGCTGGACCGCAACTGGCACGGTGCCGACGGCCTGGGCAACGGCACCGACAGCCGCTTCTTCGCGCGCCAGGCGCGGCGCATCGTCCACAGCCGCGACAGTGCGCTGTCGCGTGTCTACCGCACCTACGCTGCCGCGCGGGCGGTCACCGGTGCAGGTCTTGTCGCGGCACAGGCCGCGGTGGCACTGGTCGGCTCGGGTGCGACGATGCCGCTGGTGCTGGTATGCATCGCCTACGCCGTGCAGGCCATCACGCTGTGGCTGTTGCCGCGCTATGAAGCGCTGGCCGAACCGCAGCAGCGCGCGTCGATGCGCCGGCGGCAGTGGCTGGCCACCATCGGCGTGGACCTGCTCGCCTTCAGCGCGCTGCATGCGCTTGCATCGGGCGTTAGCCTGAACTATGCGGCGCTGCTCGTGTTGCCCGTGCTGATGGCCGGCGTCATGACGCAGCGCCTGCTGGCGCTGGGTACGGCAGCGGCCGTGACGCTGCTGCTGCTGCTGGTCGCCTGGCGTGCGGCGAATGTCTCCGGTGACGCCACCGGTCTGATGCTGCAGTCCGGCCTGGCCGGGTTTGGTCTCTTCGCCATCGCGCTGTTGGCCGGCGAGCTTGCCGGACGGCTGGCGCGTGAAGAGCTGGCGGCGCGCGGCAGCCTGGAACTGGCGCGGCAGCAGGCGCTGCTGAACCGGCTGGTGATCGAGGAGATGGCCGACGGCGTGTTGGTCGTCGACCATCGCCAGCGCGTGCGCGCAGCCAACCCTGCGGCGCGCGCGCTGCTGGTGGCACAGGGTCTGAGCACGCCCGCGCCGTTCGTGCTGACCGACCACCCGGCGTGGGCCAGCCTGGCTGACGCCGTGGGCCAGGCCTTGTTGCACGGGCAGTGGCCCGATGAGGGCCGCGACGTGACACTGGCGTTCGACGGCGGTTTCTCGCGCACGCTGCGTGTGCGCGTGCGCTTCATGCAAGGCGGTGTGCTCGCCGACGGCTCCGAGTCGGGCCACCAGCTCGCGGTGTTGTGGCTGGAAGACGTACGTACGGCGCAGGCGCGCATCCGGCAGGAAAAGCTTGCGGCCATGGGCCGGGTCTCGGCCGGCATCGCGCACGAAATCCGCAACCCGCTGGCCGACATCTCGCAAGCCAACGCGTTGCTGCTCGAAGACCCCCTGCCGCCGGCGCAGCAGCGCCTGGCGCGCATGGTGGCCGACAACGTCGAGCGCCTGAAGCGCCTGGTCGACGACGTCATGGAAGTCGCGCCGGGCGCGGCGCCGTCGCTGCACGTCATCGACGCTGCCTCGGTCGTCGCCAGTGCCGCGGCCGACTGGGCCGATACCGCCGCGCTCAACCTGGGCACCGACAGCCGGCTGCGCGTGGAGCTGCCGGGCAGGCCGCTGGGCGTGGTGTTCGACGCCGAGCACTTGCGCCGTGTGCTCGTCAACCTGCTTGACAACGCGCGGCGGCACGCCAGCGACAAGCCTGGTTCGATCCTGCTGCGCCTGGCCGCGCGAGATGACGGTGCGGTACAACTTTGTGTGCTGAGTGACAGCGCGCTCATTGCCACTGAGGTTGAACGTTATCTTTTCGAGCCCTTCTTCTCGACACGCAGCCGCGGCTCAGGCCTCGGCCTGTATATTTGCCGCGAACTTTGCGAGCGTTATTCCGCCAGCATCGAGTACCGCGCCAGGCCAGCCGCAGAGCGTTTGCGCAATGAGTTTGTCGTGACGATGAAGCAAGGCCCGTTGTTGGCGGGCGACCCCTCACTTCCGCTGGAGCCATGAGCACAACGTCGAGTCATCGTCTGCTCGTCGTCGACGACGAACCTGATCTGCGCACGCTGTACGAGCTGACGCTGGTGCGCGAAGGCTATGACGTCGAGTGCGCCAGTTCCGTGGCCGAAGCCTGGACCATGCTGCAAGGCAAGACCTATCAGTTGTTGATCACCGACATGCGGCTGCCTGACGGCACCGGCATGGACCTGCTACGGCAGATCGAACAAGCCGGCCGCAGCGAGAAGGCCGTCGTCATCACCGCCTACGGCTCGGCCGAGAACGCGGTGGAGGCGCTGAAGGCCGGCGCCTACGACTACCTTACCAAGCCGGTGGACCTGAAGCAGTTCCGCGCAGTCGTGGCTTCGGCGCTGGGCCGGCCAGCGACGGTGCCGGTCGTGGCCGCGCCTGCGCCCGGCGGTGAGCGCGTACCCGAGCGTCAGCGTGCGGCCTCGCGCCGCGCGCTCGATCGTCTGAGCGGCGGCTCGTTGGTGATGCAGCAGGTGCGCAGCCTCATCGAGAAGGTGGCACGCAGCATGGCGCCGGTGCTGGTGCGCGGTGAATCTGGCACGGGCAAGGAGCTCGTGGCGCGTGCGATTCATGAAGTCTCGCCGCGTGGCGAGCTGCCCTTCATTGCGGTGAACTGCGGCGCCATCCCCGAGAACCTGCTCGAGGCCGAGTTCTTCGGTTTTCGCAAAGGCGCCTTCACCGGTGCGCATGAAGACCGGGTGGGTTTCTTCCAGGCGGCGCAGGGCGGCACGATCTTTCTCGACGAGATCGGCGACCTGCCGCTGGCCATGCAAAGCAAGTTGCTGCGCGTCATCCAGGAGCGCGTGGTGCGCCCGCTGGGCGCGGTGGCCGAGCACGCCATCAACGTGCGCGTGTTGAGCGCGACGCACAAGGACCTTGCGGCCGAAGTGCAGGCCGGGCGCTTTCGCCAGGACCTGTTCTATCGGCTCAACGTCATTCAGATTGCCGTGCCGCCGTTGCGCGACCGCAGCGGGGATCTGCCCACCATCTGCGCCGCGGTGCTCGAACGCATCGCGCGCGATGCCGGCGTCACACCCGTACCCGTGCTCGCGGCCGAGGCGCTGGACACTTTGCAGCGCCACAGCTTTCCCGGCAACGTGCGCGAGCTCGAAAACCTGCTGCATCGCGCCGTGGCCTTGTCGGGCGGCGAAATCATCTCGCGTGACGACCTGGCCCTGCCGGAGCCGGCCGACGGCGAGAGTCTGCTGGGCGAGTTCGACATGGCGGCGACCGAAGCGCCCGAACACGCGCACGTGTCACCGGCGCTTCCAACCCTGCCAGACGATCTTGTGCGCCATCTTGACCAGGTTGAACGCGACATCCTTGTCCGCGCACTTGAACGTTATCGCTACAACCGCACCGCGGCCGGCGCCAGCCTGGGGTTGTCACTGCGGCAGATGCGTTACCGCATGGCGCGGCTGGGCATCACGGCCGGCGAGACCGAGCGCGACGAGCGCGCTTGATCGTGCTTGAGCGATGGCGCGCGCGCCGCAAACTTGCTTTCAAAGATGCCATCGGCGCAGATGGGCAATTCGGGAAGTCACCAAGAACACGCTAGGGGTAGTGGCTTGTGGGGGTCGCCGCCCCCAGATATAGTGGGGGCCGGTGACAGCTCGATGACACGGCGCGATGATCCAAGTCCTGTTCGGATGCCGCCCGGGCTGCGCACTGCGCAGCATCTCCGTCGCCAAACCAGCCATCGACCAGCCATTGACATTTAGACGCCGCGTCCAGATGCGCGTGCGCGCAGCGGCGCTCGACCAAGCGCCGACCACCACATAGACCTGAGGGGATTCCATGCAATCAGTGTTGAGCTCGACGCCCGAGGCCACCGGCCCATCCCGCGCGATCGCGACGGGTGCAGCGGCCGGTGCAGCTGCTGGGGCGACGGCATTCGTCGGCTACCAGATCATTCGCCGCAATGGCGCCGTCGTCGGCTTCGAACCCAACAAGATTGCCGTGGCCTTGATGAAGGCATTCCTTGCAGTGCACGGCACACAAGGCGCGGCCTCGGCCAGTGTGCGCGAAACGGTGGAGCAGCTCACTGAAAGCGTGGTGCGTGCGCTGTTGCGCTCGCGCCCGGGCGGCGGCACCTTTCACAACGAAGACGTGCAAGACCATGTTGAGCTGGGTCTGATGCGCGGCGGCCATCACGAGGTGGCGCGCGCCTACGTGCTGTACCGCGAACGCCGCACGCAGGAGCGTGCACGCCAAAGCCCCTTGGCCACACCCAAGGTGGCCGAGCTGTTCGTGCTCGACCGCGGCCAGCGTGTGCAGCTGAATATGGATGGGCTGCGCGAACTGATCGAGTCGGCATGCGCCGGGCTGGGCCGCGAAGTCAGTGCCGAGCCGATCCTGGCCGAGACGCGGCGCAACCTGTATGACGGCGTGCCCATCGAAGAAGTGCACAAGGCCAGCATCCTCGCGGCGCGCACGCTGATCGAGAAGGATCCGTCGTACACACGCGCCACTGCGCGCTTGCTGCTGCACACCGTCCGCCGCGAGATCCTGGGCCAGGAAGTGAGCCAGGCGCAGATGGGCGAGCGCTACGCCGAGTACTTTGCGCAGTTCATCAAGCAGGGCGTGGCCGCCGAGTTGCTGGACGAGAAACTGCAGCAGTTCGACCTCGTGCGACTGGGTGCGGCCATCGATGCCAGCCGCGACCTGCAGTTCGACTACCTCGGCCTGCAGACGCTGTACGACCGCTACTTCCTGCACATCGATGAAGCGCGTATCGAAATGCCGCAGGCCTTTTTCATGCGTGTGGCGATGGGCTTGTCGCTGGGCGAAATCGACCGCGAGGCGCGCGCCATCGAGTTTTACAACGTGCTCTCGAGCTTCGACTTCATGTCGAGCACGCCCACGCTGTTCAATGCCGGCACGCGGCGCTCGCAACTGTCGAGCTGCTACCTCACGACCGTGGCCGACGACCTCGACGGTATCTACGAAGCGCTGAAAGAAAACGCGCTGCTGTCGAAGTTCGCTGGTGGCCTGGGCAATGACTGGACGCGCGTGCGCGCGCTGGGTTCGTACATCAAGGGCACCAACGGCAAGAGTCAGGGCGTGGTGCCTTTCCTCAAAGTCGTGAACGACACGGCGGTGGCCGTCAACCAGGGCGGCAAGCGCAAGGGTGCGGTGTGTTCGTACCTTGAGAGCTGGCACCTGGACATCGAAGAGTTCCTCGAGCTGCGCAAGAACACCGGCGACGACCGCCGCCGCACGCACGACATGAACACCGCCAACTGGATACCCGACCTGTTCATGCGCCGCGTCATGGAAGGCGGCCAGTGGACATTGTTCAGCCCCAGCACCACGCCCG
>JANLYV010000360.1:0-3295 GCA_031365825.1 Rubrivivax sp. | reverse complement strand
GATCATGGTGTTGACCAGGCCCGGGCCGAGGATGGTGATCACGCAGATGGCCAGCAGGATGCCTGGCAGCGCCAGCAGCACGTCCATTGCCCGCATGATCGGCGGCGACAGGCTCTTTTCGTGAAACGCGGCGACGAGGCCAAGCATCACGCCGGGGATCATCGACATCACGACCGACAGCGCGCCGATGGTCAGCGAGATGCGCGCACCGTGCAGCAAGCGCGACAGGATGCAGCGGCCGAGTTCATCCGTGCCCAGCGGATAGGCCGCCATGCCGCCGTCTTGCCACAGCGGCGGCGTGAGCATGTGCTGGCGGAATTGTTCGATCGGGTCGTGCGGCGCGAGCCAGGGTGCGAACAGCGCGCCGATGAAGATCAGCGCCAGCACGAACAGGGCTGCGAGTGCGCCGCGGTTGGCAGCGAAGCCGTGCCAGAACTCCTTGAGGGGGCCGGGGGGCGCCTGGGCTTCGACAGGCTCAGCCCGAACGGGAGGGGCGGCGAGGCTCATCGTTCGCGGATCCGGGGGTCGGCCACGCCGTAGAGCACATCCACCAGCAGGTTCGCAACGATGAAGATCAAGGCCGAGATCAGGATACCGGCCTGCACGACAGGGTAGTCGCGCCGCGCGATCGAATCGATCAGCCACTTGCCGATGCCCGGCCACGAAAAGATGGTTTCGGTGAGCACCGCGCCGCCGAGCAAGGCGCCGGTTTGCAGGCCGACGACGGTGATGACGGGGATCAGCGCATTGCGCAGCCCGTGCACGATGACGATGCGCGCGGGCGTGAGGCCCTTGGCACGCGCGGTGCGCATGTAGTCTTCGCGCAGCACTTCCAGCAGCGACGAGCGCGTCATGCGCGCAATCACGGCCATCGGCACCGTGCCCAGCACCAGGGCGGGCAACAGCAGGTGGCGCAAGGCCGAGACGAAGGCGCCGGGCTCGCGCGACAGCACGCTGTCGATCAGCATGAAACCCGTGCGCACGGAGATGTCGTACTCGATCGCGATGCGCCCCGACACCGGCGTCCAGCCGAGGTCAACCGAGAACAGCATGATCAGCACCAGGCCCCACCAGAAGATCGGCATCGAGTAGCCGACCGTCGCCAGCCCCATCACGCCCTGATCGACCAGGCTGCCGCGCTTGAGCGCTGCCAAGGCGCCGAGCGCCAAGCCGACGACCAAGGCCAGCAACAGTGCACACAGGGCCAGCTCGACCGTGGCCGGGAACAGCGCTGCGAACTCCACCGACACCGGCTCGCGCGAAACGATCGATGTGCCGAGGTCGCCCGTGAGCGTCTGCTTGACGTAGCTGCCGTACTGCACGAGAAGCGGCCGGTCCAGCCCCATCTGATGCACCAGCCGCGCATGCGCTTCCGGGTCGAGCCGCCGCTCGCCGACCATCACCTCGATCGGGTCGCCAGGCACCAGGCGGATCAGGAAGAAAGCCACCAGCGTGATGCCGATGAAGGTCGGCAACAGCAGGGCGAGTTTTCTCAGCAGGAAGGTGAACACGGTGAAAACAACACGGGGTCGCGATGGACCCCGTGATTGTGGCGGCAGCCGCGCCTTAGAAGAACTTGTGGTTCAGCCTGACCACGATCGATCGGCCACGCGGGTCGCCCACGCGCGCATCCCAACCCGCACCGGCGACGGTGTCGACGTTGTGCAGCGAGAACGGCGGATTGGTGTCGAAGATGTTGTTGACACCGGCCGTCAAGGTCGTGCTTTTGATGCCGGTGTAGCTGAACGACAGGTTGTACAGGGTGTAGCTCTTGATGCGCGACTGGAAGCCCTGGTCCTGCAGGATGACACCGGTGCCGTAGCCGTCGACCTCCTCCTTGTAGCCCGTCTTGTAGACCTGCGTCAGTGTCGACGTCCAGTCACCCTGCGCCAGCGACACGGTGGCCGTGTGTTTCCAGCGCAGATGCAGGTCGTAGCCATAGGTCGGGTCGCCGAACTCGCCGACGCGTTCGACATAGGGGTCGCTCTTGCTGAAGCGCGTCTTGTAGCTGTTGAGGTAGGAGCCATCGAGCTCGGCGGTGACCTTGCCCATGTCGGTCTTGAACCCCGCCGTGAGGTTGATGTCGATGCCACGCACCTTGTCGCCGGCGAGGTTGAAGAAGGGCGCGCTGACGCTGGTGATCACGTTGGTGGCGGGGTCGCGTGTCACGTACTGCTGGTACTTGGTGTAGTTCTTCACCAGTTCCAGGCCCGACAGTGCCGCAATGCGGTCCGTCAGGTCGATCTGCCAGAAGTCCATGCTGGCGGTGAGCCAGTTGGTCGGCGAAACCACCATGCCAACCGACCATTGCTTGGACCGCTCAGGCTTGAGCTTGGGATTGCTGGTGGTGATGATGTCCGGGCGAATGCCGCAGCCATTGCCGCTGCCGTCGACCGAAACGCCACCCGGGCACAGCAGCGGGTCGTTGATGTCGCTGTTGAAGGCGCCGGTGACGTCGCCACCGTACAAGGGGCCGAAGTCCGGCGCATGGAAGCCCTTGTTGAAGGAGGCGCGAACCACCACGCTGTCGGTCGGTTGCCACCGCAGGGCCACCTTCGGGTTGCTGGTCGAGCCAAAGTCGCTGTAGTGGTCGGAGCGTGCTGCGAGTTGCGCTTCGAGCCCCTTCGCGATCGGCACTGCGAACTCGACGAACAGCGCGTTGACCTTGCGCGACACCCGGTCCAGCGCCGCAGGCGCGCTCACGCCGTTGATGCCGAGGTTGTTGAAGCCTGGCTCATTGAAGCGGAACTCCTCTTTGCGTGCGTCGGCGCCCAAGGCGATGGCGAGCGGGCCGGCAGGCAGCTTGAAGATTTCCTTGGAGAAGGTCACATCGGCTTCGGACAGGTTGGCCTTGCCACCATAGAGCGAGGTGCCTCTGGCCTTGGCACCTTCGATCAAAGCCAGCGCCGGATCGGTCTGCGTCAGGCTGAACGGGTTGACGGTACCCGTGGCCACCGCCGCAGTGAGCGCTGATTGCCTCATGTAGCCGTAACCCAGCACCGTCGTGGCCTTGCTCTGGGCCGTGGACAGGCCCCACTTGTAATCCCACCCCGCAAGCAGACCCTCCATACCGAGCAGGGCGCGGTAGGCATCGGCGGTGGTGTCCTGCTGGCGCGGGCCGCAAGGCAGGCAGCGCCAGCGGATGCGTTCCTGCTTCGTCGCGTCGAAGAAGACGCGCAGATCGGTCGGGTCGGTGTTCGTCGGCTTGAACAGTGCCGGGAACAGGGTGGCCAGGTTCTGGTAGTAGGGGCTGGAGGCCGGCAGGTTGGCGCCGGAACCGGCCGTGGTGATCTGG
>JANLYV010000333.1:0-6020 GCA_031365825.1 Rubrivivax sp. | reverse complement strand
GAGCGCCACCGTGACATGCTTGCGTGCGAGCTGGCAGACGCGGTAGGTCGGGATCGCCGAACTGTCGGCATAAGGCTCGTCGTACAGATGGGCGAGGGTATCGATCAGGTCGAAATCGTCGCTCATGACCGTCTCGACGCGGTGGTTGGTGCGGTAGCGGTCGGCCACCATTTGAGCGAAGGCGGCTTCGTCGTAGGCCGGGTCGTCGAAGGCGATCGAGCAGGTATTGACGGGCTCGGTTTGCAGCCCTGCCATCGTCGCCACGACGGCGCTTGAATCGACGCCGCCGGACAGGAAAGCGCCGAGCGGCACTTCGGAGATCATTCGCAGGCGCACTGACTCTTCGAGCTTGGCGGCCAGCGTATGGCAAGCCTCATCGAGGCCGATGGGCGAATTGGTCGTGAAGCGAACATCCCAGTATTCGCGCGGCTCACCCAGGTTCTCACCGCGGCGAATCAGCAGCGTATGCGCCGGCGGCAGCTTGCGGGTCTGGCGATAGATGCAGCGCGGCTCGGCGACATAACCGAGGGCGAAATATTCCTCGACCGCCAGCGGATCGATATCGCGCTTCAAGCCGCCATGCGCCATCAGCGATTTCAACTCCGAGCCGAAGACCAGATGACCGTCGTCGAGCAGGGCATAGAACATCGGCTTCACGCCCAGGCGGTCGCGCGCGAGGAAGAGCGTGCCGCGGTTGCGATCCCACAGCGCAAAGGCGAACATGCCGCGAAAGCGCTCGACGCAGGCTTCGCCCCAGGACTCCCAGGCATGCACCACGACTTCGGTGTCGCTCTTGGTGCGAAAGGTATGGCCCAGCGCCTGCAGCTCGGGAATGAGCGACTGGTAGTTGTAGATCTCGCCGTTGTAGATCAGCACCACGCTGTGGTCTTCGTTGAAGAGTGGCTGCTGCCCGGTGGCGACGTCGATGATGGCCAGGCGGCGATGCCCGAAGCCCAGGCCGGGCTCGATGTGCAGGCTGCCTTCGTCGGGGCCGCGGTGCAGCTGCGAGTCGTTCATGCGCTTGAGCACGGTGTGCGAGACCGGACGTTGCGCGCGGGTGTCGAAGAGGCCGGTGATGCCACACATGTGTTCAGTTCCGATTCTGTGGATGTGTTCGTCGTGCCAGCAGCCGGTCATACAGCGCCTGGTAGGCGCCCACCATCGCCGGCAGGCTGAACCTTGCCTGCGCCCGCTCTCGCCCTGCCCTGCCCATCGCGGCCGCGGCTTGCGGGTCGCTCGCCAGTCGCACCAAGCCATGCGCCATGGCCTCGATATCCCCCGGCGCCACCAGCATGCCCGTCGTGTCGTCAACCACCAGTTCGGCATTGCCGCCGACCTTCGTGGCCAGCACCGGCAAGCCCGTGGCCATGGCTTCAAGAATGGTATTCGAGATGCCTTCGGCCAAGGACGGCAAGGCGAAGCAATTCAGTGCACGCATGACATCTGGCACATCGGCACGTTCACCGGGCAGCCAGGCCAGCGCTTGCACGTCGGCGGCGTCGAGCACGGCCTGCGCTTCGGCGCGAAGGGGCCCGTCGCCCACCAGCATCAGCCGCAGGCGTGCGCGTAGTTCTGGCTGCAGTTCGAGCGCGCGCACGAAGGCACGTGCAAGGTTCGGCTGTGCCTTGACCGTGAGCATGCGGCCGACCGTGCCCACGACGAACAGGCCGGGGTGATTGAATGGCCCGCCCTCGAGCCGCGCCCTGTCGCCCGGCGCCGGATGGAATCGTTCGATGTCGACGCCATTGATGATCTGGGTGATGTCCGCGTCGGGGATGCCAACGCGCCGTGCCAGGTAGTCCGCCAGGTCGCGCGACAGCGCCACATGGGCATGCACGAACGGCCGGTAGGCGCGGCGCAGCCACTGGTAGCGCTTCACGGTGCCGTCGGGGTCGTCCACGTCACGCCCATGTTCGCCGTGAATGCGCACCGGCACGCCGCACCACCACGCAGGTACCTGGCACTCCAGCGCGGCGAGGTTGCGCGTGTGCACGACGGCGGGCTGCAGCTGGCGAATGCAGCGCGCCAAAGCGGGATAGACCTTGACCCCTTGCCCCGGCGGCTTGTGCAACGACGTGAAGGTGACGTCATCGCGACGAACGCGCCGTGCGAAGGCCGGCACGACCTCGGTCAGCGCCAGCACCGCATGCCGGTAGGCCTGCGCCGGCATGTGGTTGATGAGGTTGACGACGCCGTTCTCCAGGCCGCCGGTATCGAAGCGGTAGACGACGTGCAGGACGAGTGGCGCCATGGGGTCACCCAGCGCGCAAATTCGACGCGCCTGCGCGCGCTACAGGCGCCAGACGCGCAGGCCGGCGGCCGTCAGTGCAGCCGCGTCGTACGTCGCCTTGACGTCGATGAAGGCGCCGCCTTTGACGAGCTTGCGCACCATCTCTTGTTGCGGCATCTGCGCGTACTCCTTGTGCGCCACCGCCGCCACGATGGCATCGGCCTGTGGCAGGGCCTCGAAGGGCACGAGCTTCACGCCGTACTCGTGCATGGCTTCGTCGACTTCGGCCTGCGGGTCGGTGACGAAGACCTCGACACCGTAGCTCTGCAGCTCGCGGATGATGTCGATGACCTTGCTGTTGCGCAGGTCGCCGCAGTTTTCCTTGAACGTCAGCCCGAGCACGTTGACCTTGGCGCCCTTGATGACGCTGCCGGCGGCGATCATGTTCTTGATGGTCTGCTCGGCAATGAACTTGCCCATGCCGTCGTTGATGCGCCGCCCGGCCAGGATCACCTGCGGGTGGTAGCCCAGCATGTCGGCCTTGTGCGTCAGGTAATAGGGGTCGACGCCGATGCAATGGCCGCCCACCAGGCCGGGTTTGAACTTGAGGAAGCTCCACTTCGTGCCGGCGGCTTCGAGCACCTCGCTGGTGTCGATGCCGATCTTCTCGAAGATGATGGCCAGCTCGTTCATGAGCGCGATGTTCAGGTCGCGCTGGGTGTTTTCGATGACCTTGGCGGCTTCGGCGGCCTTGATGCTGCTGGCGCGATGCACACCGGGCACGATGATGCGTTCGTACAGCTTGGCCACCTTGTCCAGCGTCTCGGGGCCGTCGCCGCTGACGATCTTCAGGATCTTGGTCAGCGTGTGTTCCTTGTCGCCCGGGTTGATGCGCTCGGGGCTGTAGCCGACGAAGAAATCCTGCTTCCACTTCAGGCCCGAGGCTTTCTCCAGCACCGGGATGCAGACCTCTTCGGTGGCGCCGGGGTAGACCGTGGATTCATAGATCACCGTGGCACCCTTCTTCAGGTGGCGGCCCACGCTCTGGCTGGCGCCGATGAGCGGGCGGAAGTCGGGGATGTGTGCGTCGTCCACCGGCGTGGGCACGGCGACGATGATCATGTCGGCCTGGCTCAGCATGGCCGCGTCACTCGTGTAGACGGCCAGCCTGGCGGCCTGCACCTGCTCGTCTTCGAGCTCGCGCGAGGGGTCGCGGCCGGCGATGCAGGCATCGACTTTTGATTGCGAAATGTCGAAGCCGATGGTCTTCAGCTGCTTGCCGAATTCGACGACGAGCGGCAGGCCGACGTAGCCCAGGCCGATGACGGCGACAGTGGTCATGATCTTCTTGCTCCGAGGGGTGGTGCGATGGATGCAGGGCTGCCTCAGCGCGCGTCTCGCGCCTGCTGCAGCAAGGTGTTGATCGGCGCGAGGTTGGCGCGCACGAAGGCTTCGAGCGTGGCGTTGGAAGCCGCCGGCGTGGCCTCGTCGGCATACAGCACCAGCGCGGCGCCTTCGTCACCGCGGCCGCGCAGCCTTGACATCGCGCCGGCGAGCTTGGCCATGACGTCGCTGGTGATGAGCCGGCCGTCGATCCAGTACGCATTCCACACCACCATCTGTGAACGGCGCGCCGCGCCGGTGGTGGCCGGGCCGAGCAGTTCGGTGGTCTTGAACGCCACGCTGGCGTCGGCCAGCGCGACTGTTTGCACGCCGGAGCCGACGCGATTCCAGATGCGGTCGTTGATGCCGACCACGCCGTTGAGCGAACTCACCAGCTTGCGCTCGTTGTGCTGGCCGCGGTAGTAGGCGACATAGACACCCACCGTGCCGCCCGGCCCGCCATAGGCGCGCGTGGCCTGCACCGAAGGATTGGCAAACTTGGGGCCCCATTCGACGATGCGTGCGCTGTCGCTGGCCCAGGCATCCGACAACTTCAGCGGCAGCTCGATGCGTGGCTCGGCCGCCGCGCCTTCGATGCGTTGCAGCGCGGCCAGCGCCAGGTGGGGCAGCGCCACCAGCAAAGCCACACCCAGCACCATCCACAGTGGCGTTAGCAAGCCGCGCTGTGGGGCGGCGGTGGCCCAGGAAGGCGGGCCGCCGGCCGGCACGTCGTCAGGCTCGGACCAGCGCGAACCGACAATGAACATGACGAAGATGACGATGCCGAAGAAGACCCAGCCGTAGAGCAGATGGTCCACGCCCACCGCCAGGCGGTTGCCCGAGAGGTGGCCCATCATGACGATGATGTAGGCGCGCAACCAGTTGGCGACGATGGGCACGGCGATGGCCACGGCCATGAAGACAGCTCGGCGCGTGTAGGAGCGGTAGTTCAGGTACGCGAAGAGCGTGCCGACCATGAACGAGGCGATGAGGTAGCGCACGCCGCTGCACTCGTCGATGACCGACCAGTTGCCGCTGGGGATGACGAATTGCAGGCCTTCGCGGTAGACGGGAATGCCGGTGAGTTGCAAGGCGCGCACGACGAAGTCGGCCGTCCACTCCATCATCGGCTGCAGCATGAATTCGCCGAAAGGCACGGCGAAGAACAGGAACAGCAGCGGGAACAGGATAGCGAGCGCGACCTCGATACCGAGCACCGCCGGCACCGCCAGCACGAGCAATGCCACCAGCGAAAACTGCGCCGCCGCACCCACCACCACCAGGTCGGCCATGAGCCACAGCACCGCGACAGTGGCCATCAACGGCAGGGCCCACAGCCAGGGGCGCGGCGTCATGGCCGCCAACACCGCGCGCTGGCGCCACACCAGCCACAGGCTGATCGGCGGCACGAGGAAGGCGTGGGCGAAGGTGTCGGAGCGCGACCAGATGCCGACCATGGCCATGCCGGTGTCGCGGTACAGCAGCAGGATCAGCACGACCAGCGCGACAAAGGCCGGCAGCGCCGTGCGCCATGGCGACAGGGCCGTCGTCGGGACAGGAAGGCTGCTGCTGGCGGCTGGTTGGGCGTCACTCATGGCTTGTCTCGGATGGGCGCTCAGGCGACGGCCAGGCGCGCCGCGCCCAGTTCGTCAAGGTGACGATCGATGGCGCCAAGTTGCGCCGGCCAGCTGTAGTCGCGCAGCACGCGTTCGCGCCCGGCTGTGCCCACGGCACTTGCCGCGGCCGCATCAGTCAGCCACGCTTGGATGGCCTGGATGTAGTCGTCGGCGCTGGCCGCGCTGCGCAACTCGGCGGGCACCTGGGCGCTGGCGATGGCGCCGGCGCAATCGGTGGCCGTGACCACGGGCCGCGCCATCGCCATGGCTTCGAGCACCTTGTTCTGGATGCCGCGCGCCAGGCGCAGCGGCGCCACGACCACGGCCGCGTGTTGCAGGTAGGGCCGCACATCGGGCACGGTGCCGGTCACCACCACACTGTCGTTAGCCAGCGCCAGCACGGCCGGCGTGGGTGCACGGCCGACGATGTGGAAGCGCAGGCTCGGCCAGTTCGCCTTCAGCCGCGGCAACATGTCCTTGGCGAACCAGCTGACGGCATCGATGTTGGGCCAGTAGTCCATCGCGCCGGTGAACACCAAGGGCACTTCGCCGGTTGCGAAGGGCGACGCGCGCGCGGCATCGGGCTGGAAGTAGTCGGCATCGACACCATTGCCCAGCGCTTCCACCCTCGCACTGCATTCCGGCGCCAAGGCGCGGAAGAGCTCGGCCTCCTTGGTGGTGACGAAGAACGAACGCGTCGAGCGCGCCGCCACTTCACGCTCGTAAGCCAGCAGCTGCTCGCCTTCACGCCTGTACAACCATGACATCGGCCAGCGGTGGTGGCCGGCGTA
>JANLYV010000298.1:0-8201 GCA_031365825.1 Rubrivivax sp. | reverse complement strand
GCCAGGGTCGTCATACGCTTTGGAGCGGTGACCTCGGCCTGGCCTGCACGCTCTTGAACTGCATCCGCGCCGACGACCGTTTCCCGACGCTCGATCACTTCTAGAAGAGCACTCTAACGCCCAAGTGCATGGACCAACCGGCCTACCGCTTCGCCCCTGCCTACGCCTTGCCGCAATGGCCCGCTGCACCGCGGCCGGCTGCGGTCGAGACGCATGACGTGGTCATCGTCGGCGGTGGTCGGGCCGGCCTGACGCTGGCCTGCGACCTGGCACAGCGCGGCGTGCGCGCCGTGCTGCTCGACGACGATGACACCGTGGGGGTGCGCGGCGCTTCGTCGCGCGGCATCTGCTATGCGCAAAAGAGCCTGGAAGTGTTCGAGCGGCTGGGCATCTACGAGCGCATTCGCGACAAGGGGGTCAGCTGGTCGGTGGGCAACACCTTCTCGGGCGACGCGAAGGTATGGAGCTTCAACCTGCAGGCCAGCAGCGTCTCGGCGCAGCCGCCGTTCATCAACGTCC
The DNA here is from genome assembly GCA_031365825.1 of Rubrivivax sp. Lineage (GTDB taxonomy): Bacteria > Pseudomonadota > Gammaproteobacteria > Burkholderiales > Burkholderiaceae_C > Rubrivivax. The sequence continues at coordinate 7,682 of JANLYV010000298.1, read as the reverse complement.
AGCAGTTCTACGTCGAGTGGTTTCTGGTCGACCGCATCGCGGAGCTCGGCGGCGTGGAGCTGCGCTGGAAGCACGAGGTGATGGCCGTCACCCCCGGCGAAGAGACTGTGCAGGTGGAGGTGCGCACGCCCGACGGCGACTACTTCCTGCGCGCGCGCTGGCTGATCGACGCCACAGGCGTGCACAGCCCCATCCGCAAGCAGCTCGGGCTGGAGGCTCACTACAGCACCCGCAGCGCCGACCGCTGGTGCATCACCGACGTGCGCTTCAAGGCGCCGCTGCCGCAGGAACGCTGGACCTGGATCGACGCGCCCTTCAACCAGGGCCGCGCCGTCTGGCAGCACCCCATGGCCGACGGCGTGTGGCGGCTGGACTACCAGATGGGCGAAGACGCCAGCGGCGAGGACATGAGCCAGCCCGAGGTCGCCAGCGCGCGCATCGCGGCGCAACTCGGGGCCGACATCGAGCTCGAGTTCGTCTGGATCGGCCCCTACCAGTACCGCGACCTGCTGCTCGATAACTTCCGACATGAGCGCATCTTCTTCATCGGCGACGCGGCCCACGTCGTCAGCCCTTTCGGCGCCCGCGGCGGCAACACCGGCATCCAGGACGCCAACAACCTGGGCTGGAAACTGGCCTGGGTGTTGAAAGGCTGGGCCGAGGCGAGCCTGCTCGACAGTTACCAGGACGAACGCCATGCCGCGGCCGCCGAGAACCTGGCGGTGACGCGCCGCACCTCGCGCTTCCTCGCGCCGCGTTCGCAAGCCGAACACTGCATGCGCCGCGCCGTCGTCAGCCTGGCGCGGCGCCACGCGTTTGCGCGCACGATGGTGAACGCCGGGCGCATGTCCGTGGCCAACGACTACCCGGCCGCAAAACAATTGCCGCATGGCGGCGTGACGGTGCAGAACGTGCCGCTGCATCAGGCCGACGGCAGGGCCACCAGCGTGATGCAGCTCTTGCGCGAGGCGGGTGACCAGTCGCTGTGTTTTTGTTTCGGCGGGGCCGGCGCGGCTCCAGACACGACGGTGAAAGCGCTGCGTGTCGGCGTCGACATCATCGACCGCGAAGGCCGCCTCGCTACGCATCTCGGCCTGAACTCGGGCGTGTTGGGCGCCAGCGCGGTGGTCGTGCGGCCCGACGCCTACCGAGGGCGTGCATGAGCAGCGACTTCGAGCTACGCGCGGCCGTGGCCGACGACGCGCTGTGCCTGGGCGTGTTGGCCACGCAGGTGTTCCTCGACACCTACGCCATCGAAGGCATTCGGCCGGCGATTGCGAACGAGGTGTTGTCGGCCTTCTCGACCACGACGATGCGCGAGCTGATCCGCGCCGGGCGCTCAACGTTCTGGCTGGCCGAGCGCCGTGGCCACCTCATCGGCTTCGCGCAGGTCACCGCGGGCACGACCCAGGCGCTGGTGCAGACGCCGCTGCCGGCCGAACTCGACCGCCTGTACGTGCAAGAGCCCTTCACCCGTACCGGCGTCGGCACGGCATTGCTGCAAGCGGCGCAGGCCGTCGCCACGCAGGCGGGCTGCACGGCGCTGTGGCTGTCACCCTGGGTACGCAACCATCGCGCCCTGCGCTTCTACGCCAAACATGGCTACCGCAACCTCGGCCTCACCACGTTCGTGATGGACGGCGAGGCGATCGACAACCATGTGCTGGCCAAGGCCGTGTCGGTCGGGTGACGCGGGCTGGCGGCGCTATAAGTCCGGTGCGTACCGCGCCCGCATTGCTTCCTGCGTTTCCGGCACGACGACGATGCCGGTCTGGTCGCTGATCATTTCGCCCGCGCTGGGCAGGCAGGCGCGGTCGACCTGGGCATCGGCGTGCCATAGGCGCGAGCGCAGCAGCGCCTTGGCGCAGTGCAGGTAGGCCGCTGCCACGCTGACGCAAATCACCAGCGCCGGCCGGCGGTGTTCGTTCGCACACAGGTCGAGCAAGGCATCGTCATTGGCTAACACTGCGGTGCCGTTGACACGCAGCGTCTCGTCCACGCCGGGAATCATGAAGAAGAGCCCGAGCTGCGCCTGGCTGACGATGTTCTCGAGCGTGTCGAGCCGGTTGTTGCCCGGCGCGTCGGGAATCAAAAGTGTGTGCGCATCGGGTGTCTTGATGAAGCCCGGTGCGCCGCCGCGGGGCGAGGCGTCCATCGCCACGCCATCGCCGCTGGCGATGATCACGAAGGGCGAGAGCGCGATGAAGCGGCGGCAATGCACGTCGAGGTGGTCGATCTGCTTTTTCACCGCGCGCTCTTTGGGCGTGGCGTAGAGGCTGCGCAACTGGCTCAGGGTTTCGATCTGCATGGGCACCAGCTTAAGCCACCTAGTATTGCGACATCACGGCATCACGACATCACCACCGCCTTCGCACCATGACCACCACCCGCATCCCCGGCCGCCGCCTGCTGCACTCGCCTGGCCCCACGCACCTGCCCGACGAAGTGCTCGACGCCATGCATCGCCAGCCCATGGACCTGGTCGACCCGCGCCTGACGGCCTGCGTCGACGATTGCGAGAAGGGCCTGCGCTGGCTGGCTGGCACGGCCGACGCCGGCGTCTTCCTCTACGCCACCAACGGCCACGGCGCCTGGGAAGTGACGATCGAAAACCTGTTGCCACCCGGCGGCCTGGTGTTGATTCCAGGCACGGGCCACTTCTCCGACCAATGGGCGATCCAGGCTGAAGCACTCGGCCGCCGCGTCGTGCGCACGCCATGGCGCGAGGGCGAGCCGATCGACGCCACCGCCGTCGAACAAGTGCTGCGCGCCGACGCACTGGACGAGATCGTCGCCGTCTTCGCCGTGCACACCGATACCGCCAGCGGCGTCACCAGCGACATGGACGCGTTGCGCAAAGCCATCGACGATGCCGGCCACCCGGCGCTCTTCGTCGTCGACGCCGTGGCCTCGCTCGGCGCGGCGCCCGTGGCGATGGATGCGCAGCGCATCGACGTGCTGGTGGGTGCGTCGCAGAAGGGATTGATGTTGCCGCCGGGCATAGGCTTCGTGCTCGTCAATGCCAACGCCATGGCCGTCTCGGCCAAGAACCCGGCGCCGCGCTATTACTGGGACTGGACCCGGCGCGACGGCATCTACAGCTACCAGAAGTTCTGCGGCACACCGCCGCTGCATCTGCTCTTCGGCATGCAGGCGTCGTTGCGCTTGCTGGAGCAGGAAGGGCTCGAGAACGTGTTCGCGCGCCACCTCGAATTGTCTGGCGCCGTGCATGCTGCCGTGCAGGGCTGGAGCGAAGGCGGCGCCTTGTCGTTCTTCTGCAAGTGGCCGTATGCGCGTTCGACGTCGGTGACGACGATTGCCGTCGATGCGGAATTCGACCCGGATGCCTTGCGCACGCTGGCGCGCGAACGCTTCCAGGTGGCGGTGGCGGGTGGCCTGGGGTCGCTGACCGGTCGCGCGTTTCGCATCGGGCACCTGGGCGACCTGAATGCGGCGATGGTGCTGGGGGCGGTTTCAGGGGTGGAAGCGGCCTTGCTAACGATGAAAGTACCTGTGGGGCCGGGGGCGCGGCGGGCGATCGAGTTTCTGGCTCGGTCGGATTCGTAGTTCCGTCGTTACGTCGGCGGCGTCGCGGCAGGTGCTACCCGCTGGCGGCCCAAGCTGGGTCGGTCGGCGCTGTGCGCCGACTGCGCTGTGCTGCTCACACCGGGGTCGCGCCGCATAACTCACTACGCGACCGGCGGTCGCTGAGGCACATGAGGTTGGACCGCCGCCACCGCCAAAGCAAGCGCCAATCACCCCCGCGCCACCATCGCCTCCCGCAACTGATTCTTCACCGGCAGCCTGCGCAGCCGCACCCCGCAAGCGTTGAAGATGGCATTGGCCAGCGCCGGCGCCACCGTCGGGATGCCCATCTCACCGGCACCCGAAGGTGTGGCCGACGAATGCACGACCAGCACCTGCAGCGGTGGCGTCTGCGCCAGCGGCAGCAGCGGGTAGTCGGCAAATCCACGCTCGACCACGGCGCCGTCTTTGATGGTGATTTCCTGCAGCAAAGCCGCTGCCAGGCCATCGATGGTGCCGCCCTGCATCTGCGCTTCCAGGCCCATCGGGTTGATCGGCCGGCCGCAGTCGACGGCGCAGACGATGCGCTCGATCTTCAACTCGCCCGCCTTGCTCACGCTGACCTCGATGGCGTGTGCGGCGTACCCGCCGAAGGTGAAGTGGCAGGCCAGGCCGACACCACTGCCGGCAGCGCGTGTGCGGCCGTAACCCACGGCGTCGGCCGCCAGCTTGAGCACATGGGCCAGCCGGCCGGTGTCGAACTGCGGCCCGCCATGTTGTGCATAAGGCAGCTGCTGCGGCGCACCGAGCAGCGCCAGGCGCAGCGCGAGTGGGTCCTGGCCGCTGGCGTGCGCCACTTCGTCGACGAAGCTCTGCACGGCGAAGGCATTGGCCCAATGCGCCGGTGCACGCCACGAGCCACGAGGCACGCCGCTTTGCACGCTACACCACTCCAGACGAAGGTTAGGTACCAGGCGCGCGGGGAAGTCGTCGGGGTAGAGCTCGGGCTGCCACAGGTCTTCGTCCTTCTGGCCGGCGCGGCGGTAGTGCTTGGAGGCGCTGGCCAGTTTGTGATGCCAGCCGGTGACGCGGTGGCCGTCGAGTGAGGCCTTGAGGTCGTGCCAGCCCGCGGGGCGAAAGTAGTCGTGGTGCATGTCGTCTTCGCGCGTCCACACGATCTGGATGGCGCGGCCGGTGGCCTTGGCAATGAGCACGGCCTCGCAGACGTAGTCGACCGTGCCGCGCCGGCCGAAGCCGCCGCCGGCGCGTGTCATGCGCACTTCGACGTTCTCGCGCGCGATGCCGGTGAGGTTCATCACCCGGCGTGGGATCACCCCCGGCGACTGCGTCGGCACGATCACCAGCGCGCGGCCGTTTTCCAGTTTGACGTAGGCGTTCTGCGGCTCCATCGTGGCGTGGTTGGCAAAAGGCAGTTGGTAGCGCGCCTGTACGCGGCGCGTGGCCACTCCCGCCGCCTGGTCGACGCTGCCCTGGTCGAGCACCACCTGCCCCGCCGCGGCCAGCAGCCTCTCGCACTGTGCGTTGAAGCTGGCCGTGGACTCCTGAGCATGCGGGCCGGCGTGCCAGGTGACCTTCAGCGCGGCCCGGCCTCTCAACGCCGACCAGGTGTCGCGTGCGACCACGGCGACACCGGCGGCGAGGTGTTCAACCAGCGGGTCGGTGACCTTGGGACCTTCGATGATGATCACGTCGATGACCCCGGGCACGGCGCGTGCCGCGCGGTCGTCGACGGTGGCCACGCGGCCGTCGAAGTGCGGGCAGCGCTGCATCACGGCCACCAGCGCGTCGCTCGGCGCCGAATCCAGGCCGTAGCGTGCGCGGCCGGTGACGATGTCGCGTGCGTCCACCACACGCTGCGGCTGGCCGATGATGCGGAACAGGCTCGAGTCCTTGAGTGGCGCCTTGCCGGCCGGGGCGGGCAGGGCGGCGGCGCGCTCGGCGAGATCGGCATAGCGCAAGCTGCGGCCGTCGGTATGACGCACGCTGCCCTCGTGCGTGCTCAAGCGGCTGGCGTCCACGCCCCAGCGCTCGGCCGCGGCGGCCACGAGCAGCGCGCGGGCGTCGGCGCCGAACTGGCGATGGTCGCCCCAGCAGTCGGGGATGCTGGTGCTGCCGCCCGCACCCTGCGGGCCCCAGGTCCATTGCGGCGGCTGCACGGTGAAGTCCACACCCAGCGGCAACTGCTCCACCTGCACGTCGGCCCAGCGCACGTCCAGCTCTTCGGCGATCAACATCGGCAGCGAGGTCAGCACACCCTGGCCGATCTCGGCGTTGCGGCAGCCTATGGTCACGCGGTTGTCTGGCTCAATGCGCACGATCAGCCCGATGCGCTTGCCGCCCTGCGCTTGCGCGGGTTGCAGCCACAGCGCGCCGCTGCTGGCCAGCGTCACCCCGAGGAAACCGCGACGCGAGAGAGCGACGCTCATGCCCGCCCCTGCATGCGCTGCGCCGCCAGCGTGATGGCCTTGCGCAGCCGCACATGCGTGCCGCAGCGGCACAGGTTGGTGATGACTGCGATGTCGGCCGCGCTGGGCTGCGGTTTGCGCCGCAGCAGCTCGACCGTGGCCATGATCTGCCCGGCCTGTCAGTAACCGCATTGCGCCACGTCTTCGTCGATCCAGGCCTGCTGCACCGGGTGCAGCGTGTCGTCACGCGCAAGGCCCTCGATGGTGGTGACCTGCTTGCCCTGCAGGCTAGCCATCGGCACCAGGCACGAGCGCGCTGCTGCGCCGTCGACGTGCACCGTGCACGCGCCGCATTGGCCCACGCCGCAGGCGAACTTCGTGCCTTTGAGTTGCAGCTGGTCACGCAGGAACCACAGCAGCGGCATCTCGCCGTCGCTTTGAAATGTCTGCGTCCGGGCGTTGACCTGAAGCGTGATCTTGACGTCGGCCATGGTGCGTGCTCCCGCGGTTGGCAGGTGCCATGCTGGCGCCAGCGCCTGCGCCGCAACAGCGTACTGCGACGAGCCACGACCGGCTGCGACGAGCGGCGAACCTCAGTCCAGCGTCTGCCGATAACGCTTCATCGCCACGGTGCCGGCTGCCAGCAGGAACAGCAGCATCGGCCACAGCTCAGGCAACAGCTGTGACGCCTCGTTGCCCTTGAGCATGATGCCGCGCACGATGCGCAGGAAGTGCGTCAGCGGCAGCACTTCGCCGATGTACTGGGCCCAGACCGGCATGCCGCGAAACGGGAACATGAAGCCCGACAACAGCATCGACGGCAGGAAGAAGAAGAAGGTCATCTGCATCGCCTGCAGCTGGTTCCTGGCCAGCGTGCTGAAGGTGAAGCCGACCGCCAGGTTGGCGAGCATGAAGACGCCGATCATGACCATCAACAAGGTGAAGCTGCCGACCATCGGCACTTCAAATAGCAGCCAGGCGGCGAGCAGGATGACTCCCAGCTGCACGTACCCGATGACGATGTAGGGCGCGATCTTGCCGGCCATCACCTCGAACGGCCGCACCGGCGTGGCGAGCAGGTTTTCCATCGTGCCGCGCTCGCGTTCGCGCGTCATCGCCAGGCCGGTGAGCATGACCATGGTCATCGTCAGGATGGTGCCTATGAGCCCGGGCACGATGTTGTAGCGCGACAGGCCTTCGGGGTTGTAGAGGCGGTGGATGCGCAGCTCGAACGGCGGCGCGCCGTTCTGCAGACCACGCAGCGGGCCGTTGAGGTCGTGCATCAGCGCGGGACCCGCCAGCTGCCCGAGTGCGGCGATGGCGTTGCCCGAGGCCGAAGGGTCGGTGGCGTCCACCGCTACCAGCAGCACCGGCTTTTCGCCGCGCACCAGGCGGCGCGTGAAGTCGCTCGGGATGACGACCATGAACTGCACCTGGCCGTCTTCGATCAGCGCCTGCGCCTGGTCTTCACTCGCGGGCTGTTGCGTGACGCGGAAGTAGCCACTGTTTTGCAGGGCGGCGACCAAGGCGCGCGACTGCGGCGTGGCGTCATGGCTGACGATGGCCGTGGGCAGGCCCTTGGGGTCGGTGTTGATGGCGTAGCCGAACAGCACCAGCTGCAACACCGGCACGCCGATGGCCATGGCGAAGGTATCCTTCTCCTCGTAGGCCATCCCGGGCATCAGGCCCAGCGGCATCCCGCGAGCACGGAGCTCCGTCACGCCGCCGGCG
>JANLYV010000282.1:0-1664 GCA_031365825.1 Rubrivivax sp. | reverse complement strand
CGTCGCCGCGGCGACGCGCCAGCTCGCCGGACGCACGCGCTGGCTGAGCGCCGGCGTGGGCATCGGCGTGCTGGGCGCGTTGCTGCTCGCGCTGATGGCCGAGCGCGTCGCCGGCTGGTTCGACGGGATCGGCCAGGACGTTGTGAATATCGGCGTGCTGTCGCTCGCACTCGTCTTCCTGCTGTGGCACTGCATCTGGGTTGCGGCGCACTCGAAGGACATGGCCAGTCAGGCGCGCCGTCTGGGCGCGTCGGTCGAGTCCGGATCGAACCCGCCGTGGGCGCTGCTGGTCGCGGTTGTCCTCGCCGTGCTGCGCGAAGGTGCCGAGACGGTGCTCTTCGTCGCCGGTTCGGTCGGCGGGACCGAGGCGGTGTCGTCGGCTGCGGTCCTGGGGGCGTGTGCGATCGGTCTGGTACTCGGCGTCTCGGTGGGCGCACTTGTCTATGCCGGGCTCAGCCGGATACCGATGCGCCACCTCTTCACGGCCACCAATGTGCTGATCGCCCTGCTCGCCGGATCGATCGCGAGCCAGCTCGCGCGTGCCCTGACGCAGGCCGGACTGGTCGACCTGTGGAGCCACACGCTGTGGGACAGCTCGGGCTGGCTGGCGCCGGAATCAGCGCTCGGCACCTTGCTGCACGCGCTGGTCGGCTACGACGCACGCCCGTCGGGGCTGCAACTTACCGTCTACCTGAGTGTGCTGGCCCTGATCTACGTCGGCACCCGAATGCTCGGCACGCGGGCTGCTGCGCGTTAGCCGTGCACCGGCCGCAGCACGCGGCACCCTTCTTCCCCACTCTACCAACCCAACATGCGAACCGCCCTCCAGGCGGGGGCGCTGGCCGCCCTTTGCCTTCTCGGACTCGACGCCTCTCGTCCCGCAATGGCCGGAGCGTCCGACTACGTCATCACGCCGATCGTCGAGCAGGGCGAACGCGAGATCGACTTCAAGGCCGGCACGGCCAAGCTGCGCGATGGGACCCGTGCGAACAAGGAGTCGCTCGGCTTCGGTTGGGGCGCAACCTCGTGGTGGTTCACCGAGCTCTATGCGGTCTGGCATAAAGAGCCCGGCGAGCGCCACGGCTTCGACGCCTGGGAATGGGAGAACAAGTTCCAGCTCACCGAGACCGGGCGCTATCCGGTCGATGTCGGTTTCCTGTTCGAGATCGAACGGCCGAAGGACCGCAGCGAAGGCTACGAGCTGCGCTGGGGCCCGCTGCTGCAGACCGAGTTCGGCTCCAGGGTCCAGGCCAACCTCAACCTGCTGCTGGAGAAGCACGTGCGCGCCAGCCAACCGAGCCGCGCCGAGCTCGGCTATCAGTGGCAAGTGAAATACCGCTGGCAGCCGAGCCTCGAATTCGGCGCCCAGGGCTTCGGCGCACTCGGGCCGTGGCGCGACGGGTCGCCGTCGTCCGAGCAGTCGCACATCGCCGGCCCTGCCGTCTTCGGCCGCATCCGCGTCGGCGAGCGACAGGTCGTGAAGTACAACGCCGGCCTGCTGTTCGGCCTGAACGACGGGGCCCCGCGCAATACCTTCAGGCTGCAGGCCGAGTACGAGTTCTGAGCCGCCGCGGCGGCGCTCGCTGCACGGTGGGTGGTCTCGGGTGTCACCGCCGACAATCGCCGGCATGCAGACATCCTTCAGCCCCTGGCGCCTGTGCGTC
>JANLYV010000272.1:0-1635 GCA_031365825.1 Rubrivivax sp. | reverse complement strand
GCTGCTTCGACCTCGGCCTGCTGCTGGATCATTCGATGACGCTGGTGCGCGAGCGCGCCTGGCGCCACGGGCTGGCGCTGACGCTGGCCTGCGAGCCCGGCCTGGAAGATCTCGTGGCCGATGCGCGCAAGGTCAAGCAGGTGGTGGTGAACCTGCTCTCCAACGCCGTCAAATTCACGCCCACCGGCGGCAGCGTGACGGTGCGCGCGCGGCGCATCGGAGGCGGCGCCGCCGAAGTCTCGGTCATCGACACCGGCGTGGGCATCGCGGCCGCCGAGCAGGCAATGGTGTTCGAGGAATTCCGCCAGGCCAGCGGTGACTACCTGCGCAAGGCCGAGGGCACCGGCCTGGGGCTGGCGCTGGCCCGCCGCTTCGTCGAACTGCATGGCGGCACGATGCGCCTGCAGAGCGCACCGGGGCAAGGCTCGACCTTCACCTTCACGCTGCCCCACCATGAGCTCGAGGTATTGCAAGCATGACCAAGATTTTGATCGTCGAAGATAACGAAAAGAACATGAAGCTGGTGCGCGACATCCTGCAGCACAAGGGCTACACCACGGTCGAAGCGACGACGGGCGAGGAAGGCTGGCGCCTGGTGCAGGAGACGCTGCCCGACCTCGTGCTGATGGACATCCAGCTGCCCGATGTGGACGGCATCACCGTGCTGCGCCGCATCCGCGCCGACCGCCGCTTCGACGCCATGCCGGTGGTGGCGGTGTCGGCATCGGTGATGCCGGCCGACCAGACCAAGATCAGCGGTTCGGGCTTCGACGCGTTCATTCCCAAGCCCATCTCGCTCAAACCTTTCATGGCCACGGTGGAGCGGTACATCCAGGGCGGTCGCGGCGCATGACGGCGCACATCCTCGTCGTCGACGACGTCGAGAAGAACGTCAAGCTGCTGGCCGATGTGCTGGCGGTGAAGGGCTTCCGCGTCAGCACGGCCTACTCGGGCGTACAGGCACTGCAGCGCATCGCCGAGGAGACGCCCGACCTGGTGCTGCTCGACGTGATGATGCCGGGCATGAGCGGCTACGAGGTCTGCCGCGCGATCCGCGCCAACCCCGCGATCGGCCTGCTGCCGATCGTGCTCGTCACCGCGCTCGACCCGGCGCAGGAGCGCATCAAGGGCCTGGACGCGGGCGCCGACGACTTCCTCACCAAGCCCGTCAACCAGCCCGAGCTGATGGCGCGCGTGCGTTCGCTGCTGCGCATCAAATCGCTGTACGACGAGGTGCAGCGCCAGAAAGCCGAGCTGCAGGGCTGGAACCAGACGCTGGAACAGCGCGTGGCCGAGGGCGTGCAGCAGCTGGAGCGGCTCGGCCGGCTGAAGCGCTTCTTCTCGCCGCAGCTGGCCGACGCCATCGTTGCCGGTGGCGAGGCCGAGCTGCTGAAGGCGCACCGGCGCGAGATCAGCGTGGTCTTCATCGACCTGCGCGGCTTCACCGCCTTCACCGACCGCGCCGAGCCCGAGGAGGTGATGGAACTGCTGCACGCCTTCCATGCCAGCATGGGCGGCATCGTGATGGCCCACGGCGGCACGCTGGAGCGCTTTGCGGGCGACTCGATCATGGTCTTCTTCAACGACCCGGTGACGATCGAGAAACCCGCCGAACAGGCGGTGCGCATGGCGCTG
>JANLYV010000210.1:0-4077 GCA_031365825.1 Rubrivivax sp. | reverse complement strand
ATGTCGCGATGATGGGCTTCATCGGCTCGCACCAAAAGCACCACGTCGCGCAGCGTGGCGTGATCACCCAGTTGCCAGTAGTGGCGGGCAAGTGCGGGCGCGGCCACATTGGCCACGCGGCCGGCGTCGATCTCGTCCAGGTACAGCGTGTAGCTCAACACCGCCTCTTCCTCGAAGTAGCCCACGACGCGGTGTGCCGTGCGTGGCGAGAGCAGGTATAGCAGCAGGTAGCCGAGGTAGAACAGCCATTGCACGATGACCACCACCACGCGCTCGAAGGCCGTGGGTTGCGCGATCTGGATGAACGTCATCAGGTGCATGCGCTCGTTCTCGGCTTCTTCGAGCAGCGTGCGGATCCAGCCTTCGTCGTCGACCATGCGGCGCAGGCAACGCAGGTGCATGAGCATCGCTGCCACCATGCCGGGCACGGCGGCCACGGTCTCGAGCACGATGGCGCGGTGGCCGTAGCGTTTGGCGAAGAAGGTGTCGGCGCACCAGCGCAACAGCTTGGTGAAGGCCAGCGCGAAATGGTCGCTCCCGTCCTGCGGGTAATGGTGGCTCATGCTCGTTTGCTCGCGTGTGTCAGCAGTTGATCCAGCCGCCTGGATTGGTCGGCCTGGATCTTCAACAGCTCGGCCCATTGCGTGTCACGCAGCGCGTCGAGCTTCTCGTGCAGCAGCATGATCTCCAGCTCGGCCTTGAGGTTGACCTCGTAGTCGTGCTCGGCGCTGATGCGGTCTTTTTGCGACTGGCGGTTCTGCGACATCAGGATGATGGGTGCCTGCACTGCCGCCAGCATCGACAGGAACAGGTTGAGCAGGATGTAGGGGTAAGGGTCGAAGCTGCTGCCGCGCCGGCTGAGCAAGACGCTGTTCAACCCCACCCACACCAGCAGCGTGGCGCCGAACAGCATCACGAACGTCCACGAACCGCCGAAGCGCGCCACGGCATCGGCGGCGCGCTGGCCGAAGCTCGGCGGGCCCTCGTGTTCTTGCGCCAGGTTGCGTGCGACGTGGGTGCGCGCGGCGACATGCTGCGTCACCGCGCGCGTGCGTGCGTCCAGCCGCCCCAGCGGCGCGCCCAGCAGGCGCGTCGCGATGTCTTCAGCCTTGTGCACGTTCGCCTCGCGGCGCTTGTGGAAGCCGCGCCGCGCTGTGGATCAAATCCGCGGCTCGCCCTGGCGATTCACGGTGATCGTGGCGCCCGGGGGCGAGCTGGCCTGCATGCGATGCTCCTGGCCGCGGAAGGTGTAGGTCACGTCCCAATGGTGCGGCGCGCCCTGGCCGGCGACGGTCTCGCAGCGCCGCACGTCCTGCGCCGCCACGTTCGAGCTGCGGCGGTCGCGGCCGACATTGGCGCCCAGCGCCGCGCCACCCACGGCGCCGCCGACGGTGGCGATGTCGCGGCCCGTGCCGCCACCGACCTGGTGGCCGAGGATGCCGCCGAGCACGGCGCCGGCCAGGGCGGCAGGCACGTTGGCGCTGCCGCGTTCGCGTTCCTGGCTGCCGGCCTCACGCTCGACCCAGCAGCGTTGTTCGGCCGGGCCGACGACGGCGCGCACCGAGGTCACATTGGCCTGGTAGAGCCGCTCGTTGTTGCGGCGGCGCGCGTCGTAGTAGTCGGCTTGCGGCCCCGGTGAATAACGGTCATCGGCGACGGTGGCGCTGCGGCCGACCATGCGCACCGACGAGATGCGGTCGTTCAGCCCTAGCGAGGCCAGGTCGGTGTAGCTGCCCGGGCGCAGCACGACACAGCGGCCGCCGAAGTCGGCGTCCTGACAGACTTCCCAGCGGTCATTGGCCACCACGACCGACGAGGCGCGATCGTTGAAGCCGAAGCGGTCGAAGTTGCTGACCTCGCGTTCGGTGTTGAAGGAGCGGCCGCCGAAGCCTTCGTGTTCATAGAACGTGATCTGCGCTCCGGCCTGTGCGGCGCCGAGCAGGCAGGCAGTGGCCAATGCGGTCTTGAGCGAAAGCTTCATGGTGGTCTCCAGGGGTGGGGTGTCGCTGCCAAGGCCCCTGCTGGCGCCGTGTGCTAACGATGCACCTACTGTGTGCCACGCGGCGTACCACCACCATCAGCGCACGGCGCCCTGCGGCGTGGTCGCTGTCCTACGCGAAGACGCTGGTGTAGGTCTCGCGGTCGGCGCCGTAGCAGCTGCAGGCGGCGGCTTCGAGGCCGGCACGGTCGAGCACCTGCATCTCGCCACGGTGGTAGCGGATCAACCCGGCCGTTTGCAGGCCACCCGCGGCCTGGGTGATGCCGACGCGGCGCACGCCCAGCATGTAGGCCAGGAATTCGTGCGTGACGAAGAAGGTGTCGGCGTGCGCTCGGTCCTGGCTCATCAACAACCAGCGCGCCAGGCGTGGCCCGATCATGTGGAAGCGCAGGCAGGCGGCTGACGACGCGAGCTGGTTCATCAGCACATGCACGTAGCGAGACATCAGCCGTTGCAGCGCCGTGCTGGCGGCCAGTTCGCGAGCGAAGGCCGCACCGCTGATGCGCCACGCCACGCCCGGGCCTTGCACCAGCGCACGCAGCGGCGAGCGCGCCACGCCCAGCGCCATGTGCGCGCCGACCATGCCCTCGCGCCCGACCATGCCGACTTCCAGCGCCGGGTGCTCATCCACGCTGATGATCAGCGAAATGAAGCCTTCGACGGGGAAGTAGACGTCGCGCGTCACCTGCCCGCGCTCGCACAACACCTCGGACAAGACCAGCTCCACCGACTCGCATTGCGCAAGCAAACGCGTGCGGTCTTTGCGCGGTAGCAGTTCTATCAGTCGGTTCTGTGTGCCGGCCACGGGTGCGTCTCTCGATGTGCTGCGCCTAGCCAATGCAGCGGAGCCCGCAGTGTGGGAGTGACCACGCCGCGCCACCGTCTGCCGCCGCACATAGCCAGCAATAAATCCGGCGGCGTACCTGGCTATCAGTTGAACAGCGCCGCTGGCAGCAGCCGCCGATGTTCGTGCGTGGCCGACCGATAACACTCGCAGCTGCGCGCTTCAAGGCCGTGCCGGTCGAGCACCTCGATGCGGCCGCGGCGGTAGCGGATGACACCGTCTCGCTGCAGCCGTGCGGCGGCGGTGGTGATGCTCTCGCGGCGCACGCCCAGCAGCCGCGCGACGCCTTCCTGGGTCAGCGCCAGGTCACGGGTTGTCGAACGGTCCAGGCCCATCAGCAGGCGCCGGCAAAGTTGTTGCTCGATGGCGTGACGGCGGTAGCACGCAGCCGTCTGCGTCACCTGCGCAATCAGCGCCAAGGTGTAGCGCAGCAGTGTCGCCAGCGCCGCACCGGCACGGTCAACCTCGTGCCGCAGCGCGTGCGCCGGCAGCCGCCAGCCATGGCCGGCGCTTTGCACCACCGCCTGGCTCGGCGTGGCCAGGCCACCCATGAAGAGCGCGATGCCGACCATGCCATCGTTGCCGACCACGGCAAATTCAGCCGAGGCGCCTTCCAGCGTGGTGTAGGTGAGCGAGACGATGGCGGTGGTGGGGAAGATGGCATGGGCCGGCGTGCGGCCGTACTCGCACAGCACCTGGCCGGCGGCGAGTTCCACGCGTTCGAGTTGCGGCAGCCAGCGGGCCCATTCGGAGGGTGCCAGCGATGCCAACAACTGGTTGCGCCGTGCGTCGCCGTGCGTCGCCGCAAGGCGCAGTGGGGCAGGTGCAGCGGCACGTGCGCGCAGGCTGGGTGAGCTGTGCGCCAGGGTCGATTTCAACAAGGCGTTCAAGGCGTTCTCGTGTCGTCCATCGAGCCTTGATGTTCGACAGGACACGAACGCCGCGGAAGCGGCGGCCACCGGAGCGCGCTGTGAGCGCGGTCCTACACGCCGTGAGACTGCGCGCTCAACTGGCCAGACGCTCCGGCAGCAGGCGGTCGTACTCTTTCTTCACCACCGCGTAGCACTCGCAGCTGCGCGCTTCCAGGCCGTCGCGGTCGAGCACCGTGATGCGCCCGCGCGAGTACTGGATGAGGTCGGCGCGCTGCAGCTTCGTCGCCGCCTCGGTCACGCCTTCGCGGCGCACGCCCAGCATGTTGGCGATGAGCTCCTGCGTCATCACCAGCTCGCTGCCC
>JANLYV010000206.1:0-5426 GCA_031365825.1 Rubrivivax sp. | reverse complement strand
GCGCAGTGCCACAACGCGGCCGCCACCCATGTTGGCCGCGCCCGAGAAGACCTTGAAGTCGACGTCTTTCATCACGTCAGTCATCTCGGTGAATTCGAGCTTGACGCGCAGGTCGGGCTTGTCGCTGCCGTAGCGGTGCATCGCCTCGGCGTACGTCAGCTGCACGTACACCGGCAGCTCCACGCCGAGCGCCTTGCGAAACACCGTGCGCACCATGCCTTCGGTGATGGCGCGGATCTCTTCCTCATCCAGGAACGAGGTCTCGATGTCGATCTGCGTGAACTCGGGCTGGCGGTCGGCGCGCAGGTCTTCGTCGCGGAAGCACTTGGTGATCTGGTAGTAGCGGTCGAAGCCCGCCACCATCAAGAGCTGCTTGAAGAGCTGCGGGCTTTGCGGCAGCGCGAAGAACATGCCGTCGTGCACGCGGCTGGGCACCAGGTAGTCGCGCGCGCCTTCGGGCGTGCTCTTGGTGAGCATCGGCGTTTCGATGTCGACGAAGCCTTGTTCGTCGAGGTACTTGCGCACCTCCATCGCCGTGCGGTAGCGCAGCATCATGTTCTTCTGCATCGCCGGGCGGCGCAGGTCGAGCACGCGGTGCGTCAGGCGCACGGTCTCCGAGAGGGTGTCGTCGTCCAGCTGGAACGGCGGCGTGACGCTGGGGTTCAAGACCTCGAGCTCCAGGCACAGCACCTCGACCTTGCCGCTGGTGATGGCGGCGTTGACCTTGTCGTCGGGGCGCGCGCGCACCTTGCCGATGATCTTCAGGCAGAACTCGTTGCGCACGTCCTCGGCGACCTTGAAGGTCTCGGCACGGTCGGGGTCGCAGACGATCTGCACCAGGCCTTCGCGGTCGCGCAGGTCGATGAAGATGACGCCGCCGTGGTCGCGGCGACGATGGGCCCAGCCCATCAGGGTCACGGTCTGGCCCATCAGCTTTTCGCTGACGAGGCCGCAGTAGGTGGTTCTCATGTCAAGGCTCCGGAATTCAGTTCAGCTCTGGCGCAGCGCAGCTCGTGCACTGACGTTCTAGTGTGGCTAAGCGGGGCTGCGTCGCAAACCCTCAGGACCGGCCAGGCGCCCACCAGGCCGACCCCGTCAATTTCGCGCGGGTGTCTCGTGCGCCTGGACCCCGTTGGGGGCCACCACGCCCATCGAGATGACGTACTTCAAGGCTTCGTCGACACTCATCGCCAGCTGGCGCACATCGGCGCGCGACATCATCAGAAAGAAGCCCGACGTGGGGTTGGGCGTGGTCGGCACGTAGACGCTGATGAAGTCGCCTGGCAAGTGCTGCGCGACCTCGCCGCCCGGCTTGCCGGTGACGAAAGCGATGGTCCACGAACCCTGGCGCGGGTACTGCACCAGCACCGCTTCACGAAAGGCATTGCCGCTGCTGGAAAACAGTGTGTCGCTGACCTGCTTGACCGAGCTGTAGATCGACTTGACGATGGGGATCTTGTGCAGCAGCCGGTCGCCCTGGCGCACCCACCACTGGCCGAACATGTTGGCCACGAACACGCCCGTGGCGATCAGCAGCGCGGCCATCACCAGCACCGACAGACCCGGCACGTGCCGCAACTTTTCGATGCCGGCATGCATAGACGCCGGCATCACCGCCTGCGTCGCCGAGAGCACCCAGGCGAAGACGCCGTCGACCGTGCCGATGAGCCAGCTCAACACCCACAGCGTGATGGCCAGGGGCATCCATACGAGCAGGCCGGCGACGAGATACTTCTTCACGGGTGGTGGCCCTGTGGTGCCGCGTCAGCTGCCGCTCGACGGCTTGGAGGCGGGCGCAGGCGCGGCCGTGGGCGCTGCCGCGGGCGCTGCGGGAACTGGTGCGGCAGGCGCGGCCTTGGTGGCCGTGCCGGCACTGGAGGCGCTGTCGTTGCTGGCTTTGTCGGCTGGCTTTTCGGTCGACTTTTCAGCCGTTATCTCCGGCGCTTTGTCCGCCGGCTTGTCGCCAGACTCAGCACCAGCCTCGTCCTTCTTCGCCGGCGCCTTGTTGCCTTCGCGGAAGTCGGTGACGTACCAGCCCGAGCCCTTGAGCTGGAAGCCGGCGGCCGTGAGTTGCTTGGAAAACGCCTCGGCTCCGCAGGCCGGGCACTGGGTCAGCACCGGGTCGGAAAGCTTCTGCAGGACATCCTTGGCATGCCCGCATGCAGCGCAGCGGTAGGCGTAAATCGGCATGGGTTTGCACGCGGTGGCGCGCTCGAGGCAAAGCCGCAAATTATAGGGGGCCACCCCGTCACGACATACCCACCATCTGATGATGTGTGCCGTGGCGGTTCTTCAGCAGCGCCTGCGGCCCAAGCGAGCCTAGGCCCATGCCCACCAGCGCCATGAGGAAGCCGGCCAGCTGCGCCGGGAATTCCGCCCCGGCCGGGGTCGCCAGGAACATCAGCCACGTCAGGAGGCCGAGCAGGATCGACATCACCGCGCCTTGCGTCGTCGCGCGCTGCCAGTACAGGCCCGCCACCAGCGGCACGAAGGCGCCGACGAGCGTGACCTGGTAGGCGCCGCTGACCATCTCGTAGATCGGCGTGCCCTGCAGCGCGATGGCGTAGGCGCAGACGCAGACGCTGAAGATCAGCACCGCGATACGCATGGTCCGCAGTTCGTGCTTGTCACTCTGGCGCGGATAGAACTGGCGCCAGATGTTTTCGACGAAAGTCACCGAAGGCGCGAGCAGCGTGGCCGACGCCGTGCTCTTCAGCGCCGAAAGCAACGCACCGAAAAACAGCACCTGCATCACGAACGGCATCTTCTCCAGCACCAGCATGGGCAACACTTTTTGCGGGTCGTCCTTGATCAGCATGGCCGCCTGCTCCGGCATGATGATCAGCGCACTGGTGACGAGGAACATCGGCACGAAGGCGAAAAGGATGTAGCACACGCCGCCGATGATCGGCCCGCGCGTCGCCGCCTTCTCGTCCTTGGCCGACATCACGCGCTGGAAGATGTCCTGCTGCGGAATCGAGCCGAGCATCATGGTGATGGCCGCGGCGATGAAAAACACGATGTCGTGAAACGAGGGCTCGGGCAGGAAGCGGAACAGCTCTTTGCTTGTGGCCAGCGCGATGACCTTGTGTGCGCCGCCGGCCTGGTCGGCCGCGAACACCGCGATGATCGACAAGCCGATCACGAGGATGATCATCTGGATGAAGTCGGTGACCGCCACCGACCACATGCCGCCGAAGAGCGTGTAGGCCAGGATCGACGCCGTGCCCAAAATCATGCCCGCGGGCACGCTGATGGCGCCGGCCGAGAGCAGGTTGAACACCAGGCCCAGCGCCGTGACCTGCGCCGAGACCCAACCCAGGTAGCTCAGGATGATGATGAAAGAACACACCACTTCGACCGCGCGGCCGTAACGCTCGCGGTAGTAGTCGCTGATGGTCAAGAGCGTCATCTTGTACAGCCGCGCGGCAAAGAAGAGGCCGACGAAGATGAGGCAGGTGCCGGCGCCGAAAGGGTCTTCGACGACGCTGTTCAGCCCGCCCTGAACGAACTTGGCGGGGATGCCGAGCACCGTTTCCGAGCCGAACCAGGTGGCGAAGGTGGTGGTGACGATCATCACCAGCGGCAGATGGCGCCCGGCGATGGCGAAGTCGGCCGTGGTCTTCACGCGCTTGGCGGCCCACAGGCCGATGGCGATGGTGAAGAGCAGGTAGACGATGACCAGGGTCAGCAGCATGGTCGGGCAACTCCGTGGTGGGTGGCGGGACGCGGGCTAAATGGGTGGCAAGAGCGGCCGCGATTATCTCGGCGTTTGCCCCGCAAGATTCATGCGCGGGCGGCGCAGGCTAATGCCACTGCAGGTACAGCTGCATCGCCACCACACCCCCGACAAAGCCGACCACGGCATAGACCAGGCCTTGCAGCAGACGGTTGGTGCGGCGCTGCTCACTCAGCAGTGCCTGCAAGGCGACACTGTCGTGCATGCCCTGGCCCTGGCGCAGTGCCTGGTGCAGCAACCGCGGCAGCTCGGGCAGCAGCTGCGCGTAACGCGGCGCCTCGCGCTTGAGCCGCTCGACCACGCCGCGCCAGCCCACCTGCTCGTTCATCCAGCGCTCTAGAAAAGGCTTGGCCGTGCTCCACAAATCCAGCTCGGGGTCGAGCTGCCGGCCCAGGCCTTCGATGTTGAGCAAGGTCTTTTGCAGCAGCACCAGCTGCGGCTGGATCTCGACGTTGAAGCGGCGCGAGGTCTGAAAGAGGCGCATCAACACCTGGCCGAGCGAGATGTCCTTCAGCGGCCGGTCGAAGTGCGGCTCGCACACCGCGCGGATGGCGCCTTCAAGCGCGTCGACGCGCGTGTCCGCCGGCACCCAGCCGGATTCGACGTGCAGTTCGGCCACGCGCTTGTAGTCGCGGCGGAAGAAGGCGATGAAGTTGTAGGCCAGGTACTCCTTGTCGAACTCGGTCAGCGTGCCGATGATGCCGAAGTCGAGAGCGATATAACGCCCGAAGGTAGCGGGGTCCAGGCTCACCGGGATGTTGCCCGGGTGCATGTCAGCGTGGAAGAAACCGTCGCGAAACACCTGCGTGAAGAAGATCGTGACGCCGTCGCGCGCCAGCTTCCTGATGTCGACACCGGCGCTGCGGATGCGCTCCAGCTGGTTGATGGGCACGCCGTGCATGCGCTCCATCACCAGCACCGTGGAGGTGCACAGCGGCCACACCATTTCGGGCACCATGACGAGGTTCAGGCCGTCCATGTTGCGCCGCAGCTGCGCGGCGTTGGCAGCTTCGCGCACGAGGTCGAGTTCGTCGTGCAGGTAGCCGTCGAATTCGGCCACCACCTCGCGCGGCTTGAGCCGCTTGCCGTCGGCCGACAGCCGCTCGACCCAGCGCGCCAGCGTGTGCAGCAGCGTCAGGTCGTCTTCAATGACGTCGAGCATGCCCGGGCGCAATACCTTCACCGCCACCTCGCGGCCCGAGCGCATGGTGGCGAAGTGCACCTGCGCGATCGAGGCACTGGCCACCGGCTCGGCCTCGAAGCTGGCGAAGACTTCGTCGAGCGGCTTGCCGTAGGCCTTCTCCACCAGCTTGCGCGCGACGGCCGCGGGGAACGGTGGCACGCGGTCCTGCAGCTTGGCCAGCTCGTCGGCGATGTCCAGCGGCAGCAGGTCGCGCCGGGTCGAGAGCACCTGGCCGAACTTGACGAAGATGGGTCCGAGCTTTTCGAGGCCACGGCGCAGGCGCACGCCGCGTGGCTCGTCGAGGCTGCGGCCGAGTGTGGCCAGGCGCACCATGGAGCGCACCCAGCGCTGGCGAAAACCCGAGAGCGCGACCTCGTCCAGGCCGAAGCGCAGGACGGTGATCACGACGAAGATCAGCCGGGCCAGGTGCCTCATGGGCACTACGGCGCGCGGTGCGGCGCGCCGGCCCACGGCGCCAGAGCCGCGCGCGCGGCGCCAGCCAGC
>JANLYV010000183.1:0-4703 GCA_031365825.1 Rubrivivax sp. | reverse complement strand
GTCGCCACCAAGTACGCGACTTCCTTGGTGGTCTCGACCGCTGGCGTGATTACGGTCACTGGCGCCATTGATGGGGCAGCTGACACAACGGTCAACCTGACCCCCACCATCGCCAGCGGCACCATCACCACCTGGGTCTGCTCGGGCTCGCCCATCAAGTGGATGCCCGGCTCCTGCCGCGGCTGATTCTGCCCCCGTCTCGAAAAAGAGCCGCCTTCGGGCGGCCTTTTTTTGCCCGCTACAAAGTCAGCGCGCTGTCAAAGTGATGTCCATGCACTCGATCGACCCCGTTGTGCGCGATTCGCGTCTCGCCGCCATCATCTTCAGCATCTGTTTTGTCGGCTTGCTGATCGGCGCCGCAGCCGGGCTGAACCTGTGGCCGGCGCAGGCCTTCTTCATGGCTGCGCAAGGCACTTCGGCGCGCGATTTTTTCTTCGCCTTCCAGGCCTTCGCGCTGGTGCTGGTGCTGCTGTTCTGGTTCTCTGCACCCAAGCCGCGCGAGCGCCGGCTGGTGTTGGGGGGATGGCTCGCCACCATCGTCGCCATGTACCTGGCCATCCCTGACGCCAGGCCGAAGTGGCAGCCAGAGCTGAACCTGCCGTCGCTGGTGTTGTTCCTGGCGGGCACGCTGGCCATACCTTCGCTGCTGGCCATCCTCGTCCGCATCTTCGGCCCGCACCGCAACGAAGACGTTGCGACGCAGCGCTTTCGCTGGCTGGTGGGCCTGACGCTGCTCTTCATACTCGTCCCGCAACCGGCGCTGAGCCTGACCTCATCGGTTCACCCGTACACCTTCGACGCCTTCGCGCTGCACTTCGACCGCATCGCCGGCCTGGCCTGGACGCCGTGGATCATCTATGCGGTGAACAGCCTGCCCGGCTTGCCGCAGCTGGTGGAGCTGGCCTACGGCGCCACGCCGCTGGTATTCCTCTCGGTGCCCTTGCTGCAATTGCGCGGCAGCTCGCGCCATGTGCCTTCGGCCTTGCTGGTGTGGGTGGTGATGACGGCCGGTGCGATGGCGGCCTACCACTTCTTCCCCATCACCGGCCCCAAGTACGTCTACGGCAGCGAGAAGTTCCTCGCCGCACTCATCGACGGCGCGAACCAGCCGCTGCGGCTGGCGCAGGTGGACGTCTACCCGCGCAACGGCATGCCGTCGATGCATTTCGGCTGGCTGCTCGCGGCCAGCGTTCTTTGGTGGCAGATGGGCACACGTGCCTGGTCGCGCGCGGTGATGCTGCTGTTGACGGCGCTGACGGCGGTGGCCACGCTCTACCTGGGCGAGCACTACACCATCGACCTCATCGTGGCCGTGCCCTTTGTGCTGTCGGCGCTGGCGTTATGCACCACCGGTGTGTCGTGGCGCAGCCTGGCGCGCCGCGGCACTGTCGCGCTGGGGCTGGGCTGCTGGCTGGCGTGGGTGTTGCTCTTGCGTCATCAAATGGCGACGTTCGTCGAAGAGCCCTGGACCTGCCAGCTGCTGCTGCTGGCGACCGCGCTGGTGGTGGTGCAGCAGGTGCGCTGGATGCGCCAGTTCAAGCGTGAAGCGCGCGAGCTGGGGCAGGACGCCGCGCCCGTGCCCGTGACGCGCGAGCTGCGGCAATGGCAGTTCCGCTTCGGCGCCATGTTCTTCGCCTCGGGCGCGGCCGCGCTGGTCTACCAGGTGCTCTTCGCCAAAGAGCTGGCGCTGGTCTTCGGCAGCACCGCCACCGCCACCTTCACCGTGCTCGCCACCTTCCTCGGCGGCATGGCCATCGGCTCGCTCATCGGCGGCGAGCTGGCCCATCGCAGCAAGAAGCCGCTCATCACCTACGCGCTGATGGAAGTCGGCATTGCGATCTACTGCGTCATCACGCCGCAGCTCTTCAAGTTGATCCAGTCAGGCTACGTGCAGCTCGCCGCCGACACGCCGGCCGACGCGCCGTCGTTGCTGGTGCTGCGTGTGGTGCTCGGCGCCGCCGTGTTGCTGGTGCCGACGGTGTTGATGGGCACCACCTTGCCGTTGCTGGCGCAGGCCTTGGGGCCGGCCGCCGGCCGCATGGGCTCGCGCGTGGCGCGGCTGTACTTCGCCAACACCGCGGGTGCGGCGCTGGGCGCCTTGCTGACGGCCTACTTCGTCATCCCGGCGCTGGGCGCGCACCGCACCACGCTCGTCGCCGCGATGCTGAACCTGCTGGTGGCGCTGGGTGCACTTGAGCTGGCGAAACACAAAACGGCTGACGCCGCCGAAGCGCCTGGTGCGGCTGCCGCGATGCCGCAGCGCGACTGGCCGCTGGCCGCACGCTGGGCGGCGCTGGCGGCACTCGGCCTGGGCGGTGTGCTCTCGCTCGGCCTGGAGGTGGTGTACGTGCACATGCTGTCCATCGTTGCCGGCAACAGCGTCTATGCCTTCGGCTTGATGGTGGCGACTTTCCTGCTCGGTCTTTCGCTGGGCGGTGAAGCGGCGCGCCGGCTGCTGCTGCGGCCGCAGCTGAACACGGCCTTTGCGCTGGTGCTTTCGCTGCTGGGGCTGTGCCTGAGCGTGGTCGCCGGCGCGGCCACGTGGAATGCCATCCCCGAGTACTTTGCGAGTTATGCCAACTTCCCGCTGGTGCGCAGCTTCGGTTCGCGCGAGGCCGTGCGCGGCCTGGTCTGCGCGCTGGTGATGGTGCCGCCGACGATCTTCATCGGCGCCAGCTACGTGCTGGCGATGGACATCTTCACCGCCTCATCGGCGCGCCCGAAGACGCGGCTGTTGGGCTGGGGCAGCGCCGTCAACACCGCCGGCAACATCAGCGGCGTGCTGCTCTTCGGCTTCGTGCTGCTGCCCGCGCTGGGCGGGCTGGCGTCGTCGTTGTGGATCGCCGCGGGCGCCGTGCTGCTGGCGCTTGGCGTGTTGCTGGCCGCGGCACGCACGCAACTCTGGCGCGGCGCCAGTGCCGTGGCCGTGGCCGCGGTGGCGGTGCTGGCCGGCACCAACCTCAAGCTCGACTATGCCGTTCTGAGCTCGGGCGCCAACGTCTACTTCTACCCGCAGGCCTGGGGCGAGATCATCGACCAGGCGCAAAGCATCGACGGCGGCCTGACGACGGTGGCCACCAGCGGCCGCAACGACGCCAAGCCGGTGCACACCTTGCTCACCAACGGCAAGTTCCAGGGCAACGACGCACCGCGTGGCGAGGTGCAGGCGCAGGTCGGTTTCGCACTGGCGCCGCTGCTGCACCAGGAGCTGCGCGGTGCCGCGCTGGTCATCGGCTATGGCACGGGCGTCACCAGCCGCGTTTTCCATGAGGCCGGCTTTGCGTCACTCGACATCGCCGAGCTCAGCGGCGACATCGTGCGCATGGCCGACCGCCACTTCGGCGAGATCAACCAGCGCGTGTCGCAGCGACCCGGCGTGAAGCTGCACGTCACCGACGGCCGCAACCTGCTGCTGCTGAGCCCTCCGGCGAAGTACGACGTGGTCAGCATCGAGATCACCTCGATCTGGTTTGCCGGTGCGGCCTCGCTCTACAACCGCGAGTTCTACAGCCTGGCCCGCTCGCGCATGAGCGAGCACGGCGTGCTGCAGCAATGGGTGCAGATGCACCGCCTGACGCCGGTGGATGTCTTGCACGTCATCGCCACGCTGCGCTCTGAGTTCGCCTACGTCTCGCTCTACCTCATCGGCGGCCAGGGCATCCTGGTGGCGACCAACGACGCCAGCCGCGCGGCCGCATCGGCAACAGCGCTGGCCAAGCTCGAAGCCACACCGCAGCTGGCCCGGGTGCGCGCCATCATCGACCGCGACCTCGCCAGCCTGCAGGGTGACCTGCTGATCGGCGCGGCAGGCGTGGACCGCTTCCTGAAGGAGTACGACATCGGCGGCGTGAGCTGGCTTTCCACCGACGACAATCTCGTGCTCGAGTACAGCACGCCGCGCGCCAACGTCAACGATGGAGAGAAGACCTTCAAGGCCAACCGAACGCTCCTCGTCGGCTTCCGCTAGCGCGGCCGTCTCGGCCGGGCACACCAGCACTACGTCGCTTGCAGCTCTTCGCGAAGAACCATGCGCAGACTGGCCACGGTCAAAGGCTTGTCGTCGGCGCCCTTGCGCTTGGGCTTTGCGATGGCAGCGCGAAGGGTGACATTGATCATCGTCTGGTACCCGGTGCCCTGGGCCTCCGCTTGACGACGAAAGTGCTCGATGACGTCGTCATCGAGCATGATCGTGATGCGAGTCTTGCCAGGTGACGCGATCACAGCACCTCGCCGGCCTTGGCTGAAGTCATAGTCCTTGCGCATGGTATTGCCTCACTTCGCCTTTGCTGGCCTTGCGCGCGGAGATGAGTCGTGCTCGCCGTGGGCAAAACTGACGCGATGTTTGCGAAGATTCGCTTGGGCTTCGGCGGGACCGAACTCGATGTCCACGCCGGCATTATGCATACTTGATGCATATAACGAATGGCCGGCACGGAGCGACTGCGTGACAGGCATCCGAGGCGTCACCCAGAGCAGGCGCGACAATCCCAAGCCTGAATACAGCACGCTGCGGGCTAACTTCAACGATGGTGAGCAGACTTCCGGGGTCAACAGCACCCACCTGGCCGAGTACCGCTAGCGCCTTCGTCATCACCGCCACCGCAGTGCTCGCCAGCGCCGCACCGACGCTGCTGGCCTACAACGTCGCGCCCTCGTCGACCTTCCTCAACCAGGCCCTGGCCATCGCCCTGTGGGGCTGGTTC
>JANLYV010000158.1:0-7517 GCA_031365825.1 Rubrivivax sp. | reverse complement strand
GTGTGTTTGATGACTGCCAGGACATCGTGAAGGCGGTCAGCAACGACCTCGACTTCAAACGCCGGCACCGCATCGGCACCGTGAACTCGATCAACTGGGCGCGACTCCTGGCCCAGGTTGTCTACTACTTCGCGGGTTATTTCCAGGCCACGAAGTCCAACGCCGAACAGATCAGCTTCGCCGTGCCTTCGGGCAACTTCGGCAACATCTGCGCCGGCCATGTCGCACGCATGATGGGCTTGCCACTCAAGCGCCTGGTGCTGGCGACGAACGAGAACGATGTACTCGACGAGTTTTTTCGCACCGGCACCTACCGCGTTCGTGCCGGCGCCGAGACACACGAAACCTCGAGTCCTTCGATGGACATCAGCAAGGCCTCGAACTTCGAGCGTTTCGTTTTCGACCTGCTTGCCCGCGACGGTGCACACATCGCCGAATTGTTCGGCGCAGCGCTGGCGAAGCAGGGCGGCTTCAAGCTCCCGCCGGCCGAATTTGCGCCGGCCGCGAGCTTCGGTTTTGTCTCGGGCCGCAGCACGCACGCCGACCGTCTGGCGACGATCAAGGACACGGATGCGCGTTTCGGCATCGTCATCGACACGCACACGGCCGACGGCTTGAAGGTGGCGCGAGAACATCGTGACGCCGCTGTGCCCATGCTCGTGCTCGAAACCGCGCTGCCGGCCAAGTTTGCCGCCGCCATCCGCGAAGCGCTGGGCCGCGATCCAGTGCTGCCGGCAGCGCTGGCCGGCATCGAAGCGCTGCCGCGCCGCTTCACCGTGATGCCGGTCGACGCCGCACAGGTCAAACGTTATATCGAAGCGAACGTCGCGGCATGAAAGTCTGCGGTTTCTGTGGCGCCTCGGGTATCGGCAAGACAACGCTGATCGAAGGCGTGCTGCGCGAGCTGAAGGCGGCGGGGCAGCGCGTCTCGGTGGTCAAACATGCCGGCCACGGCTTCGAGATCGACGTGCTCGGCAAGGACAGTTGGCGTTTGCGCCAGGCCGGCGCGTTCGAAACGCTCATCGCCTCCAAGCACCGGCTGGCCAAGATCCGCGAATTCGAGGTCGAGGGCGAACCCACGGTGCACCAGATGCTGGCCGAGTTGGCTGAAGTCGACTGGGCCCTGGTCGAAGGCTTCAAGCATGCCGACTTGCTGCGCATCGAGCTGTGGCGCGAACCAGGCGACCGCGCGCCGCAGTACATCGACGACCCCTTCGTCATCGCCATTGCCACCGACACGCCGCAGGCCTTGCCCGTGCCCACCAGCCGCCCGGTTTTTTCGCTGACCGATGCCGCCGGCGTCGCAGCGCACCTGCTGGCCAGCGGCGAGCGCCACCACTACGCCCACCATGGCTGATGCCCGCCCCCTCTTGAGCCTGGACGACGCGTTGCAGCGCCTGGTACGCGGCGCCACGCCGCATGCCATCACGCAGTGCGACACCTTGTCGACCTTCGACGCACTCGGCCGCGTGCTCGCGCAGGCAGTGGTCTCTGCGCTGGATGTGCCGCCGCAGGACAACACCGCTATGGACGGCTACGCCATGCGCGCCGGCGACGCGCCTGCTGCAGGCACCGTGCTGCCGGTGTCGCAACGCATCCCGGCCGGCGTGCTAGGCGCGCCGCTGTTGCCCGGCACAGCCGCGCGCATCTTTACAGGCGCCCATGTGCCGGCAGGCGCAGACACTGTGGTGATGCAGGAGCAATGCGAGGCGGTTGCGGGTGAGGGCCTGGGTGCCGTACGCATTCAAACCGTGCCGAGCGCGGGACAGTGGATACGCCGACGCGGCGAGGACGTCGCCAGCGGCGCCACGGTGCTGTCGCCAGGCATCCGCCTAACGCCACAAGCACTGGGACTCGCGGCGTCGGTTGGCGCGGCCAACCTGTTGGTGATGCGCAAGCCGCGCGTCGCCATCTTCTCCACCGGCGACGAACTGGTGATGCCGGGCGAGCCGCTCAAGCCCGGCGCCATCTACAACAGCAACCGCTTCACGCTGCGTGGCCTGGTGCTGGCCGCGGGTGGCGAGGTCAACGACCTCGGCATCGTGCCCGACCGCCTCGACGCCACCCGTGCCGCACTGCGCGAAGCCGCGAAGGGCAATGACCTCATCATCACCTCGGGCGGTGTCTCGGCCGGCGAGGAAGACCATCTGCGCCCCGCCGCATTGGCCGAGGGCACGCTGGAGAACTGGCAGATCGCCATCAAACCGGGCAAACCGCTGGCTTTCGGCTCGGTGCGGCGTGGTGATGGCAGCTCGGCGCTTTTCATCGGCCTGCCGGGCAACCCGGTGTCCAGTTTCGTCACCTTCTTGCTGGCGGTGACCCCGGTGCTGCGTGTGCTGCAGGGCATGCCAGCTTCGCCGCCCATGGCCCTGCCCATGACGGCCGCCTTCGACTGGCCCCGTGCCGACAAGCGCCGCGAATTCCTGCGCGTGCGCCTGGACGCCAACGGCCAACTCGAACTGTTCGCCAACCAGAGCTCGGGCGTGCTCACCTCGGCGGTGTGGGCCGACGGCCTGGTCGACAACCCCGGTGGCCAGGCCATCCGCCGCGGTGATGTCGTACGCTTCCTGCCCATGGCCACTTTGCTCGGAGGTTGAGCGCGATGTTGACGATTCAACTGCGCTATTTCGCATCGCTGCGTGAAGCGCTGGGCGCGGCCGAAACGGTGAGCATGGCCGGCGGCAGCACGCTGGCCGACCTGCGCGATGCGCTCGTCGCCCGCGGCGGCCGCCATGCCGACGTGCTGCAGCGCGGCCGCGCCGTGCGCGTGGCCATGCAGCAGGTGTTGAGTGATGAATCGGCGACGCTGGTCGACGGCGCCGAGGTGGCGTTTTTTCCCCCGGTGACGGGCGGCTGAACATGGCGCGCGTAGCTATCCAGACGCAGGACTTCGACCTCACGAGCGAGGTCGCGGCGCTGCGTGCGCTCGACCACGGTGTGGGCGCCGTCGCCAGCTTCGTCGGCACCATGCGCAACCACAATCACGGCACGCCGGCCAGCGCAATGGAGCTCGAGCACTACCCCGGCATGACCGAGCGTGCCATCGAAGCCATGATCGACGACGCCATGGCGCGCTTCGAGCTGCGCGCCGCGCGCGTGGTGCACCGCGTCGGGCATCTCCTGCCGGGCGAGCAGATCGTGCTCGTGGCCGTGACAGCAGCCCACCGCGGCCAGGCCTTTCGTGGCTGCGAGTTCCTGATGGACTACCTGAAGACGCAGGCGCCGTTCTGGAAGAAGGAAACCACGCCCGAGGGTGCGCGCTGGGTCGACGCGCGCGTGACGGATGACGAAGCGTTGCAGCGCTGGGGCATTCAGGGCTCTAACGCCCAAGTGGCGGGTGCTTGAGGCGTGCTTGATGCCGACGCAGTCGAGGCCATGACACCCGACCCAAGGCAACTGCGACAGGCACTGGGGCGCTTCGCCACAGGCGTGACCATCATCAGCTGCCTCGACGGCCAGGGGCGCGCCGTCGGCCTCACCGCCAATTCCTTCAATTCACTCTCGCTCGACCCGGCGCTGGTGCTGTGGTCGCTGCGCCGCAGCAGCCCGACGCTGCCGGCCTTCAGCGCGGCGAATCACTTCGCGGTGAATGTGCTGAGTGAAGCGCAGGTCGATCTGTCGCGCCACTTCGCCGGCCAACCCGACGACCGTTTTTCGGTGGGTGTGTGGTCGGCCGGCCTTGAAGGTGTGCCGGTGCTGGCCGGCAGCGCAGCCTTGTTCGAATGCGCGACCGTGTCGCAACAAGAGGCCGGCGACCATGTGCTCTTCATCGGCCGCGTGCTGCATTTCACCGAGGCGCCGGTGCCGCCGCTGGTGTTCCAGGCTGGGCACTACCGCATGCTGGGGGAGGTGCTGTGATAGGCAGGTTGAACATTGAAGGCAAATGGATAGACATGTTCGCCGAGGTCTTCGCGCTATGCGGCGTGAAGGCCGGCGACGCCTGCGCGGTGCTGTCCGAAACACAAACGCGAGCCGAATTGCCGCAGTTGTCGGAGCTTGCGCTCTTGCGCTTGGGCGCGCAGCCTTTTCACTTGAGCTTGCCGATGCGCCGCCTTAGCGCGCCGGTGCCGGTGCGTTCCACCGGCGCGTCCGACGCCATCGGCGCGCTCGAGCCCGTGGTGCGGGCGCTGGCCTCCAGCGTCTTCATCGCCGACTGCACGATCGAAGGCCTGCAGCATGCGGCCGAGTTGCCGCGCATCCTGCAAGGCGGCGCGCGCGTGCTGGCCATCAGCCACGAGCACCCGGAAATCCTCGAGCGCTGCCTGCCGCGCGCCGACGACGAAGCGATGGCACGCGAGGCCATGCGCCGACTGAAGAGTGCGCGTGCCATGCACGTTAGCTCGGCCGCGGGCAGCGACTTGCACATCAGCCTGGTCGGTGCGCGCATCGGCGGCGTCTGGGGATTCACCAGCAAACCCGGCACGCTGTCGCACTGGCCTGGCGGCCTGGTGCTGGCATTCCCGGCGGCGGGCACGGTCAACGGCGCACTGGTGCTCGACCGCGGTGATGTCAACCTGACTTTCAAACGTTATTTGCAAGACCCGGTGCGGCTCTTGATCGCGGATGACCATGTCACGGACGTGCACGGCGAGCATGTCGACGCCGAGCTGATGCGCGGCTGTTTCGAGGCCTGGGCCGACCCGCTGGCCTATGCCGTCTCGCACCTGGGCTGGGGCCTGAACCGGCGCGCGCGCTGGGACGCGATGACCTACTACGACAAGGCTGACTTCAACGGCACCGAGCTGCGCGCCTTCGCCGGCAACTTCCTCTTTTCCACCGGCGCCAACGAAGTCGCCGGCCGCCACACGCTGGGCCATTTCGACCTGCCGCTGCGTGGCTGCAGCATCGCACTCGACGGTGAGCTGGTGGTCGACGCGGGGCGCTTGTTGTGATGCGCCCGGCCTACATCGAACAAGGCCACGGCGACACCGGTGTGCTGCTGCTGCACGGCATCGGCGGAGGCGCGTCGATCTGGGGCGAACATGGCTCGGGCACGCTGCAGGCCGTGGCCGAGGCGGGCTACCGCGCGGTGGCGCTGGACTTCCCCGGCTACGGCGCGGCGGCTGCCGACGGCCCACCCGAGATGGCGCGTTTGGTGCAAGCCATCGCCGCCACGATCGAACAGTTGCAGGCTCGCGGCGCCGGACGCATCGTGCTTGTGGGCCACAGCATGGGCGGCATGGTGGCGCAGGAGTTCGCGGCCGTGGCGGCCGGCGCGGTGCACGGCCTGGTGCTGGCCTGCACCTCGGCATCGTTCGGCAAACCCGATGGCGACTGGCAGGCACGCTTCGTTGCCGAGCGCCTGGCGCCGCTGGACGCGGGCCTGGGCATGGTGGGCATGGCGGCCAAGCTCGTGTCGGGGTTGATGGCGCCATCCGCGCCGGCGCATGCGCGCGCGGCGTCGGTCGAGGTGATGTCGCAGGTGCCCGAAGCCACCTACCGCGTGGCGTTGCGAGCCATCGCCGCCTTCGACCGCCGCGCCGCGCTGGCGCGGATTGCCGTGCCGACACTGATGCTCGCTGGCGAACTCGACCGCACCGCACCGCCTGACGTGATGCAGCGCATGGCCGCGCGCGTGGCGGGCAGCGAATACCTGTGCCTGCCCGGCGCCGGGCACGTCGCCAACCTCGAGCAGCCCGCGGCTTTCAACGCTGCCGTGGTCGACTTCCTGCGCCGCCACTTCGACTGAGGGCCCGGTCATGCACATCGCTGGAGACACGCAAAAACTGAGCACCCGGCAGTGCGAGCTGGTCGAGCTGGCCGCGAGCCTGGGCCGCGACAAGTTCGCCCCTCGTGCCGCACGTTATGACCGCGAGGCCAGCTTCCCGTTCGAGAACTACGCCGACCTGCGCGAGAGCGGCCTGCTCGGCATCTGTGTGCCGAAGGAGCATGGCGGCCTGGGTGCCGACTTCGCCACCTACGTGCTGGTGGCGGCGGAGATCGGCCGCCATTGCGGCGCCACGGCGCTAACGCTCAACATGCACGCCAGCTCCTGCATGTGGGCCGGTTTCATCGCCGACGCGCTGGAGATGACGCCGGCGCAGCGCGCCGACCACGAGCGGCTGCGTGGCGCGCACTTCGAGAGCATCGTGCGCCGCGGCAAGGTCTACTCACAGCCTTTCAGCGAAGGTGGTGCTGCGGCCGCGGGCAAGGCGCCGTTCGGCACGCTGGCGCATGCGGTAGAGGGTGGCTACCTCGTCAACGGCAAGAAGATCTTCGCCTCGCTCTCGGGCGCGGCCGATTTCTACGGCGCGCTGTGCACGCTCGACAAGCCCGGCGCGACCCAGCGCGACTCGCTCTTCCTGGCCGTACCCGCCGCGGCCGAAGGCGTGTCAGTCGTCGGTGACTGGGACCCGCTGGGCATGCGCGGCACGGTCAGCCGCACCTTGATCTTCACGGATGTGTTCGTGCCCGACAGCGCGCGCCTCATGCCCGAAGGCCTGTACTTCCAGGCCTTGATGCGCTACCCGCACATGTTCGCCACGCTCTCGCCGACCTACATGGGCATCGCGCAGGCGGCCTACGACTTCACGGTGAGCTACCTGCGTGGCGAAGTGCCGGGCACGCCACCGGTGAAGCGCCGCATGTACCCGACCAAGCAGATCGCCGTGGCGCAGATGCGCGTGATGCTCGAGCAGACGCGAGCCCTCTTCCTGCAAAACGCTTTCGACGCACGCGTCGACCCCGACAAGGACACGCGCATGCGCCTGTATGCGGCGCACTTCACCATCATGGAAAACGCCCAGGCCATGGCCGCGCTGGCGATCCGCACCTGCGGCGGCCAGAGCATGCTCAAGAGCCTGCCGCTGGAGCGGCTGTACCGCGACGCGCGCTGTGGCTCGCTGATGCTTCCGTGGACAGCCGAGCTGTGCCTGGATCGGCTGGGCCGCGAGTGCCTCTACGAAACCGGCGAGCGCGACGAGGCCATCGAGTAGGCTGCCCAGCCATGTTCGACCGGCTGGTTCCCGCCGCGCTGGCCAAGGGCGCGCTGCAGCACTTGCACGATGAAGGCGTACAGCGCGGCGCCATCGTCGCCTGGCTCGGCCACAACAGCTGGGACATGCTGGCGACGCTGGTGGCCTGCGAGCGCATCGGCGCGGTGATGCTGCCGCTGAACTGGCGGCTGGCGGCGGCTGAGCTGGCGCAGATCGTGACGCACGCCGGTGCCGGGCACCTGCTGGGCACACCGGAAGTTGAAGTGCTAGCGTCTGAAGTACTGGCACAAATCACGCTGCGGCCGGGCCTGGCGCAAGGCGTGGCGGACGGCGATCTGCTGCTGGTCTACCCCTCGGGCACCACCGGGGCGCCCAAAGCCGCGATGCACACGCGCGCCGGGTTGCAAGCCAACGCGCTGGCGGCCATCGCAGCGCAAGGCCTGGATGCGAGCTCGCGCGTGCTCGCTGTGCTGCCGCAGTTTCATGTCGGCGGGCTGTGCATACAGACGCTGCCGGCGCTGGCCGTCGGCGCCAAGGTGGCGCTGCATCCGCGCTTCGGGCCCGAAGCCTGGTTTGACGCCT
>JANLYV010000128.1:0-1715 GCA_031365825.1 Rubrivivax sp. | reverse complement strand
GGCGACGGCCTGCGCGACACCCTCGATCCCAAACTGGCGAAGCGGGTATGATGGACACCATGTCGGCACCAGACAAGAAACCAGTCCTCGAAGTGACCAACCTCACCGTCGCCATTGCGGGTGGCGGTGACCGTGCGAACGCGATCGAGGGGGTGACGCTGCATGTCATGCCAGGCGAGATCGTCTGCGTGGTCGGCGAGTCCGGCTCGGGCAAATCGGTGACGTCGCAAGCCGTGATGGCATTGCTGCCGAAGGGGCAGCTGAGCATCGCATCCGGCTCGATCAAGCTCGAGGGTGACGAGCTCACCACCAAGTCGCAAGCTGAGATGCGTGCCGTTCGCGGCATGCACGCCGCCATGGTGTTCCAGGAGCCGATGACGGCGCTGAACCCGGTCGAACGCTGCGGTGATCAGATTGCAGAAGTGCTGGAGATTCACACCGATCTCGACGCCAAGGGCCGGCGCGCGCGTGTGCTAGAAGTGATGCGCTCGGTGCATCTGCCCGACCCCGAGCAGATGATCGACGCCTACCCGCATCAGCTCTCCGGCGGCCAACGGCAGCGCGTGATGATCGCGATGGCGCTGGTGCTCGATCCGGCGCTGCTGATCGCCGACGAACCCACCACCGCGCTCGACGTGACGACGCAGGCGCAAATCCTCAAGCTGGTGCGGGAGATGCAGGTGCGCCGCAACACCGGCGTGCTCTTCATCACCCACGATTTCGGTCTGGTCTCTGAGATCGCCGACCGCGTCGTCGTCATGCAGAAGGGCCGCATTGTAGAGCAGGGCATGAAGGCCGACATTCTCGGCGCGCCGCGCGAGGCCTACACCAAAATGCTGATCGGCGCGGTGCCGAGCCTGGTGCCGCCGCAACGTGCACCGGTGACTGGCGCTGTCACGCTCGAGACCATCAAGCTCAACAAAACCTATGGCGCGCGCACGTTGTTCAAGCCAGCGGGCCGCGTGGTCAAAGCGGCCAGCGACGTGTCGTTCCAGATCCGTCGCGGCGAGACGCTCGGCATCGTCGGCGAGTCGGGCTCCGGCAAATCCACCGTAGCCCGTTGCATCGCGCGTCTGGTCGATCCGACATCGGGCCGCATTGACCTGGATGGTGTCGATATCGCGCGCATGTCGGAACGCAAATTGCGCCCGTTCCGCAAGAACGTGCAGATCGTATTCCAAGACCCCTATCGCTCGCTCAACCCGCGTCGCAACGTCGGGCAATCCATCATCGAGGGACCGATGAATTTCGGCTTGTCGCTCGATGAGGCCATGACGCGGGCGCGCGATCTGATGGGGCTGGTCGGCTTATCGCCCGATGCGCTCGACCGGTTTCCGCATCAGTTCTCCGGCGGGCAGCGCCAGCGCATCGCCATTGCGCGTGCGCTCGCCATGGAGCCGGTGCTTCTGATCGGCGATGAGCCCGTATCCGCGCTGGATGTGTCGGTGCAGGCGCAGGTGCTGCAGTTGCTCGACGCGGTGCGTAAGAAGTTCGATCTGGCGGTGCTGTTCATTACCCACGATCTCAGGGTGGCCGCTCAGATCTGCGATCGCATCGCGGTTATGCAGCGCGGCGTCGTCGTTGAAACCGGACGCACCGTCGACGTGTTCGCTAATCCGCAGCACGAGTATACGCGCGCGCTATTTTCTGCCGCCCCGGGCCAAGGCTTCGGTAATCGCATCGGGTCTGGCGAGGTGCAGGCGATGCCGGCGCTG
>JANLYV010000101.1:0-1957 GCA_031365825.1 Rubrivivax sp. | reverse complement strand
TGTCCGAGTCGTTGCCGAGCTGGTTATTGGGGAAGACATTGATCGCAACCTGGCCGTTGGTCTCTTTCAGAATGCGCTCGGCGGCCTCCATCGCGCGCACGTTCAGTGGGTGCGTGGCCGGCACGTTGGTGCCGAACTTGTAGGTGAACTCTGCCGCGCGCGCCGAGCGCGGCAGCACGAGTGCGGGCACGGCGGCGATGGCAGCACTGCCCATCAAAACTTGGCGGCGGGTGATTTGGGACATGGTCAGTCTCCTTTTTTGTGTGAGGGTGAGGGTGCGCTAGAGGCCGGTGTGAACCGTACCGTGCAGCGCTTTGACGAAGTAATCGAGCTGGCCCATCTGCCCGCCCTTCAGGGCGATCTGCAACTGCTGCAGATGGGGTCTGCGCGACACCACACGGCACAGCGGCGCACCGGGCGCCAGGCGTGCCGCGATCAGCAGTGCGTCGGGCGCCAGTCGCTGGGTAATCTGGCTGGCCGTGTCGCCGCCCGACAGCACCAGGCGGCGCAGCGGCATGGCACGCAGCACGGTATCGACCAGCTGGCCCAATCGCTGGCCAAGCAGCCGCCCGCCTTCATGCTTGGCCTCGTCGCGGGTCGCGCCGCGCGCCACCAGCGCGTCGAGCATGGCCGCAATGCGCGGGTCCTGCGGGCCGCGCGCGGTGTGCAGCATTGCGCTGCGGCCTTGCCACAGCGCCTCGATCGCACGCTCGGCAAGTTCCGCCAGGCTGGGCTGCCAGCCTTGCTGGGCGACCAGCGCGGCGGCATCCACCGGCACGTCGGCGAAGCCCGCCGCCAGCGCGGCGTCGATCTGCAAGGCGCTCAGCGGCGACGCGCTGCCCGACACAGCCAGCAGTTGCGGCACCGCGTCGAAAGCATCAATTTCGCCAGCTGCGGTGGCCTGCAGTGCGCCGCTCTCGCGCCACCACTGCGTCAGCGCGTATTCCAGGCCTGACGAGCCGACGCAGAACAGCGGCCGGCTGCGTCCGCGAGTCATTTCTTCGAGCAGCCGGCCGACCTCGGTGAGGTGGGCCGGCGTCGCAGCGTCGAACAGCACAGCACCGTTCACATCTGAAGTTAGCTGGGTGAGCTCGGCACCCATCGCCGTGCGGTCAGCAGTGAAGTTTGGCAGGGTGAATTTGCCAATCGTTTGCACGGTCTGTGCCGTGAGGTGGCGCGCCAGGTCCGCCTCATGCATCGGCGTCACCGGATGCGCGCTCATGATCGGATGCCGGTCGAGCCGGTGCACCAGGCCATCCGTGCCCGAACGCGCGAAGAGGTTGCCGAACAGGCAGTAGCGCCCGAGCGCGGGCGTGCCGGCGACGATGGGAATCGCACCGTCGCCGCAGGCGGCGCGCGCCAGGTCCATCACGCGGCCGATGCTGCCGATGGCGGGCGAGCTGTCGAAGGTCGAGCAGACCTTGTAGTGCAGCAGCGGTGTTGGCAGCGCGGCCATCGCGGCCAGCACCGGCGGCAGAGCCTGAGCCATCTCGGCCGGCGACATGCCGCGGCTGTCGCCGGCGATGCCGATCGCATCGAACGGGCCCAGCTCGAGCAGCGCCCGGGCGTCGGGCACGCGCAGGAACAGGGCGCAGCGCAGGCCGGCGAAGGCCAGCACCTCGAGCGCGTCGGTCGAGCCGGTGAAGTCGTCGCCGTAGAAGGCGAGCCGGAGGTCGGAGGGCGGCGCAGCCATGGCCTCAAAGTGTCCCGAAATGGGTCAGCGCGCGGCGCAGCGCCGGATGGTCCTGAGCGTAGCTGTCGAGGCTGGCGCCGGCGACCGCTGCTTCCCAGCCTTCGCGCATGCTGGCGACGCCGGCGGCGATGCCGTCGGGATGGCCGATGATGCCGCCGCCGGCCAGATGCATCAGGTCGGTGGAGCCAAGTCGCGCGAACAGGTCCGGCGCTTGGCCGGCCCATTGCCCTGAGGAGAACACCGGCATCAAGGCCGGCATGCCGG
>JANLYV010000085.1:0-3528 GCA_031365825.1 Rubrivivax sp. | reverse complement strand
GGCCGGCAAGTACCTCTCCGTGGAGTTGAATTGGCCGGGATGTGAGTTGGCAGGCAGAACAACGCTACGGACATTTTGCTCTAGCGGAGCCGCATCACTCCTGTGCTGCCGTGATCGGACGTTCCTCGTGCCGTCTAACGTTCGACATGAGGGGCAGACAAAAAGCGCAGCTTTTTGGCTGTCCCCTCGATGAAGTGGTTAGGGCGCGCCGTTGCCTGCAGCTCTTGGCTAGCAACCGAGACGGACTTGGCGCGCACCGAGTTGTATTGGAAATTGTGTTTCAAGTTAGGCCTGCTCCGAAGAGCGCTCCGAGCTTTGTGCCCGCTGCCGCATTGTGTTGGATCGTCCGATTCGCTGCCAGCGTTTCATGGCCGGTAGTGTTGAAACCTTCACCTCGCGGCGCTCGTTCCTAGCGCACCTGCTGGCCAAACGCTTCGCGGGTGGCGGCGCGAGCGAAGCTGGCGCCTGGACGGACCAGAAGGCCGGCTCTGCGCGACTGCGCAGGGCCAGCGAAGGGCTACAACCGTGGAGAGTGATGCCTTCTTCCTGGCCATGCCGCCGAACTTCCATGCACGCGACTCAGACTTTGCTAGACGCTCCGAACTTCAACTGCTGCAACTCCAACTCGGTGCACGCTGCAGCCGTACCCATTCGCTTCCGCGCGCTCTAACGTTGTAAGCGGTCAGCCAACTGCGTACTTGCGTGATGACTGGCGCGAGGACTATTGGCGATCGATCGCGATGCGCCAGGGCATCAGCGCTTCGAAGTCCTCGACGGTGTTTGCCTTGGGTAGTTCGACGAACAGCGCCTTGAGGTAACGGTAACCGTCGATCCTGTTGGCGATGCAGGTCTGCAGCAGCGAGTAAAGGTTCGCGCTCGCGTTGGCGCCTGCCACCGTGTCGGTGAACAACCAGTTGCGGCGCCCGACGACGAACGGACGAATGGCGTTCTCGCATGCGTTGTTGTCGGTCGGGTAAGTGCCGTCTTCGATGTATCTCACGAGCTTGGGCCATTGGGCGGTCGCGTAGTGCAGCGCCTTGCCGAGCAGGCTACCCGGAAGCACGCCGTGCAGATGCTGGAGCGCGAGTTCCTTGATCTGCTCGAGCACCGGCGCACTCTCGCTCTGGCGGCGTCGCTGCAACGCCATCGCATCCAGTTCCTCGCGGCGCGCCTCGGACTCAACGTGGTACAGCTTGCCGATCAGCGCAATGAAGCGCGCCGCCAACTGCTCGGGCCCACGCTTGTCCTTGGGCAGCGCTTGCAAGGCTTCGTGGAAGTACCGGCGGCAGTGCGCCCAGCATCCCAGGTGCACGAGTCGGTGCTGCTCGGCAACAGTCGCGTAAGGTTCGTAGCCGTCGCTCATCAACACGCCGCCGGACCGCATGCCTTCATACAGTGCCCTGGCCGTCTGCGTACTGCGACTTGGTGAGTAGGCGAAGAGACGGATCGGCGGCCCCGCGCCGGTGGGACCGCTGCCATCGGTTATCTGCACCCACATGTAGCTCTTGGACTGGGCTTTGCGCCCCGGTTCCTTCAGGACTTGCACCTCGGTCTCGTCGCCGTGCACGATGCGGGATTCCAGCAGCGCGTCGCGCAGCAGGTTGATGACGGGCTGCACCGCCTGGCCCGTACGCACGACGCTCGCGGCCAGCGTGTTGCGCGAGAGCGTCGTACCGCCGAACCGTCCCAACAGGGCGGCTTGCCGATAGAGCGGCAGTCCGTCGAGGTACTTCGCGCTGATGATCCAGGCAAGCGCCGCCTCGCTGAGGAGTCCCTTGGGGATCAGCTGGGGCGGCTTGGCCGCCAGGCGCAGTCCGCCGTCACAGCACGGACATGCGTACTTCACGCGCTCATGGCGGATCACGCGCACCTGCTGTGGGACGACGTCCAGTTGCTCGCTCGACTCCACGCCGATCTCGGTCAACGTGGCGCCGTCGTGTGGGCAGACGCGTTCGTGCTGGGGCAGCTCGTGCCGGATCACCTCGCGCGGCAGCGCCGGATCGAGAGGCCTGCGACCTCGTTTAGTGCGCTGGTGCGCCGGCACCGTGACCTGGTCGTCTTCGCGTTCTTCTCCGGCGGGTTGCGCCTCCTTGGCTTGGACCTCGGCCTCGTTGAAGAACAGGTCCTTCTGGTGCGTCGCGCTGGCCTCACTCCTGGCCGCGAACAGCTGGCGCTTGAAGTGGTTCAACTGCTCCTTGAGCAGATCGCGCTCGGTGCTCACCACCCTCAGTGCGCCCATGGCCTCGGCCAACGCCTTCTTCAGCGCTTCGATCTCTTCGGACTCGGGCATGTGGACCATCGGCGCGCATTGTCTTGGCGCGTCCGCGCCTGCGGGGCCCGATCATCGCATCGGCTCGTAACAATGCCGGCTGCTTGCAACCAACTTGT
The DNA here is from genome assembly GCA_031365825.1 of Rubrivivax sp. GTDB lineage: Bacteria > Pseudomonadota > Gammaproteobacteria > Burkholderiales > Burkholderiaceae_C > Rubrivivax. The sequence goes on along the minus strand of JANLYV010000085.1, from coordinate 1,140 downwards.
ACAGTGGTCGCGTCGATGGCCTTAGGCGACCCGTTCGTACAGACGCTGCGGGTGGCGCTGCACGACGCCGATGTCGATGCCCTCGAGCAGCCAGTGCAACTGCTCCACCGTCAGCGTCGGCACGGCCGTCTCCGATGGCCAGATGAACCGATCCTTCTCGAGGCGCTTGAGCAGCAGCCAGAAGCCGTTGCGCTCCCAGCCCAGAATCTTCACGCGGTTGCGGTGTCGGTTGCCGAAGACATACACGCTGCTGGCGAACGGATCCAGTCCGAGCGACTGCTCGACCAACGTCGCGAGGCCATTGATGTTGAGCCGGAAGTCGATCGGCGCGCGGTGCAGATAGACCTTCAGCCCTTCGTCGAGACGGAACACCGCATCCTCCCGAGCGCCTCGAACAGTTCGACCGTCTGTCGCAGCTCGACGCCTCGCACATCGATCACCACGCCGTTGGGCAGCCACGCCTGCACGCTCATCGCGCCGGATGACTCCTCAACGCCGCTGCTCGCAGCCGTCGCCATGACCGGCAACTCGACGAACGCCTCGCGCGCTGCCACCGACCTTGCGACGACTGCGCGCTGGCGTCCCTGCTCATGCTCCCGGATCCAGCGACTGAGTTGATTGGCATTGAGGTCGCACTCGCGCGCCAGCTTCGACACAGACGTCCCAGACTTGGCGCACAGCGCCACCAACTCGGCCTTGACGCCTTCGTCGAAGACCTTGCGTCCGTCTCTCTTGCGGCCCACCACCAGTCGACCCACCAGTTCTTCCACTTCGTCTGACATCACGTTCCCGCGCTCATCTACGTGGGAACGTAGGCTGTCAGATCGAGGCATCCTCATCAAGTACGCAGTTGGCTGACCGCTTACTGTAGATGCTGTACAAGTCCGCGCGCTTCGTGCGGTGCTGCGGCCCCAGCTCGCACCACTCCTCGTCGGTCAGGAAGGCCATCAGGCTGTCCGTGGCCTGGCGCCACTGCCCGAGCAGCCTGTCGTGCGCCAGCGTGGCCTGGAACGCACCGCGCAGCGTCAGCCGGCGCGCGCCTTCGGCCGCCCAGTGCAGGATGGCCGGAAGCTCCGATTCGATGATGCTCGCGGCCAGCGTCGTGTCGATGCCTTGCTCGCCGCCACCGAGCCGGCTGTT
>JANLYV010000075.1:0-2646 GCA_031365825.1 Rubrivivax sp. | reverse complement strand
CGCGCACTGCACCGGCACCAAGGAAGGCTGCAACGAGGGCGACTGCGGCGCCTGCACGGTGGTGATCGGCGAACTTTCTGATCACACAACAAACGACGGCGCCAACACCACAACGGCGCCCGTCGGCGGCCTGACGCTGCGCAGCGTCAACGCCTGCATCCAGTTCCTGCCCACGCTGCACGGCAAGGCGCTGTTCACGGTTGAAGACCTCAAGGCCGAGGGCCGCCGCGAGCTGCACCCGGTGCAGCAGGCGATGGTCGACTGCCACGGCTCGCAGTGCGGCTTCTGCACGCCGGGCTTCGTGATGTCGCTGTGGTCCGCGTACCAGCAACACGCTGCGGCCGGCACGCAACCGACGCGCCAGCAACTGGCCGACGAGCTGTCGGGCAACCTGTGCCGCTGCACCGGCTACCGGCCGATCCTGGACGCTGGCGAGCGCATGTTCGAGCTGCCCGCCGCACCGCTGGACACCGCGCCGGCGCTGGCCGCGTTGCGCGCATTGGCAAGCACGGAAACCTTCGAGACCAGCGCCGCCAACCCGCAGCAAGGCGGCCGCATCGACCGCTTCTTCGCGCCGAAAACCATCGATGCGCTGGCCGCGTTACGCGTCGCGAAACCCACCGCGCAACTGCTGGCCGGCTGCACCGACGTGGGCCTGTGGGTCAACAAGCAGTTCCGCGATGTCGGTGACATCGTCTACCTCGGCGACGTGGCCGCGCTGAAGCGCATCGAGCTGCGCGCCGATGAATTGTTCATCGGCGCCGGCGCGTCGCTCGAAGCCGGCTGGCGCGCGCTGGCAAAGCAGGTGCCTGCGCTGACCGAGGTGTGGCTGCGCTTCGCGTCGCCGCCCATCCGCAACGCCGGAACGCTGGGCGGCAACATTGCCAACGGCTCGCCGATCGGCGACGCCGCACCGGTGCTGATGGCGCTCGACGCGCAGGTCGAACTGCGTTGCGGCGAGCGCCTGCGCCGCCTGCCGCTGGATGATTTCTACAGCGGCTACATGCGCAACCGGATGGAGCCGGGCGAGTTCGTGCTGGGCCTGGCAGTGCCGCGGGCGGCGATGCACCGGCAGCTGCGCGCCTACAAGATCAGCAAGCGTTTCGACTGCGATATTTCGGCCGTGTGCGCGGGCTCGTCGATGGCGCTCGACGGCGACACGGTGCGCGAGGTGCGGCTCGCGTTCGGCGGCATGGCGGCCACCGTGCAACGCGCCGTGCGCGCCGAGGCCGCGCTGCTCGGCCAGCCGTGGTCGCAGGCGACAGTCGACGTGGCCAAGGCGGCGTTGACTGAGGACTTCACGCCGCTGACCGACATGCGCGCCAGCGCGGCCTACCGCATGCAAGTGGCGCAGAACCTGCTGCAGCGCTTCTGGCTGGAAACGCGCCGCGTCGACCCGCTGCCGGTGCAAGCCACCCGCGTCTGGAGCACCGGATTAACAGCCCCAAACTCACTTCGTTCGCGGCCCCCGGGGGGCGCGTCAGTACCTACGGACGGCCGGGCGGTACTGACATGAATCGCTCCGTCGATGCCAAGCTGTTGCAGCCCACCGACGCCGAAGCCCTGCGTCAAGGCGCGCGCGTGGGTGTCAGCCGCCCGCATGAATCGGCCCACCTGCACGTGGCCGGCGAGGCCGCCTACATCGACGACCTGCCCGAGCTGGCGGGCACGCTGCACGCCGCGCTGGGCCTGTCGCCGGTCGCGCATGGTCGCCTGAGCGGCATTGCGCTGGAGCGCCTTCGCGCGCTGCCCGGCGTGGTGTGGGTGATGACCGCGGCCGACATTCCCGGCGCCAACGACTGCGGTGCCATCGTGCACGACGAACCCATCCTGGCCGAGGGCGAATTGCGCTACCTCGGTCAACCCGTGTTCGCGGTGATCGCCCATACGCGCGACGCCGCCCGGCGTGCCTGCGCGCTGGCGAAAGAGGTGATCCAGTTCGAGCCGCTGCCCGCCGTGCTGACCATCGCGCAAGCGCACGCGGCGCAGCAGTACGTGCTGCCCCCGATGCACCTGAATCGCAGCACGGTCGAAGGCGGCGCGCGCGCGGCCATCGCCGCCGCGCCGCAGCGCCTGTCCGGCACGCTGGACGTGGGCGGGCAAGAGCAGTTCTACCTCGAAGGGCAGATCAGCTACGCGGTACCGAAAGAAGACGACGGCATGCTGGTGCACTGCTCCACGCAGCACCCCAGCGAGATGCAGCACCTGGTGGCCAACGCGCTGAAATTGCGCTCGCACCACGTTCAGGTCGAATGCCGGCGCATGGGCGGCGGCTTCGGCGGCAAGGAATCGCAGTCGGCGCCGTTCGCCTGCATCGCGGCCATCGCGGCACGCAAGTTGAACAAGCCCGTCAAGCTGCGGCTGGACCGAGACGACGACTTCCACATCACCGGCCGGCGCCACTGTTTCTGGTACGAGTACGAAGCGGGCTTCGACGACGCGGGCCACGTGCTCGGGGTCGAAATCACGCTGGTGTCGCGCGCCGGTCATTCGGCCGATCTGTCGGGGCCGGTGATGACACGCGCGCTGTGCCATGTCGACAACGCCTACTGGCTGCCCGACGTGGCGCTGCACGGCTATTCGGGCAAGACGAACACGCAGAGCAACACCGCCTTCCGCGGCTTCGGCGGGCCGCAGGGCGCCATC
>JANLYV010000156.1:0-3481 GCA_031365825.1 Rubrivivax sp. | reverse complement strand
AGACCGCGCGCCGCTTTGTCGAGGCCTTCTACCAGACCCTGGCCCAGGGCCGGCGCGTGGGCGACGCGATGCTGGCCGGCCAGCAAAGGCTGAAGGACGACAGCTTCCGGGGGCGGGTGTTCGGCGTGGGTGAACTGCGGCTGGCCGACTGGTTCGTGCCGGTGCTGTTCCAGGAGAAGGATGACCCGCAGCTCTTCCGCGCCACGCCCTCCGTTCAGACCCAGGCCGACTACCTGACCGCGCTGAAGCGCCGGCTGGGCCAACTGCCCGCGCCGCCCGCCACCGGCTTTGTCGGCCGCAGCCGCGAGTTGCTGGCGCTGCAGCGGCTGCTGGGCACCGCCCGCTACGCCGTGCTGCGCGGCCAGGGCGGCGAGGGCAAGACCGCCCTGGCCGCAGAGTTCGCGCGCTGGATGGTGCGCTCGCACCAGGTGCGGCGTGCGGCGTTTGTGTCGGTCGAGACCCATGGCAACCAGCGGGCGGTGATCGACGCGCTGGGCCAGCAACTGGTCAAACCCGATTTCTCGGCCGCCGGCGACCTGGCCGAGGCGATCCAGCAGGTGGAGCGCGCACTGCGCGAGCAGACCACGCTGATCGTCGTGGACAACCTGGAAAGCATCCTGCTGCCGCCCTACCTGGACACGCCCGAGGCGCTGAGCGAGGAGGCTGGCCGGGTGCTGGCGGGCATCCTGGCGCTGTGCCAGAGCTTGCTGTTGCAGGGCGAGACGCGCATGGTCTTCACCAGCCGCGAGGCGCTGCCAGCGCCCTTCGATGCGCCGCGCAACCTGCGGGAGCTGCATCGGCTGGACCGCGAAGATGCCGTGAAACTGGTCGAGCGCGCGCTGGATGCGGGCGATGGCGCCGGGGCCGGCGCGGCGCTGGACGCCGAGCGCGAGGCCATCGAGGCGCTGGTGGATGCCGTGCACGGCCATGCCCGCACCGTGGCGCTGCTGGCGCCCGAGTTGCGCAGCCGGGGCGTGGCGGCCACGCATGCGGCGCTGGTGGAGTTGATGGGGGTGATGGACAAGCGCTTCCCAGGCAGCCGTGAGAAGTCGCTATTTGCCAGTGTTGAGTTGTCGCTGCGGCGGCTGTCACCCGCGAATCGGGACAGGGTGCGGGCACTGGGGGTGTTTCATGGCGGAGTCCAGCTGGGTGTGCTCGCGATGATGATGGGGTGGGAGAAGGCCGACGTAGCCGCGTTGGCCGGCGAGCTGATCGGCACCGGGCTAGCGACGGCTGACCGCTACGACCACCTGACGCTGAATGCCGCGCTTTGCCCTTGCCTGCGTGGGCAGATGGGCGCGGACGAGCTGGTTGCGTTGACGGCGCGCTGGGTTGAGGCGATGGGCGGGTATGTGGATTTCCTGCTGCAGCAACGGAGCCAGAACACCGACGTTGCGGCGACGCTGACGGTGCTGGAGCTGCCCAACCTGTTTGCGCTGCTCGACAGCGAGCAACGCGCGGGCGATGCCGAGGCGACGATAGGCCTGGCCACTTCACTCTACAGCCTGCTGTCAATGCTCGGCAAACCCAGGCTGCTGGAGCGGGTCGGGCAGGTGCGCGACGCTGCTGCGGCGGCGCTGGGTGATGCCTGGAATCATGCGCGATTCCAGGCCGCGCGAACCGGCATCGAGCAGCAGCTTGTCGGCGGGCGCCTGCGCGATGCGTTTGGCGGCGCGCAAGGCTTGCTGCAACGCGCCAGGGCAGCGGGCGGGCAGGCCTATCCCGCCGCCGACTACGACCTGGCGATGGCGTGCATCCTGCTGGCCAAGGTGCTGAAAACGGCCGGCGGATCGGAGCAAGCCTTGCCGCTGCAGGACGAGGCGCGCCAGCGGTTCGAAGCGGTGACCAAGGAGCGTGGCAGCAAGGCTGCGGAAGGCATGGCGGCCGCCTGCTTTGCGGAGAAAGGCGACTGCCTTCTCGGTCTTGGCCGGCTCGACGAGGCGGCGGCGGCCTATGAAGAAAGCATCCAGCGCTCCGAGCAACTCGAAGGCGCGCGGCAGGTCGCGGTGGGCAAAGGCCAGCTCGGCACCGTGCGCATGAATCAACGCCGATACCCGGAAGCGCTGTCGGCCCATGCCGAAGCGCGCGAGCGCTTCACGCAGTTGGACGAACCGGGCACCGTCGCCGTGAGCTGGCATCAGACCGGCATCACGTACCAGCTCGCCGGCCAGCCCGAAGCGGCAGAGGACGCCTACCGGAAATCGCTCGCGATCAGTGTGCGACTCGGCGATGTCGCCGGGCAGGCGGGCACGCTGAATCAATTGGGGAGTCTGTATGGCGAGGTGCTGGGCCGCCCAGAGGAAGCCGTGGCCTTTTACCGCCAGGCGGCGGAGAAATATGTGGCAAACGGCGACAGCGCGAATGAAGGCCGCACCAGGAACAACCTGGGCGACACACTGCGCAAAATCCGGCGCTTTGACGAAGCCCGGCAGGAAATCCATCGAGCCATCGAATGCAATGCGCAGTTCGGCCATGCGTCAGAGCCATGGAAGACGTGGGCCATCCTTGCCGACATCGAGGCCGACGCCGGCAATCCCGCCGCCGCCGCGCAGGCACAGCGCAAGGCCATCGCCAGCTACGCCGCCTACCGCCGCGCTGGCGGTGAGAACCACCATCCCGGTGGCCGCATCAGCCTGGCCGTGACCCAGGCGCTGCAGGCCGACGACCCGGCCCAGGCCGCAAGCCTGCTGCAGCAACTCACCGCCAACCCCGACGCGGCATGGCTGCTGCCCTTCATCCAAGCCCTGCAAGCCATCGTCGGCGGCAGCCGCGACACCAGCCTTGCCGACGCCCCAGCTTTGGACCACACCATGGCCGCCGAAATCGGCTTGCTGATCGAAACGCTGGAGAAGGCGGGGCGGTAGGCAAAGCCGCCAGCGCGCCAAAGACCTCCGGCGCCCCGGGCCACATCAGAAACCAGATCGTCGAGCGACCCCGGCTGGGCTCCTTCCCCCTGGCAGGGGGAAGGTTGGGATGGGGGTGGGGTGTCGGCGCAGCAGCGGCTTTCGACCCCCACCCCAACCCTCCCCCTGCCCGGGGGGAGGGAGCTACGCCGAGAGGCGCCGCTTATCCACGGACCCTGCGCGCCGACAGGCGCTCGAGATGCCCTCACCGCCGCGTCTTCAACCCCAACACCTTCTGCGCCACGCACCGCCCCTGCACCTGCCCGCCCACCACCCCGCTGCGAAAGTGGATGCCGGCGTACAGCCGCGACAGCGCGGCCTCATCCGCCGCCGCCTTGAAACTGTCGAACTGGCGCGGCCCCCAGCCCCGGTCGTTGTGGGTGTTGTCGGTGAAGGCATAGCGCTCACCAAAGGCCGCGCCCAGCACCGCCGCCGCGGCGCTGGACTGCACCGAGTGGCCCGATGGATAGTCCGGAAAGGCGGGGGTGTCCATCAACGTGGGCACCCAGTTGCTGTCAATCACCGCCTGCACATAAGTCACCGGCCGCAGCAGGTTCACCGTGTACTTGGTGTGCCAG
>JANLYV010000610.1:0-26864 GCA_031365825.1 Rubrivivax sp. | reverse complement strand
TACCTCGCTCTACGCCAAACCCAAGGCACGATTCGCACTGAAGCGACGAAATGGCAACCGTGGCTCCTGTTCTTCCTGCGAGCGCTGGCCGAACAGGTGAGGCGCCTGAACCGCAAGATCGAACGTGAGAAGCTGGTGCTGGCAACGCTGCCGGAGCTGTCGCTGCAGATCGTCGAGTTTGCGCGCGAGCATGGTCGAGTGACGATGGGTGACGCGATTAGGCTGACTGGCAGCAGTCGCAACACGTTGAAGCAGCACTTCCGCGCGCTCGTGGAGCGTGGATACCTGAATCAGCAAGGCAGTGGGCGTGGCGTGTGGTACGAACTGCGATAGGGAGTTGACGGACGAGTTTGGACTGGACACATGAAGAGGTCGCAGCCACGGTCGTCGCATATCGACCGTCGGTCCTGTCTCAGCGCGACTATCTTGCGCGCGAAGCACGGAACCAAAGCCCTGGCCGAGCCGGCGAAGAGTTTGTCGTGCACTACGAGCGGTGGCGCCTGATTCAACGAGGCCATGAGCGACTGGCGGACCGGGTCGAGCACACCGCAAATGTGCGGGGTGATGGCGCAGGATACGATGTCCTTTCGTTCGAAGAGGACGGCCGTGAACGCTTCATTGAGGTCAAGACGACCGCCTACGCGAAGGAGACGCCGTTCTTCATCAGCGATGGCGAGCTCTCGTTCGCGAACTCGCACGAGCTGGAGTTCCGTCTATATCGGGTCTTTGAGTTTCGACGGGCACCGCGGATGTTCGAACTGAGAGGTAGGCCAGACCGTCACTGTCGGCTCGATCCGACGACATATCGTGCGTCGTTCTCCTAAGCCGATGGGAAGTCATCGCGAAGCGACGAGAGCAATCGCTCAACCAGGCCTACATCAGCGAAAAGTGCCAACCCATGGATGATGCAGAGATGTCAAAGCTCCTGCGCAAGCTCCATGGGCTGACGGTTGCCGAGGTGGAGGCCGCCGCCCGCACGGCGCATGCGGTAAAGTAAGGAATCCTTACTTCACGAATGAGGCTGAGATGCTCGCCAAGATCACGTCCAAGAATCAGCTCACGCTGCCCAAGAGCATCACGCAGGCTGTCGGCCCGGCTGAGTATTTCGACGTCGAGGCCCGCGACGGGCAGATCGTGCTGACGCCCGTGCGCATTCAACGTGGCGATTCTGTGCGCGCCAAGCTCGCCGAGCTGGATTTGACCGAGGCCGACATTGCACAGGCCGTTGCCTGGGCCCGTGGTGCAGGCTCTGCCAAGGCGCGGCGCAAGGCATGACAACGCGCGTGCCGCCCGTGCCGCGAAGGCCGAAGAGCATCCGCAAGCCACCGCGCGTGGTGCTGGACACCAATGCGGTACTGTCGGCGCTGGTTTTCGGCAAGGGTCCCACCGCGCAGTTGCGCGGCGCCTGGCAGCGTGGCGACTTCGTGCCCCTGGTCAGCACCGCCACCGTGCAGGAACTGGTGCGCGTGTTGGCCTACCCCAAGTTCCGGCTGGACACTGCAGCCCAGCAGGAATTGCTGGCCGACTACCTGCCACACACGCTGGTGGTGCGCATTCCCCACCCGCCGCCCGCCGTTCCCACCTGCCGCGACGCCTTCGACCTGCCGTTTCTGCACCTGGCCGCCGTAGGCCATGCCGATGCGCTCGTCAGCGGCGATGCCGACTTGCTGGCGTTGGCCAGTCGGGTGCATTTCAGCATCATCGCCCCGGGCGTTTTCCTGAAAACCCTGAACCTGCCTGCTACACCACCATGACCACCCACGACATCGTCGGCAAGCTCTGGAACCTGTGCAAGGTCTTGAAGACGACGGGGTCACCTACCACCAGTACGTCACCGAGTTGACGTTCATGCTCTTCCTGAAGATGGCCAAGGAGACCGGCACCGAAAACCAGATCCCCACCGGCTACCGCTGGGAAGAACTCGAAGCCCCATCTGCACCCGACAGACTGGAGTTCTACAAGGCGCTGCTGATTCACTTGGGCAGCCACGGCTCCACGCTGGTGAAAGAGATCTTCGCCAACGCCAGCAGCTTCGTCAAGAAGCCGGCCACGCTGTCCACCCTGGTCACCAAGATCGACAAGCTCGACTGGTACAGCGCCCGGCAGGAAGGCTTGGGCGATTTTTTGCATGAGGCCTGCTGGAGAAGAACGCCAACGAAGAAGAACGGCGCCGGCCAGCATTTCACTCCGCGCGGTCGATCGACAACATGGTCGCGGTGATGAAGCCAACGCTCGACGACGTCATTCAAGACCCGGCTGCCGGCACAAATGGCGGGGTCGTTGGCTGGGTCGCCAGGGCTGGACGGATGTGCTGCGGTGCTAACCGCCGAATGACGCTGACTTGTCGAGCCAGAAATTCGCATCCGGCACGACGCCGAATCCCGCCAGCGCGTTGTCCTGCATATGCACGCGCCGCCGCGTGCCGGGGATGACACAGGTCACGGCCGGGTGGCTCAGCACGAACTTCAGCAGCACCTGCGCCCAACTGGTGCAGCCGATCTCTGCGGCCCAGGCGGGCAGCGGGCGGTCGGCCAGCCGGCGCATCAGCCCGCCGCCGCCGAAGGGCATGTTGACGATGACCGCCACGCCGCGCTCGGCCGCCAGCGGCAGCAGCCGTTGTGCGGCCTCGCGCTCGGCTATCGAATAGTTGATCTGCAGGAAGTCGAGCGTCTCGGCGCGCAGCACGGCTTCGACGTCGGTGTAGGCCGACGCGGTGTAGTGCGTGATGCCGAGGTAGCGCACACGGCCCTGTTCCTTCCATGGACGCAAGGTGGCGAGATGGGTCTTCCAGTCGACTAGGTTGTGGATCTGCATCAGGTCGATGCGCTCGGTCTGCAAGAGGCGCATCGACGCCTGCATCTGCCGCACACCCTCGCTGCGCCCCTGCGTCCACACTTTGGTGGCGACGAAGGCGCGGCTGCGTCGCCCGTCCGTGGCGAGGATCTCGCCGGTGCTGGCCTCGGCGCGGCCGTACATCGGTGAGCTGTCGAGCACCGAGCCACCAGCGGCGAAGAGCGCATCCACCACCCCCGGCAGCTCCGCGTAGCCGGTGCTGCCGGGGGCCTGGTCGAAGCCGACATAGGTGCCGCAGCCGATGACGGGCAGGGCTTCCTGCGTCGACGGAATGGGTCGTGTAAGCATCCTGGTTGCCTGCGTGTGTTGGCTGCGGGAAGGCAAGGGCGCCACCGCGGCCAGGGCCAACGCCAGCAGTGCCCGCCGCGGGTGCGAGGTGGTCATGGCGTGTCCCCTGTTTCCACTTTGTCCCCTATGCGAAGGCCGCCATCGTGCCACGCGCACGCGGCCACGCCGATGGTCAGCGCACAGGCTACTCCGGCGCGACGCGGATAGATAACTGGCGCCGCTCCACACCCAGGCCGAAGTCGGCCACCAGCTTGTCGTTGATGACGCAGAAGGCGTGGCCGTCAATCTGCCCCGGCTGCGCCACCAGGTTGGCGCTCAGGTAACACTGCGCGTGAGCAGCTGCCACCGCGCGCGGTCACCCATGCGCAAGCCGTGTGCTGCTGGTCACAGCGCAGCAGTGGCTTCAACCTCGATCAGGAAACCATGGTGCAGCACGGGCACGGGCACCACCGCGCGCGCCGGGCGATGGCTGCCGATCCACTCGGCGTACAGCGTGTTGAACGCCGGCCATGACTCGATGTCGGTGATGTAGACGCGCACCTGCAGCAGGCGCGACTTGTCACTGCCGGCGGCTGTCAGCGCCGCTTCGACGTTATGCAGCACCTGCGCCACTTGCGCCTCGAAAGGCTGGCCGGTCAGGCGCACGCCGTGGGCGCTGATGGGCAACTGGCCCGAGACGAACACCAGGCCGGCGGCGGCCACGGCGTGGCTGTAGTGGCCACCGGGTGCGGCCAGGGTGTCGGGGTTGAAAGTTAGCAGGCTCATTCGGTGTCGCCGTGGACACGAGGCCCACGGCATGGTCGGTCAACTTACATCGAACGGTAGAACACGTAGTCAGCCTCGTAGGCCACCTGCTTGCGCTGACCGGCTTCGGCGGCCGTGCAGGCCGGCGCCGGGGCGACGCCGCCGCGCGTCTTCAGGCGCTGGATGAAGCTCACGCCCTGCATCGCGCCTGCCCCCATGGCCGGCTCGGCCTTGACCAGCTGCAGCGGGATGTTGCCCGGGCTCGAAGGCGCCACGGCGACCTGCTTGCCGGTGACCTTGGAGCCGTCGGCCGCTTCCCAGGTGGGGCCGGCGTAGTACTTGCCGACGGACTTGCCGCCGGCGTCGGTGAGCGCGGCCACCGGCGCGACAAAGGCCCACTCGAAGGCGCCGGCAGCACCCGCCTTGGCGCGGCATTCGTAGGTGATTTCGCCGCGGCCGGTGGTGCTGAGCACTTCCTTCTGGCCGGCGGGCACGCGCACGGCCTCGGGCAGCTGGCTGTTGTCGACCGTCATCGTGGTCGCGGCACAGGCGGCGATGAGGGTGGGAATGGCGAGCAGGACGATGCGTTTCATGGTTTCTCCGTTTGAGCTTGACGCCGAACGTCGGCGGCATGGCTGAACTACGTCGGCGCGGCGGGTTTGGATGCGCCGCGAAGAAAATTGCCGGCAACCTAGAGCTGCACTTTGCCCAGCGAGACGATGGGCCCGGTGGGGGCACCTGTGGGCGAGCCGCCCTGGGGCTCGAGGCTGACGGCGAACGCAGCGGTGTCGCGCAGCAGCCCGGCGCGGCGGATGGTGGCGCCGCTGTTGGCCGAGACCAGGCCGAGCGAGCGCGGCGCGCCGCTGGGCGGCACGGCCCACAGCTCGAAGGCGCGTGCCGCGTCGGGGCTTGTGACCTTCACCGGCTTCAGCACCAGCGTGCTGCCATCGCCCGACAGACTTGCGACAAAGCTCGCCGGCACCACACCGGCGCCGGCCGCGTCGTTGGCCGATAGCACCACCACGATCGGTGGCGCGTCGGGCCGCGGTGTGGCTTGCAGCACCGCCAGGCCAACCACACCGACCAGTGCCAGGCCGCTCAAGCCTTGCCACAGCGCCAGGCGCTGCCACCAGCCCTGTGGCACGGGCTTGGGCGTGTCGGCGAAGAGCTTGGCTTGCAGCCGCTGCAGCACGATGGGCCGTGGCGCGACGGGCTTGACGGCCTCGGCCATGGGCAGCAGGCGTTGCTGCCAGCTGGCGACGGCAGTGCGCAGGGCAGGGTGCGCCGACAACAGCGCCATGAAGCGCCGGCGCGCCGGGCCACGCAGCGTGCCCAGCACGTATTCGGCGGCCAGTCGGTCGGCAAGTTCACGGCGGCCGTAGTCCATCAGGCCGTCCCGGGGGCGGTGCGTTCAAGGCAGCCCTTCAGGCTGGACAGGCCGCGGCGCACCCAGCTTTTCACGGTGCCCAGGGGCTGGCTCAGATGTTCGGCGACTTCGCTGTACGACTGCCCCTGGAAGAAGGCCAGCGCCATGGCCTGTTGCTGTTCGCCCGAAAGGCGCTGCAGACAGCCGCGCAGCGCACGCGCGTCGGCCGCGCGCTCCAGCTGTTCCAGCGGGCCGGCGTCGCCGGAGAGGAAGTCTTGCAGCATGTCGTGCTCTTCGCCGTCGTCCAGGCCTTGCACCTGCGTGCTCACCACCATCGGCTGGGTCTGGCGCCGGCGCAGGCTGTCGATGGCACGGTTGCGCGCAATGCTGGTGAGCCAGGTCGTGGGCTGGCTCAAGCGTGCGTCGAAGCCGCTTGCCGAGCGCCAGATGCTGACGTAGACCTCTTGCAAGATGTCCTCCGACGTTTCGCGATTCCTGGTGATACGCAGAATCACGCCAAGCAGATGCGCGGAGGTCTTTTCGTACAGCGCAGTGAAGGCCGCGCGGTCGCCCAGGGCCACCTGGGCCAGTAGCTTGGCGACCTCGAGGGAACGCGCGTTATCGGGGGTGCTGGGCAGGTTGGCGGGCGTCGACACGGGCGCGATTGTGTCTCACGCCGCGCGCCGCCGACACCAGGGTCAGCCCCGAAGCAGCTCGACGCCGCGCAGGCCGGCCGTACCTGGGAAAACGCTGGCGTTGAGCGCGTTGCGGCTCACGCCCAGATGCTGCGCCAGCAGCGGCCGCAGCACGGCGCGCAGGTCGGTGGTGATGCGCAGGTCGCGGCCTTCGAAACGCTGCGCCGGCGCCAGGCCCGGCCAGTCGGTGAGCACGCGGCCGCCCTTGACCGCGCCGCCGAGCACGAAGGCCGCGCCACCGGTGCCATGGTCGGTGCCCATGGTGCCGTTGACGGCGACCTCGCGGCCGAACTCGCTGGCGACGACGATCACGGTGCGCGCCCAGGCGCCTTGCGCGTCGGGCGCGGCCAGACCATCGTGCAAGGCGCCGAGCACGGCATCGAGCGTGCGCAGGTTGTTGGCCAGCGCGCCTTGCGGCGCGGCCTGGTTGGCATGGGTGTCCCAGCCGCCGAGTTCGAGCACGGCCACCGTGCTGCCACCTGGGCGCAGCAGCAGCTCGGTGGCCTTGCGCGCCAACGCCACGGCACCAACGCGGTTCACGCCCGGGGCCATCATGCCCTCGGTCATCGCGGGTTGATTGCGCAGGTCGCGCGCACGCGCCAGCGCCTGGCCGAGTGCCGGGTCGCCGCGGTACAGGTTCTGAAGCCGCGCCACCAGGTCGGCCGAGGGTTCGGGCAGCGTCGAAGGCGCCCAGCTGTCGATCTGCTCCGAGCCGCGCAAAAGCAGCGGCACGGCGGTGTTGATGGCCACGCCACGCGCGCCGGTGCTGGCCAGCGCGCGGCCGAGCCAGCCGGTCTGCAGCTCGTAGGGTTTGGTGCCGCCGGATTCGAGCAACTGCTGCGCGTCGAAGTGCGAACGCTCGCGGTAGGGCAGGCCCACCGCATGGATGACGGCGGCGTCGCCGCGCTCGAACATCGCATGCAGCTGGCTCAGGTTCGGGTGCAGCGCAAACGTGCCATCCAGTGCCAGCGCCGGTGCGCCAAATTGAGCCAGTGGCCCGCGCGCCGAGGCGAACGCCGGGTCGCCGACGGCCGGCACGGCACCCAGGCCGTCCAAACCACCGCGCAGCACGACGAAGACGAAGCGCGCGCCGTCGCCGTGTGCCGTCGCGGCCACCGAGAGCTGGGCCAAGCTTGCGACCAGGGGTGCCGCCACGGCAGAGATCAGCAGGCGGCGGCGCGAAAGTTTCGGGGTGTTCATGGTGAGTCTCCTTCAGCGGCGCTGAAACTCAGGCGACAGGAGCAAAAGCGCCAGCGCCTGCGGGCCGTCTGCGGCGCGTTCGATCTGCAGCGTGCTCTGCTCGCTGAAGGCCACGCCGAGACTCGTGCGCGCCAGGCTGCGCGCGTCGGTCTGGCGGCCCACGCGCTCGGCCACGCGCGTGGCCCATTCCACGCGCTTCCACACCGCGTCGGGGCCCAGCCATTCTTCGGCGCGGTCGGGCCAGCCGGCGGGCGAGGGCGCGGCCTGCACGCGCTGGCCGAGCGCGCCGACGCCGCCGTCGCTTTGGCGCGCGAAGGCCTGCTCGCCCAGGTTGAGCACACGCACCGTGCTGATGACGAACTCTTCCGGCGTCTTGAGTTTGGTCGCCGCGCCGACCCAGGCTTCGGGCGCGTTGACGAGCTCGCGGTAGACGCTGGGCAGGTCGCCATGCGTGTCGCGAAAGCGCGTGGCCAGGCGCGCCACCAGCGCCGGTGGCGGGTCGTCGGCAACGAAGTGGCGCGCCAGCTTGAAGGCGATGAAGCGCGAGGTCGACGGGTGTTCGGCCAGGTCGTGCAAGGCCTCGCGCAGCGCCTGCCGGCCTTCGCCGTAGGTTCTGCCGACGACGGTCTTGCGCCCGGGCTCGTGCCAGCTGGCGTCGAAACGGCCGGGGGCTTCGTTGGCAGGGAAAGCGCCCGAGGCGATGGCCTGCACCGGCACGCGCCAGCCGGTGAGCAGCGCAGCAAAGGCCGTGACGTCGGCCTGCGTGTAGCCACCCCAGCCGCCGAAGCCGCTGCCGCCGTCGCTAACACCCAAAGTGTGGAGCTCCAGCACCTCGCGCGCCAGGTTTTCGTTCAGGCCCGTCAGCCGTGGCCCGGGCTCGCCTTCGGCACGCGGCCGGCGCTTGAGCTGCTGCACCACACGCGAATTCGGGCCGGCGCTTTGTTCGTTGTCCAGGTAGCGCAGCATGCCGGCGTGGGTGACGGCGGCGACGAGCATGTCTTCGAACGAACCGGCGATGTGCGGCCGGATGGCTTCGCGCTCGAAGGCGCCGACGAGCCCACGCGCGCTGGCCTTGGCCATCGACACGGTGAAGTGGTTCGCCCAGAAGAGCGCCAGCCGTTCGTTGAAGGGCTGCGTGCTGGTGGCGGCCGTGACCAGCCGCGCGCGCTGGTCGGCCTGCACGATCTGGCGGAAGTGCTCGGCGAACTGCGTCTCGGCCGAACGCGTGTCGGCCTCACCGGCCACGCCTTTGGCGACTGCGGCTGCGGCGTCGCGGCGCGCCTGCTGGTACTGTGCAAAGCGCAGCACACCTTCACGCGCCGTGGCGAGTTGATCGCCGCGCTGCGCCTCGGCCGGGCCGATTTGCGCCAGAAGCCAGCCCTGTGCGTCGCCGCCCACCGTGGCCAGTTGCGCTTCACCCAGGCCGAAGCGGTGCGCGGCGATGACGGCAGCTTGTTCCGGGGAAATCGAGAGCTTGGCCATGGGTCACCTCGTGTGACCGCTAGTTTCGCTCTGAAGCGTCGCGCCGAGGTGGCGCGCGCGTGAAGTTTGGTTGCTGGGCTGACTACTCGGCCAGGCTACTTCGCCAACAGCCGGTTCACCGCATCCAGGTCGCTCGGGCTCAACTGGCCCGACGCCTGGCGCAGCTTCAGGCCGCCCAGCAGCACGTCGTAGCGCGCCTTGGCCAGGTCGCGCTGGGTGGTGTAGAGCTGGGTCTGCGAATTGAGCACGTCGAGGTTGACGCGCACGCCGACCTTGTAGCCCAACTGCGTCGCTTCGAGCGCCAGCTTGGACGAGGCCTCGGCGGCTTCGAGGGCCAGCACCTGCGCCTTGCCCGACTGCACACCGAAGTAGGCCACGCGCGTGCCCTGCGCCACGCCACGCCGCGCCGACTCGAGGTCGTTGCGCGACTTGTCTTCCAGTGCCAGCGTCTCGCTGATGCGGTTCTGCGTGGCGCCACCGGTGTAGAGCGGCAGGTTCAGCTGCAGCCCCAGTGATGCCGACTTGGTGAAGCCTGGCGTGCTGGCCAGGTTGCCGCTGGCGCGCGTGAGGCCGGCCGAGGCCACGGCGTCGACCGTGGGTGCTTCGGCGGCGCGCGCCTTCGATGTCTCCAGGGTGGCCACGTCCAGCCCGACGCGCGCGCGACGCACGCTCGGGTGCTGGCCGTCGGCGACCGTCACCCACTCTTCGGCATCGGCCGGTACCACCGGCGGCAGCACCACCGGCACGGCCAGCGCCTTGGGCACCACAGCCGAACGGCCGACGAGCTGGTCGAGCGCAATGCGCTTGGTGCGCAGGTCGTTCTCAGCGGCAATCTCCTGCGCCGTGGCAAGGTCGAAACGCGCCTGGGCTTCACGCGTGTCGGTGATGGTGGCGGTGCCGACTTCGAAGTTGCGCTTGGCCGAGGCCAGCTGCTCGGTGATGGCCTTCTTGCTGGCCTGCGTGGTCGACAAGGTGTCCTGCGCGCCGAGCACGTCGAAGTAGGCCTGCGCCACACGCAAGATCAGGTCCTGCTCGGCAGTGTCGAGGTCGGCCTGCGCCGTCTCCAGCGACTTGCGCGCCTGCGCCACGGTCAAGCGATTGGCGCGGTTGAAGACTGGGTAGCGGCCGCTGACCGTGGCGCCGAGCGCATTGCTGTCCCCCGAGCCCACACGCGGCAGGTCGAGCGCCGCGGTGGACGCGTTTGCCGCCAGCGCGGCCGAGGGCAGTAGCAGCGCGTCACTCTGCGCCGCCTTGTACTGCGCCGATTGCGCCAGAGAGCGCGCGGCAAGGTAGATGGCGTCGTAAGCACGCGCCGCGTCGTACAGCTCCTGCAGGCTTTGTGCATGGGCCGGGCCGGCCAGCGCCATGGCCACGGTGGCGGTGATCAGGCACAGGGTCGGGTAACGCTGCTTGCGCATGGGGGGTCCTAAAGAAGTTGCGTGGGCGGTTCAGCGCGCGGTTGTACCGGGCAAGGGCCGGAGAATGCACGCCGCATGCGACGAGGTGCGCCTTGGCCACCTTGTGCGGGCACCGGCAGGCGACAGACGGCGCGGCAGCATCAGAAGCTGAAGCGGGCCGGCTCGGCAAAACCGAGCAGGCGTGGTGCCACGGTGTCGAACAGGTCGACGTCGGACCAGGCGCTATCGGTCACACGGGTGATGAGCCGCGCCCGCATGATCGGCAGCTCGCCGATGATCGCCGTCAGCCGCCCGCCGACCTTCAATTGCGCCAGCAGCGCCTGCGGCACCACCGCCACCGAGCCCGAAAGCACGATCACGTCGAACGGCGCTTCATCGGGCAGGCCCATCGCGCCGGCGGCGGCGCTGACTTCGAGCACGTTGACATCGACCAGCCCGCATTGGCGCAGGTTGGCCCGCGCCACGGCCACCAGCCGCGGCTCGATTTCCAGCGTGGTGACCTGCATCGCGCGGTGCGCCAGCAGGGCCGCCATGAAGCCCGAGCCGGTACCGACTTCCAGCACTTTCTCGTGTCGCTGCACCGCCAGTTCCTGCAGCAGCCGCGCTTCGACCTTGGGCTCGAGCATGCACTGGCCTTGCGGCGCGCCGGGCGCCAGCGGCACCTGCGTGTCGACGAAGGCCAGCGCGCGCAGTTGACTCGGCACGAAGTCTTCGCGGCGCACGGTGCCCAGCAGCGACAGCACGTTCTGGTCTAGCACTTCCCAGGGGCGGATCTGCTGCTCGATCATGTTGAAACGGGCGAGTTCGATGTTCATGGCGGGTTCGTTCGGGTGGGCGTGACGGCGCGGTGGGTGGCGAGTTCGGGGCGGAATTCTAGGTGCTGGCCTCGGCGATCTTGCCGCCCTTGCGCCAGCGTCGGCGCGCCCAGGCAGCCAGGTCGTCGAGGTAGCAGTAGATCACCGGCACCACCACCAGCGTCAGCAACGAAGAGGTGATGACGCCACCGATCACGGCCTGCCCCATCGGTGCGCGCTGCTCGGCCCCTTCGGTCAGCGCGAAGGCCAGCGGCACCATGCCGAAAACCATCGCCAGCGTCGTCATCAGGATCGGCCGCAGCCGCACCTTGGCGGCAAACAGCAAGGCCTCGTGGCGCGCCATGCCGGCCTCGCGGCTGCGAATAGTGAAGTCGATCAAGAGGATGGCGTTTTTCGTCACCAGGCCCATCAGCATGACGATGCCGATGATGGAGAACATGTTCAGCGTCGAGCGAAACATCAGCAGCGCCAGCACCACGCCTATGAGCGTGAGTGGCAGCGAACTCATCAGCGCCAGCGGCTGCAGGAAGCTCTTGAACTGGCTCGCCAGGATCATGTAGATGAAGACGATGGCCAGCGCCAGCGCGCCGAGGGCGTAGCCGAACGAGTCCTGCATGTTCTTGGTGCTGCCGCCGAAGCTGTAGCGGTAACCCGGCGGCCAGGCGATCTCATCCAGCGCGGCGCGTATGTCGGCCGAGACTTCGCCGCTGCTGCGGCCGAAGGCGTTGGCGTCGATGTTGATCTCGCGGTTCAGGTCGCGCCGGTTCACCTGGTTCGGCCCGGTCGAGGGTATGACGTTGGCCACCTGCGCCACGCGCACCACGCGCGCGCTGCCGTCGGCCGCGGCCGCCACCACCATCGGCAGCGCCTGCAGGTCGGCCAGCGTATCGCGGCTGCTCGGGGGCAAGCGAACGTTGACGTTGTAGTTCTCGCCGTCGCTGGCGCGCCAGTTGCCCACGGTCTGCCCTGCCACCAGCGTGCGCAGCGCCGTGGCCAGCGCGTTCACGTTGAGGCCGAGGTCGGCCGCGGCATCACGCTTGACCTCGATGGCGATGGTCGGCTTGTCGGGCTTGAGCGTCGTGTCCAGGTCCACCAACCCCGGGATGGCGCGTAACTTGGACGTTATCTGGCGCGACAGGTGTTCGAGCTCGGCCAGGTCGCTGCCCTGCACCGAGAACTGCAGGCTCTTGTTGCCGCCGAGGTCGGTGACACCGACGTTGGTGACGGTGATGCCGGGAATGCGCGCCAGGCGCTCGCGCATAGTCCGCGCCAGCTCGGCCACCGAACGCTGGCGGTCCTTGCGGTCGACCAGCCGCACGTAGACCGAGGCGTAGATCTTGCCCTGTGCGAAACCGCTGTTGATGGTGGTCACCGTGTAGCGCACTTCAGGCAATTCACGCAGCGCCAGGTCGACCTGTTTCGCGCGCTGCTCGGTGACTTCCAGCGACGAGCCCACCGGCGTATAGAAGGCCACGCCGGTTTCCGAGAAATCGGCCTTGGGCACGAACTCGGCGCCGAGGATGGGGATGATGAAGAAGCTGCCGATGAAGCTGGCCAGCGCCACCGCCAGCGTTTTCAGCCGGTGTTGCAGCGACCAGGCCAACAACGCCTGGTAGGTGTCGGAAAAGGCGGTGGTGAGCCGGTCGAACCAGCCCGTCACCCGGCCTAGGGTCTTGTCGTACAGCGTCACCGGTGGCCCACGGTGCACGCCGTGTGCTTGTGGATCGTGCCAGATGCTCGACAACATCGGGTCGAGCGTGAAGCTGACGAACATCGAGATCAGCACCGCGGCGGCGATGGTGATGCCGAACTCGTGGAAGAACTTGCCGATGATGCCGCCCATGAAACCGATGGGCAGGAACACGGCGACGATGGACAGCGTGGTGGCCAGCACCGCCAGCCCGATCTCTTGCGTGCCGGCCAGCGCCGCGTCGTGCGCGCTTTTGCCAAGCGCCACATGGCGCACGATGTTTTCGCGCACGACGATGGCGTCGTCGATCAACAAGCCCACGCACAGCGACAGCGCCATCAGCGTGATGGTGTTGATGGTGAAGCCGAAGATGTACATGAAGAGGAAGGTGCCGATGAGCGCGATCGGCAGCGTCAGGCCGGTGATCACCGTCGAGCGCCAGGAATTGAGGAAGAGGAAGACGATGGTGATGGTCAGCAGCGCGCCTTCGATCAGCGTACGTTGCACGTTAGCCACCGAGATGCGGATGGAGCGTGAGTTGTCGCGGTTGATCTCGGTCTTCACGCCCGGCGGCAGCAGTTTCTCGGTCTCGGCCAGCGCTTTTTTCAGCCCATCGACCACGGCGATGGTGTTTTCGCCCTGGCTCTTCTGCACCGACAAGAGCACCGTGCGCACGCCGTTGTAAAGCGCCACGCGCTCCAGCTCCTGCGGGCCGTCGACCACGTCGGCGAGTTGCCAGAGTTTGATGGGCACCGCGTTGCGGCGCACGACGACGATGTCGCGGAAGTCGGCCGGTGTTTTCAGCCGCGCGCTGATCTGCACCACGCGCTCTTGTTCGCGCGAGCGGATGGCGCCCAGCGGCAGCTCCTGGTTTTCGCTCTTCAGCGCGGCTACGATGCTGTCGATGCCCACGCCCAGCGCTTCCATCGCCTGCGGCCGAACGTAGACGTTGATCTCGCGCTCGACGCCACCAACGATGCTGACGGCGCCGACGCCGCGCACGTTCTCCAGCCGTTTTTGCAGCACCTGCGTGGCCCAGGTGGTGAGCTCCTGCGGCGACTTCTTGCCGTCGGTGGCGAGCACGGCGACGTTGAAGACAGGCGTGCTCGCCGGGTCGAAGCGCGAGATGCGCGGGTCCTTGACCTCATCGCGCAGCAGCGGGCGGATCAGCGCGACTTTTTCGCGCACGTCGTCGGCGGCCTTGCGGCCGTCGACATCGAGGTTGAACTCGACGATGACCACCGAGCTGCCTTCGTACGAGCGCGACGACAGGGCCGAGATGCCGGCCACCGTGTTCACCGCTTCCTCGACCTTCTTCGTGACCTCGCTCTCGACGATCTCGGGCGACGCACCGGGGTAGTCCATCTGCACCACCACGGTGGGCACATCGATGTTGGGGAACTGGTCGATGGCCAGGCGCTGGTAGCTGAAGAGGCCGAGCACGACGAAGGCCAACATCACCATCGTGGCCAGCACTGGGTTGGCGATCGAGACGCGCGTGAACCACATGGCGGGCGGGTGCCTTGAGTGTTCTAACGTTTAACGCGAGGCGGCCGACGCGGGCGTGGCGCTGATGACCGTCTTGCCCGGCAGCCGCGCCAGCGCGCCGTCGCGCAGCGCGCCGACGCTGCCGCGCAGCACGGTGGCGCCTTCATCGATGCCACTCACGGAGACGCCGGTTTCCCGCGTGCCGTCGCTGGCGCCGTCGAGTGTGATCTCGCCGCGCGCGCCGGTGCTCACCACGCGCTGCAACACACGGCCGTTGTCCAGCAGCAGCACGTAAGGCTGGGCCTGGTCCAGCCGCACGGCGCTCTGCGGCACCACCAGCGTGATCTGGCTCTCCATCTCGATCGCGCCGCGCGCAAAGAGCCCCTGGCGCAGGGCCGGGTGGGCGTCGAGCGCGAGGTAGACCATCACCGCGCGCGTACCGGTCTGCGTGCTCGGGTTGATGCGCACCACGCGGCTTGGCACCGGCTCGGCCAGGCCGTCGATCTGTAGTTTGGCAAGCTGGCCGACGCGCACGCCGGCCACGTCTTCGGGCGTCATCGCCGCTTCGAGCTCGATGCGCGACAGGTCCACCACTTCCACCAGTTTGGCGTCGATGGCGACGCGTTCACCCGGCTGCACCAGGCGCTGCGAGACCAGCCCGGCGAGTGGTGCGCGTAGCACCGCGTCGCCCACCGACTTGCGTGCCAGCTCGGCCGCGGCACGCGCCGCCTGCAGCGAAGCACGTGCGCCGGCGGCGCTGCTGACCGAGGTGTCCAGCGCCGTGGTCGAGATGAAGCCCTGGTCGACCAGCGCCTTGTTGTTGGTGAGCGTGCGCTCAGTGATGTCGAGCTGGGCTTTCGACGCAGCCGCCTGGTCTTCGGCCTGGCGCAGGCGCCACTGGTATTCGGTGTCGTCCAGACGCACCAGCACCTGGCCACGTTCGACGCGATCGCCTTCGCGCACCAGCACTTCGCGCACCTCGGCCGCGACCTTGGCGCGCACGAACGCGCTGTTGACGGCGCGCAGCCCGCCCGAAACCGGCAGCGTGGTCGAAAGCTCGCGCCGGCGCGCGATGGCCACGTCGCCGGCGGCGAGGTCGATGGCCTGCGCCACCACGGGCTTGGCCGCAGCTTCGGCGTTGGCGCGTCGCTGCTGCACGATGCGCCAGCCGGTGAACGCGATCAAGACCAGCGCGACGATCGCGACGATCCAGCGGCTTCTCTTGGTCATCATTTCGCCTTGCTCGCTTTGGCCCGGGGTCCGGGCTTGGGTTTGGCAGCAGGCGCTTCGCGCACCTGCAGCCCGCGCAGCACCAGGTCAAGCTGCGTGCGCAGCATCACGGCCGGGTCCATCTCGACACCCACCACCGGGCAGGCGCCGAAGGAATGCCGGTGCAGCGCCATGAAGATCACCGGCGCCATCAGCGCATGCGCCACTTCGTGCACCGGCAAGTCACGGAACTCGCCGCTGGCTATGCCACGTTGCACCGCACCGGAGAAGAGCTGGTCGGCCGGTTTGATGACTTCATCGGTATAGAACTGTGCCAGGTCGGGGAAGTTGCGCACCTCCGACAGCACGATCTTGTGGATGCCCGCCGCGGGCGTGTTGCCCATGCGTTCCCACCACACGTTGATGAGCTCGACCAGCAGCTGCGAAGCCGTGCCGACGAAGTGCTTGCTCAGCTCCAGACCTTCGGCGATGAGGTTCGACAAGTTCTGCCGCACGACTGCTTTAAAAAGCTCGTGCTTGCTCGGGTAATAGAGGTACAGCGTGCCCTTGGAGACGCCGGCGCGCTGCGCGACCTCTTCGGAACGCGTCGCGGCAAAGCCCTTCTCGACGAAAAGTTCGAGTGCGGCGTCGAGCAATTCCTGGGGCCGGGTCTCTTTGCGGCGTTGGCGAAGGGGGACCATGCGGGTTGATTTTTTGACGACCGACCGTTTAATGACCAATGGGTCAGTAATGTAGCCAATCGCGCCGCTATGGGTCAAACTGGCAACGCCACGTGTGCGCCACCCTCCGATCCGTCGCCATCAAACCCAATGCCAGCATCCGCCACCTTCACCCGTCGCGCAAGCCTCATCAAGCTGACGGCGCTGTGTTCCCTGGCCACCACGCTGGTGGCCTGCGGCGCACTCGATACGCGCAGCGTGAGCTTCAGCGAAAGCGAATTGCAGCGCCTGCTCGAACGCGCCTTCCCGCTGGACCGGCGCTTGCTGGAGGTGCTCGACGTGGTCATCGCCGCACCCCGGCTGCGCCTCATTCCCGAACGCAACCGCCTCGCGCTCGAACTCGACGTCAGCGCCCGCGACCGCCTCTTCGGTGGCCAATGGCCCGGCAGCCTGGCGCTTGAGTCGGCGCTGCGCTACGAGCCCACCGACCAGAGCCTGCGCCTGGCGCAGGTGCGCGTGTTGCAGTTCGCTTTCAACAGCGGTGGCAGCCCGCTGCGGCCGCAAGTGGAGCGGCTCGGCACGGTGCTGACCGAGCGTGTGCTCGAAGGCTTCAGCGTGTACCGGCTGCCGCCTGAGAAAGCCGCTGTGCTGCAGCGTGCGGGCATGGCGCCGGGGGCGGTGAACATCAGCGCCCGCGGGGTGGAAATCACGCTCGTGCCGGCCACACGATGAGCTGGGCTGCGGCGGCCGATGGCAGCCAGCAACGCCGGTATGATCCGCCGCTTTTCGCAGACCGAAAGCGCCACGCGTGGACCCTGTGCTGTTGATCAAGGCCGCCCTCATGGGCGTGGTCGAAGGGCTCACCGAATTCCTGCCGGTGTCGTCCACCGGGCACCTGATCCTCGCC
This sequence comes from Rubrivivax sp., assembly GCA_031365825.1. GTDB lineage: Bacteria > Pseudomonadota > Gammaproteobacteria > Burkholderiales > Burkholderiaceae_C > Rubrivivax. The sequence continues at coordinate 10,029 of JANLYV010000610.1, read as the reverse complement.
GGCTCGCTGCTCGGCCTGGCCGATGCCAAGGCCAAGGTCTTCGACATCGCCATCCAGACCGGAGCCATCCTCGCCGTGGTCATCGTCTACTGGCAACGCCTGCGCAGCGCGGTGACGGGCCTGGCCAGCGACGCCCAGGCGCGGCGCTTCGTGCTCAATGTCGGCATCGGTTTCCTGCCCGCCGCGGTGCTGGGCGTGCTGCTCTACAAGACCATCAAGGCGTATCTCTTCAACGGCCCGGTGGTGGCCACGGCCTTCATCGTCGGCGGCTTCATCATCCTGTGGGCCGAGCGCCGGCAGGGGGTGGTGGTGCGCGTGGCTACCGTGGATGAGCTCACGCCGCTGGATGCGCTGAAGGTCGGCTTCGTGCAATGCCTGGGCATGATTCCGGGCACCAGCCGCTCCGGCGCGACCATCATCGGCGGCATGCTGCTCGGCTTGTCGCGCAAGGCGGCCACCGACTTCAGCTTCTTCCTGGCCATCCCCACGCTCATAGGCGCCGGCGTCTACAGCCTGTACAAAGAGCGCGCCGCCTTGTCCTCGGCCGATGCGCCGATGTTCGCGGTCGGCCTGGTGTTCTCTTTCATCTTCGCCTGGCTGTGCGTGCGCTGGCTGCTGCGCTACATCGCCAGCCACACCTTCACGCCCTTTGCCTGGTACCGCATCGCTTTCGGCGTGATGGTGCTGGTGACCTACTTCACCGGCTGGATCACCTGGGCCGATTGAAGACCAGGTCCCACACGCCGTGGCCCAGCGCCACGCCGCGCGCTTCGAACTTGGTCAGTGGGCGGTACTCGGGCCGCGGCGCATAAGCCGCCGCGCTGTTCACCAGGCCCGGCTCGGCCGACAACACCTCGAGCATCTGCTCGGCATAGGGCTGCCAGTCGGTGGCGCAATGCAGCACGCCGCCTGGGGCCAGGCGTGTCACCAATTGCGCGACGAACGCGGGTTGAATGAGCCGGCGCTTGTGGTGGCGCTTCTTGTGCCACGGGTCGGGGAAGAAGATGTGGATGCCGGACAGCGACGCGGGCGCAAGCATCTGTGCCATCACGGCCACGGCGTCGTGGCGCACGATGCGCAGGTTCGTCAAACCGCGTTCGCCGATCAGGCGCAACAGCGCGCCCACACCGGCCTCGTGCACTTCGATGCCGATGAAGTCGAGCTCGGGCCGTGCGGCGGCAATGTCGGCCGTGGCTGCCCCCATGCCGAAGCCGATCTCGACGATGCAGGGCGCGTGCCGGCCGAACAACTGAGGCAGGTCCAGCGGTGCCGGCGCAAACGGCAGCACGAAGCGCGGCCCGAGCTCAGTCAGCGCGCGCTGCTGGCCCGTGCCCATGCGGCCGGCGCGCAGCACGTAGCTGCGCACGGTGCGCGCAAACGGCGGGTCGGTCGGGTCCATGGTGTGAGGCCGGAAATTGGCAGGCTGTGCAGCCGCTGTTCGGCCGATGTGAGAGGCCGCTCGTGGCTAGCCTTGGGTGATGCGAAATTCTGCCCGAAGCTGCCTGGTGGGCGTGGTCGGCCTGCTGTACGCGATGCACGCGCTGCTGGCTGACGCTGCACCTGCCGCAGCGCCCGCAGTGGCGGCGCCCCAGGCCTTGCTGCGCGCCTTGTCGGGTAGCGGCCTGCCGCTGTCGAGCTTCGGCATCTTCGTGCAGCCGGTGGACGGCAGGCGCGAAGTCGCGGCCATCAACGCCGACGCGCCTTACGTGCTGGCCTCGACCGCCAAGCTGGTCACCGCACTTGCGGCGTTAGACATGCTGGGCCCACGCTGGCGCTGGCGCACCCATGCCTTCGTCACCGGGCCTATCGCCCACGGCCGCTTGAACGGCAACCTGATGATCGTCGGCGGCGGTGATGCGCGCCTGAGCACCGCCGAGCTGCAGGGTTGGATGCTGCGCATGCGCCGCCAGGGTCTGAGCGAGATCGGCGGCGACATCCTGCTCGACCACTCGGCCTTCGCCTTGACCGACGCAGACCATCGCCACACGCCCGAGCCCGACCGCCCGCGCCACGCGTGGCCCGACGCGCTGATGCTCGACGAAGGCGTGATGCAGGTCGCACTGAAGGGCACACGCAGCCCACGGCACACCATGCTGAAGACGGTGATGGCGCCGCGCGGCCCCGAGCACGTGGGCGCGGCCGTGGCACGCATGTGGCAGCAGGTCGGCGGCACGCTCGCCGGCCAGGTGCGCGAGATCGACCTCACCGGCGGCAACCCGTTGAGCGACCGCTGGCCGCAACTGCGTGCCGAGGACGAGCCGCTGCTGCCCTGGTCGACGCACTTGTCCGAGCCGCTGCCGCAGATCCTGCGCGACATGAACAAGAGCAGCAACAACCTCACCGCGCGCCACCTGATGTTGTCGATGGCGCGTGGCTTCCCGCTGCGTGCGGCGTCACTGCCCGGCGCGCAGGCCAGCGTGCACGCCTGGCTGCGCCGCCAGGGGCTGGCCGAAGACGACATCGAACTCGACAACGGCTCGGGGCTGTCGCGCACCGAACGTGGCAAGCCGCGCGCCTTGGTGCAGCTGCTGCTGGCGGCCTGGCATTCGCACGAGGCGCGCAGCTTCGTCGAGTCGCTGCCGGTGGCCGGTGTCGACGGCACTCTGCAGCGGCGCATGCAGAACGGCTTCGCCACGGGCCGCGCCTTCCTCAAGACCGGCAGCCTGCTCGACGCGCGCGCTCTGGCCGGCTACGTCACCGGCCACAGCGGCACGGTGTACGCGGTGGCGGCACTCGTCAACCATCCACAGGCAGCACGCGCCATGCCGGCGCTGGACGCGATGATCGAATGGTTGGCGAAGAACGGGTGAGGGGTTGCCAACCTTGAACTGACGCGCGACCCGATCTCCAACGCGAGTTCCCCGGACACACGTTGAGCGAAGCCGAGGGTGCTTCATCGCTGCACTCACCCCGGACATGACAAAGGGCCCGCACGGACCCTTTGTCATGTCTGGAGCGGGTGAAGGGAATCGAACCCTCGTATGAAGCTTGGGAAGCTGCCGTTCTGCCATTGAACTACACCCGCGTGGTGGCGCGAATTCTAGCTGCGCATGCGTGACGACAGGAACTCGCGCAGGGCCGGGTCGGTGGTCAATGCCAGCGCGCGGCCGTAGGCCACTGACGCGGCTTCGTGCCGGGCCAGTGCCTGCAGCAGGTGAGCGCGCGCGGCCCACCAGGGCTGGTGCTCACGCACCGCCGCCAGGTCGATGGCATCGAGACAACCCAAGCCCAGCGCGGCATCGCCGCTGGCGCGCGCCAGCGCCACCGCGTGGCCGATGCGCGCACCGATGGTTGGCGCCAGCAAGAGCAGTTGCTCGTACAACACCACGATGTCAGCCCATGGCGTGTGGGCGCTGACGGCACGATGGCTGTGTGCGGCCTGAATCGCTGCTTCCAGCTGGAACGGCCCCGGGTCGCGCAATGCCGCCGCGCGCGCCAGGTCCTGGCCTGCGGCTTCGATCAGCGCGTGGTCCCAGCGCGCCGTGTCCTGTTGGTCGAGCGGCACGAAGGCGCCCGCGGCGCCGATGCGCGCCGGCTTGCGTGCTTCGCACAGGCGCAAGAGCGCGAGCAGGCCAAAGCCTTCGGCGTGCCGCGGCAGATGCGCCGCCACCAGCTCGGCCAGGTACAGCGCTTCCAGCGCGAGCTCGCCGGCGCGGCCGTCGCTCACGTGGCCGGCGTCGAGCACGTAGGCGCCGTAGATGGCTTCCAGCACGGCATGCACGCGCGCTTCCCACACGTCGGGCGCAGGCTCTTCGAAACGAATGCCGCTGGCCTTGATCTTGGCCTTGGCCCGCACCAGCCGCTTGGCCATGGCCTGCGGCGAGACGAGGAAGGCCGAGGCGATGTGCGCGGCCTCCAGGCCCAGCACCGTCTGCAGCATCAGCGCACAGCGCACGTTGGCGTCGATGGCCGGGTGCGTACAGACGAACATCAGTCGCAGGCGGCTGTCGGGCATGGCTTGCACATCCGGCGCCGCTTCGTGTTCACTCGGCCACAGCACGGTGAGTGTGGGGTCGTCGGCCAGGCGCTGGCGCCGCGCCGCCATCAACAGCTGGCGCTTGGCGGCGATCAACAGCCAGCCTTCGGGCGAGGCCGGCACGCCGTCGCGCGGCCAACGCGCCAGCGCCGACGCGAAGGCCTCGCCGAGTGCATCTTCGGCTGCGGCGATGTCGCGCCACTGCCAGGCCAGCCACGCTAACAGCCGACCGTAGGAGGCGCGCGCCGCCGCCACGGCGGCATCGTGGGTGGCGGCCAGGCCGCCCGCGTTCACGCGTTGGCGCCCATCGCCAGCACCGGCCGTACCTCGGTGCAACCCACCAGCGAGCTCGGGCTGCGTTCGGCCCAGCGCAGCGCTTCGTCGAGCGAGGGCACGTCGATGACGATGTAGCCGCCTAGCAGCTCTTTGCTGTCCGCGAAAGGCCCGTCCTGCACCTGGCGCTTGCCGTCGCGCACGCGCACGCTGGTGAGGGCGAAGGGGTCGAGACGGTTGCCGCCGCGCATCACGCCGGCGGCGGCCACCGCGTCCATGTATTGCTTCCACGGCAACAGCGCGGCGGGGCCATGCACCGGGTCCATGTTGCGTTCGTAGACGGCGGCGGATTGTTGAAAGGTCAGCACGAATTCCATGATCTTCTCCAGGGTTGAGACTAGGGTGCGGCGGCGTGCCGCACCTGTGCATGGATGCGCGAGGCTGACCGCGATGGACAGGGCCGCCAGAAATATCAGATCGCCGCGCCGTTGATCGTGCCCGACTTCAGTTTCAATGACTGGAGATCGGTGCCCGAGCGGCTCTCGATCTGCACCGCCACCGGCCCCTTGCCCAGCAGGTACCAGGTGGTGGTGACCTCGCTCACGCCAGCCTCGGTTTCGCGGTAGCGACAGGTGTTGAACGATCGGCCCAGCACCGTGATGGTTTCGCGCGCTTCATAGGTATGCGTGAGAGTCGAAGCATGACTGGACGGCGGCAGACCCGCTGGCTGCAGGATGGTGGTGGTGTTGGTGGTGGAGACCGTGACGCTCTGGCCCAGCGCCAGCCCGATCTCGAGATTGAGTGTCGGCGGATTCAGCACCAGCTTGGAGATGAACGCGGTCGGGTCGGTCATGCCGGGTAGCACCACGGTGCCGTCACTGGCTTCAATCACGCTGCCGAGCGTGCGCACGTAGCCGTTGGCCGCCAGTTGTTCGAAGCTGTCGATCTTTGCCAGCGAGTTGGTGGTGACGTTCAGCAGGGTGAGCGCACTCCGGGCCAGCGTCGTGATCTTGATGGCGGACTGGCTTTCGAAGGTGTCGGGTCCCACGATCTCGCTGTCGACGGTCTGTTCGCCCGTCGCCCCCGTGCCAGATACGTCATACACCAGATGGGCTCTGTAGCCGGTGGTCAAGGCCAGCAAGGCGGGGTCGAAGCAGCCGTTGTTGCCGCCGGTGGGCGGAGGCGGGTCACACGAGCCTGGATAGACCAGGCAGGCATCACCCTGCACCAATGCCACGTAGTCCGTGATCTTGCCGAATGACAGCAACTCGCCACCGGTGAAGACGGGGCCCAGGCCGTAGATCTCGCCGCCGGCGGTCAGGCCGAGGTAGTTGCCGTTGGGATAGGCACGCACGGTGTAGCTGACGTTCAGATGCACCAGCGGGAAGTTCTGTGGCCCCTTGGGGAACAGGCTCGGGTACTTGAATTCGGCCCAGTCAAAAAGCGCCTTGGCGTCGACCGTGATCGGCACGGCCAGGGCACGTTTGCCCGGCTGCGTCACCGCGCCGAACTTGTCGGCGGCCGGCGCCGTGGCGTCGTTGCCACCGCAGGCGCTGAGCAGCAGACCCAGCATGAGCACGAGCGTGGCGAGGTGGGTGCGCGACGAGGACATGTGGATTCTCTCGGGTGTTAGACCAGCGGCCGTGACGCGGCGAACATAGCACCGCGAGACCGTTTGCGAACTCCCTATGTTCGCGCGGCGACCCACCCGGCCGCGCCACGCCATCCATGCCCGGGAAAGCCGGGGGCTTCGATGCTGCAGCCAGCCCCCATCATCCGGCCGGGAGTGGTGAGTCCAGATGTCCGAACCTTTCCAGATCCTTTGCGTCAGCCCGCAAGCCCCCGATCTTTGGGGTTCGGCCTACGGCCCCTTCGTCGTGCAGCGCTGCGCCACGTTGGCCGAAGCGGCTGAACAGCTGCGCATGCAGCCGCAGGACGCGGTGGTGATCGAAATGCGCGACCCGTCTTCGCTGCTGGTGTGGCCGGCCCTCTCGCAAGCCGTGCTCGACGCCGCGGTGGTGGTGGTCACGCCCGAGCCCGACGTCGCGGTGGCCACGCGCCTGTTGCAGCTGGGCGTGCAGGACGTGCTGGCGCCGGTGGATGCGTCCACGCTGGGCCGCGTGCTGCGCCTGGCGATCGAGCGCAAACAGCTCGACCAGACCGCGCGCAAGGCCTACGCCACCGACCTCTCCACCGGGCTGCCGAATCACATGCAGCTGCTCGAACACATGACGCACCTGGTGGCGCTGCGTGCGCGCGAGCCGGCGCCGATGGCGCTGATCGTGCTGCGCATCGAAGGCCTGGCGGCGATGGCCGTCATCCTCGGCGCCGAATCCACCAACGTGCTGCGGCGCAAGGTGGCAGTGCGGCTGCGCTCGGGCTTGCGTGCCAGCGACGTGGTGGCCTCCATCGGCGCCGACACCTTCGCCGTGCTGCTGGCCTGGATCGAAGCCAGTGACGACGGCGACCGCGTCATGGCCAAGCTGGCGCAGTCGCTGACGCAGGCTTTCAACGTCAGCGGCCGTGAATGCCATGTGACGGTGGCGGCGGGCCTGGCCTTGTTCCCGTCGCAGGCGGCCGACGCCGAGTCGCTGATGCGCCGCGCGCTGGGCCAGGCTGCGTCGGTCGCGCCCATGGGCAGCCTGGGCATGGCGCATGCGGCGGATCGTGGGCTGGGGGCGGCAGCCAATGACGAGTAAAAGCGACGAGTAAAAGCGACGAATGATCGCAACGAAAATGAGCGTGGCGGCTACTTGTGAAGGTCGCCCAAACACAGGTACTTCAGCTCGACATAGTCGTCCATGCCCTGGTGCCCACCTTCGCGGCCCAGGCCCGATTGTTTGACGCCGCCGAAGGGCACTTCGGCGGTGGAGATCAAGCCGGTGTTGACGCCCACCATGCCGTATTCCAGCGCTTCGCCGACGCGGAAGATGCGGCCGATGTCGCGGCTGTAAAAGTAGCTCGCCAGGCCGAATTCCGTGGCATTGGCCAGCGCGACGACCTCGGCTTCATTGTGAAAACGCTGCACCGGCGCCACCGGTCCGAAGGTTTCTTCGCGTGTGCACAGCATCTGGCCTGTCACCTCAGCTAACACGGTAGGCGTGTAGAAGCGCTCGCCTTGCCTGTGCCCGCCGGTGACCAGGCGCGCGCCCTTGGCCAGCGCGTCGGCGACATGGCTTTCGACCTTGTCCATGCCCTGCGCATCGATCAACGGGCCCTGCATCACGCCGGCCTCGAAACCGTTGCCCAGCTTGATGCCGCGTGTCTTCTCGGCCAGCTTGGCGACGAAGTTGTCGTACACCGCATCCTGTACGTAAAAACGGTTGGCGCAGACGCAGGTCTGGCCGGCGTTGCGGTACTTGCTGACCATCGCACCTTCCACGGCGCTGTCGACATCGGCGTCGTCGAAGACGATGAAGGGCGCGTTGCCGCCGAGCTCAAGACTCAGCTTCTTCACCGTCGGTGCGCACTGCTGCGCCAGGATGCGGCCGACCTCGGTCGAGCCGGTGAACGACAAGTGCCGCACCACCGTGCTGGCGCACAGCAGCTTGCCGATCTCGATGGAGTTCGCCGCGTCGGCGGTGATCACGTTCAACACGCCGGCGGGCATGCCGGCACGCTGCGCCAGCTCGGCCAGCGCCAGCGCCGACAGCGGTGTTTGTTCGGCCGGCTTGATGACCACCGGGCAGCCGGCTGCGAGTGCCGGCGCGACCTTGCGCGTGATCATGGCGATGGGGAAGTTCCACGGCGTGATGGCCGCGCACACGCCCACCGGTTGCTTGATGACGAGGTAGCGCTTGTTCGGGTCGGTGCTGGGAATCGTCTCGCCGTACAGGCGTCGCGCCTCTTCGGCGAACCATTCGATGAAGCTCGCGCCGTAGACCACTTCGCCGCGGGCCTCGGCCAGCGGCTTGCCTTGTTCTGCGGTCATGATGCGCGCCAGGTCGTCGGCATGTTGGTGCAGCAGCGCGAACCACTTCATCAACACCCCATGGCGTTCTTTCGCGGTCTTGATGCGCCACATGGGCCAGGACCTGTCGGCCGCCGCAATGGCCGTCTGCGCGGCTTCGGCGCCGTGGTTGGCGACGTCGGCCAGATGCTGGCCCGTGGCCGGGTCGGTGATCTGAAATCGTGACGTGCTGACTACCCATTCGCCGCCGATGAGGGCATCGGTCTTCAACAGGGCGGGGTCTTTGAGCTGGGTCAGCGGGGAGCTTGTGGTGTGCATCGGCGACTCCGTTGCGGTGTCGTGTCGACGCCGCTTGCGGGGTCACTCTACAGCGCCGCACGCGCATGAATGACGCGACACCCAGTAGAGTTGTAAGGCCGCATCCAGCGACACCAGGAGCCACGCCATGCTGATCCCTTCACGCTCACGCACACGCCGCACCCTCAACGGCCACGCCGCCCACCGCGCCGAATCCATCGCCACGGGAGCGCGCCATGGCCGTCACTGAAACCCGCCCCAACCCGAAGACCGGCCGCAGCGCCGACTGGCGCATGGCGCTGGACGTTGAACGCTGCATCGGCTGCCACGCCTGCAGCGTGGCCTGCAAGGTCGAAAACACCGTACCGCTCGGGCGCTTTCGTACCAAGGTCTACTACCTCGACGAAGGCAAGTTCCCCAAAGTCAAGCGCAGCTTCCTGCCCACGCTGTGCATGCAATGCGAAGACACGCCCTGCCTCAAAGCCTGTGACCGTATCGCCATCGTCAAAGGCAAGGACGGCATCGTGCGCGTCGACCCCGATCGCTGCGAACACATCGGCGCCTGCGAAACAGCCTGCCCCTACGGCGCCATCGGCTGCGACGACAACGACATCGCCGACAAATGCGACTTCTGCTCGCACCGGCTCGATGTCGGCATGGAGCCGGCCTGCGTCGAAACCTGTCCGGCCGAGGTCTTTCACTTCGGTGACGCGAATGACCCGCAGTCGCCCTGGTCGCTGTTCATGGCGGCCAAAGGCAAAGAGGCCAAGCCGCTCAAGCCCGAAGAGAAGACCCGACCTCGCGTCACCTACCGCGGCCACAACCTCGCGCTCGAAACCAAGGTGCCCAAGGGCCGCGTGCACGACCCGTACTCCTACGAGATCGAGACCTGGACGCAGCAGGCCAGCCACTTTCCGCCAGAGCGGCGCGTGGTCTGGATGAAGCCGCGCAAGGCCTGAAGGGGGACGACCATGAGCACATCCAAGAAGCCGGCGTCGTCACGCCGCACATTCATGCAAGGTGGCGTCAGCGCCCTTGGCACGTTAGCACTGGGCGACACCATCGCCCTCGCACCCGGTGCGGCCGAAGCCGCCGAGCGTCCCTTGATCGGCCAGCGCAAGGCGCAGCGCCGCGCCAACGGCCGCGGGCGGCTGAAGAACGACTACGCGCGCGCCACCATCGTCAAGAGCGTGTGCCTGAACTGCTCCACCGTGTGCGGCATCCAGGGCTACGTCATCGACGGCCAATTGGTCAAGGTCGGCGGCAACCCCGACGACCCCAACAACGGCAAGAGCCTGTGCGCCAAAGGCCAGAGCGGGCCTAGCATCAACACCTACGCCGACCGGCTGCTCTACCCGCTGGAACGCGTCGGCCCGCGTGGTGGTGGTCAATGGCGGCGCATCAGCTGGGAAGACGCCTACGCCAAGATCGCGCCGCGCATCAGGAAGGCGATGGACGAAGGCAGGCCCGAAGAGGTGGCCATCCACATCGGCCGTTCGCGCATCGCCGAAGAGATGGGCCGCTTCCTCAATGCCATCGGCTCGCCCTCGCTCTTCAACCACCGTGCGCTGTG
>JANLYV010000607.1:0-4176 GCA_031365825.1 Rubrivivax sp. | reverse complement strand
CGCAGTTGTTCGGCGTCGACCACGCTGATGGCCATCGGCGCATCGAGCACGCGCTGCTCGGCGCCGCTGACGCTGATGATCACGCGCTCGTCGCGCCCGTCACGTACCTGGCCATGCGCCAGCGAGACCGCAGCGCACAGGGTGGTGAGCAGCAGCTCAGCGCGGCAGTTGGGCATCGACACGGATCGAGTTGAACCAGGCTGCGAGGTTGGAGATGTCATCGTCACTCAGAGGTTTGGCCATCAGACCCATGACTTCGTGGGCGCGTGTGCCGCCGCGGTAGGCACGCAGTTGCGCCACGAGGTAGATCACCGGCTGTCCCGCCAGGTGCGGCGCGTCGGGGGTGATGGAAATGCCATTTTGCCCGTGGCACACAGCGCAGCTTTGCGCCTTGGTGCGGCCGGCTTCGGCGTCGCGTGCTTGCGCACTGGCGCCCGAAGCGAGCCAAGGCAGCGCCAGCGCCAGGATGAAGATCGATCGATGCATGGGGTGCTCAAGAAAACACCTGCGTCAGCCCGGAGGGGCTGGCCGCAGGTGCAGGGTCATGCTGACACGGCAGCCTGGTGGCTACCATGGGTGCTTTTACGGCGCGGTGTAGGTCACACGGTAGAGCGCACCGGCGAAGTCGTCGCTGATCAAGAGCGAGCCGTCCTTCATCACCGCCACGTCGACCGGGCGGCCGCGGTACAGGCCGTTGGCGTCGAGCCAGCCTTCGGCAAAGACTTCCGTCTTGTCCGCCGTGCCGTCAGACTTGAGCGAGGTGAACATCACCTGCGCGCCCACCGGCTTGGTGCGGTTCCACGAGCCATGCTGCGCCGAGAAGAAGCCACCCTGGTACTTCGCGGGAAACATCTTGCCGCTGTAGAAGCTCATGCCCAGGTCGGCCGCGTGCGCCGTGGTGTAGACCTGCGGGTCGGTGATGTTCGCCGGCAGCGGGTCCTTGTCGTAGCCGTGGTCGGTGATGCGTGTCTTGCCCTGCTTCCACGGGTAGCCGAAGAACTGGCCCTTGGCCGTGATGCGGTTGATCTCGCCCAAGGGGATGTCGTCACCCATGCCGTCGGTCTGGTTGTCGGTGAACCACAGTGTGCCGTCCTTGGGGTTGAAGTCATGCCCCACCGAGTTGCGGATGCCGGTGGCGTAGACCTCGCGCTTGGCGCCGCTGAAGGGGTCCATGCGCACCATGCCGCCGATGCCGACCTCGTTGTAGAGCTTGATCTTGTCGCGCGGTTGCACGTTGTGCGGTTGGCCCAGCGAGACGTAGAGCATGTTGTCCGGCCCGACCTTGCACACGCGCGCGCCGTGGTTGTACGACTCTTCTTCGACCGGGATCAGCCCGCCCTGCGGCACGACCTCGATCACCGCCACGTCCGGGCCTTCGTAGAAGAACTCGGCCGCGGGGAAGTTGAGAATGCGGTTGTGCTCGGCCACGATGAGGAAGCCGTCTTTGGTCCAGCACACACCGTTGGGATTAGTGAACTTCAGGCTTGGGGCGAACGATTTGACCTCGGTCGCCGTCTCGCCGCTGTTGCGGTTGGTCACGGCCCAGACAGTGGTCTTGCGTGTGCCGACGAATAACATGTTGGTGTTGGGGGCCACCGCCATGTGGCGCGCGTCGGGCACGATGGCGTAGAGGTCGATCTTGAAGCCCGCCGGCAGCTTGATGCGCTTCAGGTTTTCCTTGATGGCGTTGGCGTTCGCGCCGGTCTGCGGCACCAGCGGGATGTTCAGGTCGGTGGTGGCGACCTTCATCTGCTTGAGCTTTTCAATATTGGCTTGCGCCGCAGCGGGCAGCGCCACGGCCAGGCTCACGGCCAGGGCCGCGGCAAGGCGGGTCATCTGAGGAATCGAAACGAGCATGTGCAGTCTCCGTTGGTTGGAATGAAGCCACCGCGAGCTTTACCCACGGTGTGCTGGTGTTCTCTGCAATCGTCATACCAATGCGGGTGGACCCTAGGGCGGCGCAAGGCGCGCCCGGTGGCGCAGGTGCCGTCGCGCCGGGCGCTTGTGCAGCTGCGGGGCAACAGCTGCACCATCTGTGCAGAAACTGTGCAGTTGCGCGCAGCCCCTACTCTTGATAATTTATGACTCAATCAAGCGTTCGCATCAAGCGCGCGTAGAGCCGTGACGCAGCGGCCACCTGGAGACCGACGATGAACCCGATGGAGCAGCAGTCCCTGTCGCGCGCCAAAGCCGTGCGCGCCCGCGGCAACGCCATGCCACCCGATGGCCTGCCCAGTGAGGTGATCCTCGACAGCTGGGTGCGCTGCATGCACACCGGCCTGCAAGCTGCCGCGTCGATGGCGATCCAGGTGGTGCCTGAAGCCGACCTGTCGCTGCGCCGCGAGCGCGCCGAATACGTACGCCGTCTGGCCCGCGCCGAGCTCGAAACGCTGTCGCAACAGATCGCCGGCTCCAACTTTCTGCTCGCCTTCGCCGACCAGGAGGGCGTGATCCTCGACCTCTACGCCGACAACCGTTTCGCCATGAGTGGCGACGCCGCTGGCATCGTCGCCGGCAGCCGCTGGAGCGAAGACCTGTGCGGCACGAACGGCCTGGGCACGGCCCTGGCCAGCGCTCAGTCGGTGGCCGTCTCGGGCATGGAGCACTACTTCCACAGCCTCGGGCAGATCTCGTGCACGGCCACGCCGGTACGCGATGCCGCGGGTGCGGTGGTGGGTGTGCTCGACGCGTCGTCGTACTTCGAATCGCGCCAGCGCCACACCCAGGCGCTGGTGCAGATGGCCGCGGCGCACATCGAAAACGGACTGCTCGTGCACCAGATGCGCCAGCAACTGGTGCTGGCCATCCACCCGCGCGCCGAATACCTGGGTACCTTGTCGGCGGGGCTGCTGGCGTTCGATGACCAGGGCCGGCTGCAAGCTGCTAACGCGCACGCGACGCGGCTTCTCGCCGGGCTCGACGCCACGCGCGGCAGTGCCTTCGAAGCACTTTTCGGCGAGCCTTTCGAGCACCTGCTGGCGCGCCTGCATGTCGGCAACGATGCGCGCCTGCGCGACGCGCTGGGCAGCTCGCTCGTGGCCAGCGTGGTCAGCCGGCCGCCGCCGCAGCGCCGCGGCATCACCAGCGTGCCGCGCGCACGGCCGCCGCTTACGCCAATTGCCCAGGTGGCGCCGCCCGTGCACGTCGGCGCCGCGAAACCGTTACCGGCTTTGGTGATGCAGGACGAGGGCGTAGCCGAGGCGATGCGCATGACGCACGCTGCCGTGCGCATTCAGGTGCCCATCCTGATCTACGGTGAGACTGGCACGGGCAAGGAAGTGCTGGCGCGCGAGGCGCACGCCCGCAGCGGTCGCCGGGGTGAATTCATCGCTGTGAACTGCGCCGCGATTCCTGACGAGCTGTTCGAGGCCGAACTTTTCGGCCACGTTGGCGGCGCCTTCACCGGTGCACGGCGCGAAGGTGGCAGCGGGCTCATCAGCGCGGCGGATGGCGGCACGCTGTTGCTCGACGAGATCGGCGACCTGCCCTTGCCGCTGCAAGGTGCGCTGCTGCGCTTCCTCGACGACCAGCACGTGCGGCCCGTGGGCGCGACACGCTCGCACCGCGTCGACGTGCAGCTGCTCGCAGCCAGCAACCTCGATCTGGATGACGCCGTGGTCGCGCGGCGTTTTCGCGAAGACCTGCTGTACCGGTTGAACGTCGTCACCGTGCGCCTGCCGCCGCTGCGCGAACGCAGTGACTTCGCGGTGGCCGCGCGCTCGATGCTGGCGGCCATAGATACCCAGGCGACGATCAGCGACGCGGCCGTCGCCCGCCTGGCGCTGCATGGCTGGCCCGGGAACTTTCGTGAACTGCGTTCGCTGTTGACGCGCGTGTTGCTTGACCAAGGGTTGGCGGCAAGGCCCGCTCGAATCGATATCGGCCAGCTTGCCGCGCACCTGCCTGCAGCGGCCATGGCACCGCACGCCTCGGCGCTGCAGCACGGTGCCACGGAACTGGTACGGCGCGAGTACGAACGCTGCGGCCGCAGCGTCAGCCGCACCTCGCGCAGCCTGGGTATTTCACGCACGACGGTCTACCGCCACCTGCGTGATGGCCCGGCCGCGCCGCGGCGCGGCGGCTGAGCTTTGAACTAGAACCCGAGACTGGCCAGCAGGTCGTCGACTTCACCCTGGTTGGCCACCGTGTCGGTGCGCGCGCCGGGGTCGACCACGG
>JANLYV010000600.1:0-6375 GCA_031365825.1 Rubrivivax sp. | reverse complement strand
GCCGAAGCCGGCATGCTCGGCCAGCCGGTGTACTTCCTCACGCCCGACGTGGTGGGCATGGAGCTCACCGGCCGGCTGCGTGAAGGCGTCACCGCCACCGACCTGGTGTTGACCGTGACCGAGATCCTGCGCAAGCACGGCGTGGTCGGCAAGTTCGTTGAGTTCTGCGGCGAAGGCACGCGCACCTTGAGCCTGCCCGACCGCGCCACCATCGGCAACATGGCGCCCGAATACGGCGCGACCATGGGCTTCTTCCCGGTCGACGAGAAGACCGTCGAATATTTCGAGGGCACGGGCCGCACCAAGGCCGAGATCGAAGCCTTCGAGAGCTACTTCCGCGCGCAGGGCATGTTCGGCGTGCCTTTGGCGAAAGACATCGACTTCACGCAACTCGTGAAGCTCGACCTCTCGACCGTGGCGCCCAGCCTGAGCGGCCCGAAGCGCCCGCAAGACCGCATCGAACTCGGCAAGGTCAGCGCCAAGTTCACCGAGCTCTACAGCGCCGGCGCGGCCGACAACGGCTTCAACCAGAAGGCCGAAAAGCTCGCACAGACCTTCACCACCACCAGTGGCGTGAACATCAAGAACGGCGACATCCTCATCGCTGCCATCACCAGCTGCACCAACACCAGCAACCCCGGCGTGCTGCTGGCGGCGGGCCTGCTGGCGAAGAAGGCGGTGGAGGCCGGGCTGAAGGTGCCCAGGCACATCAAGACCTCGCTCGCGCCGGGCTCGCGCATCGTCACCGACTACCTGGAAAAGGCCGGGCTGCTCCCCTACCTTGAAAAGTTGGGTTTCGCCGTGGCGGCCTACGGTTGCACCACCTGCATCGGCAACGCCGGCGACCTGACGCCCGAGTTGAACGAGCTCATCACCAAGAACGACCTGGTGTGCGCGGCCGTGCTTTCGGGCAACCGCAATTTCGAAGCGCGCATCCACCCCAACCTCAAGGCCAACTTCCTCGCCAGCCCGCCGCTGGTGGTGGCCTACGCCATTGCCGGCAACGTCACGCGCGACCTGATGACGGAGCCGGTGGGCAAAGGTAAGGGTGGCCGTGACATCTTCCTTGGCGACATCTGGCCGACCAGCGACGAGATCTACCAGCTGATGAAGCACGCCATGAACGGCAAGGCCTTCCGCAAGAACTACGACAAGGTCAAGTCCGACCCGGGCAAGCTGTGGGAGAAGATCAAGGGCGTGAAGGGCAACGTGTATACATGGCCGAAGAGCACGTACATCGCCGAGCCGCCGTTCTTCAAAGGCTTCACGATGGAGCCGGCGACGCTGGTCACCGGCGTGCAAAGCGCACGCATCATGGGCCTCTTCGGCGACAGCATCACCACCGACCACATCTCGCCGGCAGGCTCGTTCAAGGACACCACGCCGGCCGGCAAGTACTTGCTCGAGAACGGCGTGCTCAAGGCCGACTTCAACAGCTACGGCGCGCGCCGCGGCAACCATGACGTGATGATGCGCGGCACCTTCGCCAACGTGCGCATCAAGAACCTGATGATCCCGGCCAACGCCGACGGTTCGCGCGAAGAGGGCGGCTACACGCTGTACCAGCCGGTGACCGGTGGCGAAAGCCAGAAGATGGCGATCTACGACGCCGCGATGTTGTACATGGCCGAGGGCCGGCCGACGGTGGTGTTCGGTGGTGAAGAGTACGGCACCGGTTCGAGCCGCGACTGGGCCGCCAAGGGCACGGCGCTGCTGGGCATCAAGGCCGTGGTGGCGCGTAGCTTCGAGCGCATCCACCGCAGCAACTTGATCGGCATGGGCGTGCTGCCGCTGCAGTTCAAGCCCGGCACTTCGTGGCAGACGCTGGGCCTGACCGGCACCGAGACGGTGGACGTGGTGCTGGCGGCCGACGTCAAGCCGCTGTCGGACGCCAATCTCGTGATCACCGGCAGCGACGGCAAGAAGCGCGAGGTGCCGGTGACGCTGCGCATCGACACCGCGATCGAGGTCGACTACTACAAACACGGCGGCATCCTGCCGTTCGTGTTGCGGCAGTTGCTCGCGGCCTGAGCCGCGAAGCCTGCGTCGCTGTTCAGCCGCTGTTTAGATCGCAGCGGCGCGGCGGCGCAGGCCGAGCAGTGCCAGCCCGGCCAGCGCCAGCGCGGCGCTGCCGGGCTCGGGCACTTCGGCAACGTTGAGCGCGTAGACCACCGAGCCGAAGCCGGCGTCGCCACCACCCAGGTCGTAGGCGAAGAACGGGTCGAATTGCCCGTCGCCCGGGACCAGCGAAAACACGTCGGCCGTGGCGTCGGCGCCGACAAAGTTGCTGCCGAGCTTGATCGCCTGGCCGAAGAACAGGTCGGGCAAGCCGTAGACCATGCCGTTGAAGTCGAAGCTGAAAGCCGTCAGGTCGAAGGCTGTTTCGCCGGGCAGGCCGGGCATGCCCAGGCTGTCGTTGAAGGCCAGGCTGCCGAGGTAAGTCTGGCCGCCAGGCAGGCTCGGGCCCGTGGCGGCGCCGTCGATCGTGACGGTGAAGTCATAACGAACGATGGCGGCGTTCGCCGCGGCACCGGCAAGGCCGAGTGCGAGGCTAACGCCCAAAATACGCAGAGTGCGGCCAAGCATGAGGGGCAGGTGGTTCATCGTGGATTCCATGGAAGTTGAAGGCATGAGATTCAGCCGGTGAACAGTGTCGGATCGAGCAGCACCGAGGCGTTGGAAATGAGCACACCAGTGAGTTCGACCAGGGGCCGCGCCGCGCCTGCGCCCGCGCCGCCATCGGCGTCGAACATCACCGTGCTGCGGCCGCTGCCCGGCAGCACGCTCAGGTAGCCGTCGCCCACCGGGTTGCTGCCGCCGTAGCCCACCGAACTCAACAAGCTGTCGATCACCAGCCGGTCGCTGCCGGGCGTGAAGTCGGTGATGACGTCGGTGGCGTCGAGCACACTGGCGTAGACGAAGCGGTCGGCAGCGCCACCGCCGGTGAGCGTGTCGCGGCCCTGGCCGCCGAAGAGGATGTCGGTGCCGGCGGTGCCGACGAGGGTGTCGCGTCCACGCGTGCCGTTGAAGGTCTGGCCCGCGGCTTCGATCAGGAACTGCGACAGCGCCGGGTCGTGGTCGCTGACCTGCACCGCGAACTCGGAATTGATGTGCACCACGTCGTAGCCACGCAAGGCCGCCACCAGGCTGGCGCTGGCCTGGATGTGGTCCAGCGTCTGCGCGTTGCCCTGGAAGTTGTAGCTGTAGCGCTCGTTCGCCGGCAAGGTTTCCACCAGCGAGGTGAGGCCACCACTTTCCAGCAACGTCAGCGGCGCCGAGAACTCGAAGTCGTTCAGGTCGCCCAGCACCAGTACCTTGGCGTTGGCGTCGGCCGCCTGCAATTGCTGCACATAGGCTTTGACGATGGTGGCCTGCTGCACGCGCTGCGCTTCGCTGCTGAGCACCGGCGGTTGCGTCGGGCCGTAGAGCGGGTCGTCGCCACCTTTGGAATTGAAGTGGTTGCCGATCAGCGTCACCGTCTTGCCGTTGAACAGGAAGTCGCCCACCAGCGGCTTGCGGCTGCTGGCGAAGGCGTCGCCGTTGCTCAGGTCGGTGTCGGTCAGGCGCTGCAGCGTGCCTTCGACGAAGCTCACGCGCGCCGGGTCGAAGAAGAAGACGACGCGGATGTTGCCGCCGGGCTCACCACCATCCTGGTAGTTCACCGGGTTGATCTGGCGCCATTGGTAGGTCGGCCCGCCGGCTGCTGCGATCGCATTCACCAGCGTCTGCAGGGTGACGTTGGCATCCACCGTGCCGTCGTTGGTGGCGCCATTGTTGTCCTGCACTTCTTCGAGGTTGATGATGTCGGGCGAGCGCAGATTGGTGACGATGGCCGTGGCCAGCGCGTTGAACTTCGTCGCGCCGTCACCCGGGTCGAGGTTCTCGACGTTGAAGGTGGCCACGCGCAGCAAGTTGGTGCCGCCGGCCAGGGTTGTCACCTCATGTTGCAAGGTAGACGGCGCCACCACCGTCGGCACACTCGTCACCAGCAGCTCGTAGTTGTTGAAGCTGTAGTCGATGACGCCCACCAGCGTCGACAGCTTGGCGCCGACATCCACGCCAGGCGAAGAACCGCCGGCCAAGGTGTCATCGACCTGCAGCCGTTCAGGGTTGTTGTCGCCGGGGGTGATGACGATGCCGCCACGTGCCGTGCGCCCGGTGGCGCCCAGGCCGTCGTCGGCCAGCACCCAGAATTCGCCGGTGCTGTTGGTCGGCGACACCGCCACCGGGTTGTTGACACTTACCAGCATGCCTTCCAGGCTCTCCCAGAAGTCGATGCCTTCGTTGGACGGGTCGAAGTCGCCGCCCGTTTCGACGTTGACCACGCCGTCGTCGTTGATGCTTTGTGCCGGCACCGCGCGGTCCACACCCAGCAACACCGGCGTGATGCTCAAGCCCGCACCCGCAGCCCATGGCGCGACGCTGAGCAGCTGCACCGCAGCGTTGTTGACGAGCTCGGTCGTGCTCAGGTTGTCGACGCTTGCGCCCGGGCGGAACTCGCTCACCGTGCCGCTGACCAGCACCGCCTCGCCCACGCTGCGTGCCGTCAGGATGGCCGAGCCGGCACCGGTGAAGACGAAGATGCCTTCCGACGTGGCGACGTTGCCATCGGGCTGCGGGTCCTGGATGTAGAAGCCGTTGCCGGCCTTGGCGGTGACGATGCCCTGCACCGCCACGACACCCTGGCCGTTCAGCGGCGAGCGATGCGCCGCACCCTGGATGTCATGCACGCGCACCGGGGGCGTGTCGTTGTCGATGATCTGCACCGCTTGCGACACCGTGCCGCCCAGTGTGATGCCGGCGCTGGGGTTCGAGATCGTGAGCGTGGCGGTCTCGGTGGGTTCGATCACCATGTCGTCCACCACCGTGAAGGACACGGTGCCAAACGTGGCGCCATTGGCGATGGTGATGACGGTGCCGGACAGCGTGTAGTCGCCCGCGGTGATGCCGCTGCCCGTCACGGCCAGGTCCACGGTCTGGTTGCCGACGACGGCTGCCGACGCGGTAGCCGTGACGGTGACGACGGTGGCGCCCGTCTCCGTCGCCGTGCTCGTGCTGACCGAGAGGTTCACCGTCGTCGCGCCGACGACCCCGTTGGGCGTGAGCGAGAAGTCGTCGACGGCCAGGCCATCGTCCGAGCCTGCGGGATTGAAGTCGTTCCAGCGAATCCACAGGGTGGCGCCGTTGGCGATCGACAGGTCCGCAACGGTGGCGCTGACGGATGTGCGGTTGGCCGCAGCATTGCCGTTGAGCGCACCCACCGTGCCTGCGGTGATGGGTGAACTGAAGTCGAGCGCGTTGACGTCGGTCCAGGTACCTGTGCTCAATGATGTGGCGTCCAGGCTGAACTGGAAGTCGATGCGGTCGGCACGGCCGGCTGCGCCCAGTCGCCACTGTTCGCCGGTGTACGCGACGGCCAGCGATGTCAGTGTCGCTCCGGTGTTATTCACAAACTGAGCGCCGAAGGTCGGCACCAGCGTGCCCGACTGCAGGCCGCCCAGCGCGCGCTCGGTGCTCGCCGTGGCGCCGAAGCTGTAGGTGTCGCCGGTGGTGTCACTGCCCGTGCCCGCGGCATAGAGTTCGTTGTCTCTGGCGCCGCCGCCGGTCTCATTGATTACCCAGTCGATCACGGACAGCGAATTCGCTATTCCGCTCACCGCCAGCGCATTGAAGTCTTGCGTGTAGGGCGAACCCAGAGTCGTAAGGCTGATCACGGTGTTGAACCTCTCGGTTGGATCGGTGGAAACGCAAGCAGCCAACGCCGCTGCGGGTTGTCGAAGCACGATAACTCGCCGACATGACAATTGGATGCCACCAAAGCAGTCAAGACCCCCCGGTACGGGGGACTCGACAGCCCTCAGGCCGCCTTCATGCCAGAACCGCACGCGTCACGCGCATCCACCACGCGTACCACCTGCAGCGCGCCGGCACGCACGCGCAGCGTCACGTGGCGAACCGCCCACATGGCTTCACCATCTGCGGCCAGCGGCATGGGCTCGCCGCACTCGATACGGGCCACTCGCAACGGCCGGCATGTCACACGGGCGCGGCCAAGGTGGCGCCCAATCAGCAGGCGCGGCAACATCATCAGCACCTGGGCGCGCGTGAAGCGCCCGGCCAGCAGCAAGTCGAGCCGGCCGTCGGCGATGCGTGCATGCGGCACTGCCGGCATGCCGCCGCCGTAGCTTGCGGTGTTCAGCGTCGAGGCAAAGAGCGCGGGGCCATCGTGAAGCGGCTGGCCGTCGACGTTGACGCTAACGTCGTAAAGACGCAGCGACGCAACCTCGTGCAGCGTCGCCAGCAGATAGCGCGGCAGTCCGGCGAGCATGGACGGCCCGCGCAGCGCGCGCTGCGCCACGGCGGCGTCGAAGCCCA
>JANLYV010000518.1:0-6683 GCA_031365825.1 Rubrivivax sp. | reverse complement strand
CATGGCCGTGCGCGTCTCGTTGCGGATCTTGAGGAAGAGCTCGAGATTGAGTTCGTCGGCCAGCTGCAGCGCGCCGACCGGGTACCCGGCCTGCGTGGTGGCCTGCTCGACGGACGCGGGGTGGACGCCCTCGCCCAGCATGGCCAGCGCCTCGTTGACGAACGTGCCGATGACGCGGGAGGTGAAGAAGCCGCGGCTGTCGTTGACGACGATCGGTGTCTTCTTGATCGCGGCCGAGTAGTCCAGCGCGCGGGCCAGCGCCTCGTCGGAGGTCTGCTCGCCGCGGATGATCTCCAGCAGCGGCATCTTGTCGACGGGGGAGAAGAAGTGCAGCCCGATGAAGTCGGCCTTGCGCTGCACGCCTTCCGCGAGCCCGGTGATCGGCAGCGTGGAGGTGTTCGAGCCGAGCAGCGCGTCGCCGTTCACGACGGGCTCCACGGCGGCGAAGACCTCGTGCTTGAGCGACACCTTCTCGAACACCGCCTCGACGACGAGGTCGCAGCCGGCGAGGTCGGCGAAGTCGGCGGTCGGCGTGATGCGCGCGAGCACCTCCTCGGCCTTGTCCTGCCGCATCTTGCCGCGCGTGACGGCCTTGTCGAGCAGCGTCCTCGAGTAGGCCTTGCCGCGCTCGGCCGCCTCCTGCGTCGAATCCAGCAGCACGCACTCGATGCCGACCTTGGCCGAAACATAAGCGATGCCACCGCCCATCATCCCGGCGCCCAGGATGCCCAGCTTGCGCACCTTGGAAGCCGGCACGCCCGGCGGCCGCGACGCGCCCTTCCTGATCCCGTTCAGCTGGTACCAGAGCGTGCCGATCATGTTCTTCGATTCGGGCGACATCGCGCAGGCTGCGAAGTAGCGGCTCTCGACCATGCACGCAGCGTCGAAGTCGAGCAGCCCGCCTTCGAAGACGCTGCTCATGATGTGCTGCACCGCCGGGTAGTTGCCGTAGCTCTTGGCCGACGCGATCGAAGGCGCGATCGAGAACAACTGCGCCACCGAGGGCGCACGCGAATCACCGCCGGGGAAGCGGAACTTCGGCAGGTCCCAGGGCTGCCTGGCCTTCGGGTTCGCGGCGATCCATGCCTTGGCCTGCGCCAGCAGATCGTCGCGGTCCTTCGCCAATGCCGTGAGCAGTCCCATCCCCAACGCCTTCGCCGGGCTCAGGTCATTTCCCTCGCCCATGATCTGCAGCGCCTGCTGGATGCCCACCAGCCGCGGCAGCCGCACCGTGCCGCCACCGCCGGGCAGCAGGCCCAGCTTGACTTCGGGTTGGCCGATCTTCAGCCGCACGTCGTCGATGGCGATGCGCGCGTGGCAGGCCAGCGCGATCTCCAAGCCACCGCCGAGCGCGTGGCCGTTGATGGCCGCCACCACCGGCTTGCCTTGCAGCTCCAGCCTGCGCAGCACGGCCTTCATCGCCATCGAGGCCTCGAAAGGCTCCTGCGGCGTTGTCCACTTGAACATGTTGTCGAGGTCACCGCCAGCGCAGAAATCGGCCTTCGCCGAGGTCAGCACGAGGCCCTTGACGGCCGCATCGGCGAGTTTCTCCACGGCCTGCGCCAAGCCCAGCATCAACTCGTCGTTGACGACGTTCATCGGCCGGCCGGGCAGGTCCATTGTCGCGACGAGGATGCCGTCGTCGCCCAGGGTCAGGGTCACCGCGTTGCTCATGATCAGACCCTCTCGATAATGGTGGCGATGCCCATGCCGCCGCCGACGCACAACGTGGCGCAGCCGGTGCGCAGATCGCGGCGCTCGAGCTCATCGAGCAAAGTGCCCAGGATGATGCAACCGGTGGCGCCCAGCGGGTGGCCCATCGCGATGGCGCCGCCGTTGACGTTGACGCGCTCCAGGCTCACGCCGAGGTCGCGCGCCGTCTTCATCGGCACCACAGCGAAGGCTTCGTTGATCTCCCACAGGTCGATGTCACTGGCTGCCATGCCGGCCTTGGCCAGCGCCTTGCGGCAGGCCGGCGTGGGGCCGGTGAGCATGATGGTGGGCTCACTGCCGATCACCGCCGCGGCGCGGATGCGCGCCCGCGGCTTGAGCCCGGACTTGGCGCCACCTTCGGCGCTGCCCACCAGCATCAAGGCCGCGCCGTCGACGATGCCCGAGGAATTGCCGGCGTGGTGCATGTGCGCGATGCGCTCCACCGTCGTGTACTTGCGCAATGCAGTGGCATCGAAGCCCATGCCACCCATCATCGCGAAGCTGGGCTCCAGCTTGGCCATCGCCTCGGCGCTCGCGCGTTCATCGACAACAGCGCGGATCGTCTCGTCGCGGTCCAGCATCAGCAATCCCGCGATGTCGCGCACAGGCACCAGGCTGCGCGCGAAACGGCCCTCGGCGCGCGCCGCGGCCGCCTTCTGGTGCGAGCGCAGCGCATAGGCATCC
Organism: Rubrivivax sp.; assembly: GCA_031365825.1. GTDB lineage: Bacteria > Pseudomonadota > Gammaproteobacteria > Burkholderiales > Burkholderiaceae_C > Rubrivivax. The sequence continues at coordinate 4,286 of JANLYV010000518.1, read as the reverse complement.
ACATCGGCGCGCCGCCAGCCTTCCATTGTGGCGATCAGGTCGGCGCCCACACCCTGCGGCACGAAGCCCAGCTTCTGGTTGATGCGCGGGTCCATGAACCAGGCGCCGCCATCGCTGCCCATCGCCCAGCGGCTCATGCTTTCGACGCCGCCGGCCACCACCAGGTCTTCGAAACCACTCGCCACCTTGGCGGCCGCCAGGTTCACCGATTCCAGCCCGCTGGCGCAGAAGCGGCTTTGGGTGACGCCCGCCACCGTCTGCGCCCATTCGGCGTCGAGCACGGCGGTGCGCGCGATATCCGCACCCTGCTCGCCGACAGGTGTGACGCAGCCGAGCACGACGTCGTCCACCAGCGCGGTGTTCAGCGCATTGCGTGCTTCCATGGCCTTGAGCAGCGTGCGCAGCAGCCACACCGGGCTGGCCTGGTGCAGGCCACCATCTTTCTTGCCTTTGCCGCGCGGGGTGCGCACGTGGTCGTAGATGAAAGCCTCGTTGGCGTGATTACTCATGGTGTGCTTTCAGTGTTTTCAATGGATGCATGCCGTTCACATGCCCCATGAACGGCGGGTGGATGTTGTAGCCCAACAGCTGCTGTACAAGCGGTGGATAGGCCGCGACGATCTCCGGCGGCACAGCCAGCAGCATCGTCTCCATCTGGCGGCACCAGGCGGCACAGTATTGCGGCGTAATGGCGAGGCGCGACGCATCGCTGTTGTTGCTGCCACCGCGGTGCCACAGCGTGCCCATCGCCAGCATCAACGAACCCGCCGGCATGACGACCTGCTGCAAACCGGGGTGGTGCTCTTGTGGCTGCGTGTGGCCGGGCATGAAGATCTGTTCGAACACCTGGCCGATGGGAGGCTCTTCGCCCCACAGGTGGCTGCCCGGGATGATCTCGGTCGGGCCGTTCTCCGTCGTGAAGTCATCGACGGCCCAGAAGGCGCTGACACCATAGGGTGGGCGCGGCCGCGGCACGCGATAGAAGTTGTCGTCGAAGTGCAAAGCCTGCGCGGTCTCGCCCGGATGCGTGTTGATCGCCAGGCAGGCCGAGAGCATGAAGTTCGCGCCGAGCACGGCTTCACTCAAGGCCAGCACCAACGGGTGCGCGGCCAACTCGGCGAACACCGGGCTCTTGGCCAGCAACGAATAAACGCGCTCACTCTTGTAGCCCTCGAAATCGTTGCGGCCAGGCAGGTGACCTTGCAGCCAGGGCGCGAGTGCGCTGCGGATGGCCGTCACCTGCGCGCCAGGCAGCAGGCGTGGAAAGATCAGGTAGCCGGTCTGATGCAGCGTCGCCAGCAGCTGTGCCTGCGGCGCTTGGGGGTCGTGGGTATCGAGCATTTGCAACCCTGTTGAATCGATCACAAACCGTTAGGGCTGAGCTTGTCGAAGCCTGGGGCGGCCCTCCCTTCGACAAGCTCAGGGCGATCGGAAATACAAGCTCAGCGCGAACGGAACTTTCACTCACATGGACCGCGACGCCAGCTCTTTCATGATCTCGTTCGTGCCGCCGTAGATGCGCTGCACACGGGCGTCGACATAGAGCTCGGCGATGGGGTACTCCATCATGTAGCCGTAACCACCGAAGAGCTGCAGGCATTCGTCCATCACACGGCCCTGCTGCTCGCTGACCCAGCATTTCACCAGCGCCGCGCGCGCGGCGTCGAGCTCGCCCTTGAGGTGCGCCGCCATGCAGGCGTCGACAAAAGCGCGCGTGGCCAGCACCGTGGCCTGCACCTCGGCCAGCTTGAAGCGTGTGTTCTGGAAGTCCCACAGCGCGCGGCCGAAGGCCTTGCGTTCCTTCACGTAGGCCAGCGTTTCCTGCAGCGCACGCTCCATCGCCGCCACGCCCTGCAGCGCGATGATCAGCCGCTCTTGCGGCAGCTGCTCCATCAGCTGAAAGAAGCCCTGGCCTTCCCGTCCGCCTAACAGGTTAGCGACGGGCACGCGCACCTCGTCGAAAAAGAGCTCGGAGGTGTCTTGCGCTTTCAGCCCCAGCTTGTCGAGCTTGCGTCCGCGGCGGAAACCTTGCGCCGCGTCGGTCTCCACCAGCAGCAGCGAGATGCCCTTGGCCGAGGCCTCGCGGTCGGTCTTGCACACGACGATGATGAGGTTGGCGTGCTGGCCGTTGGTGATGAAGGTCTTGGCGCCGCTGAGCACGTAGTGTTCGCCGTCACGCCGCGCATGGGTGCGCACCGCCTGCAGGTCCGAGCCAGTGCCGGGTTCGGTCATGGCGATGGCCGTGGCCAGCTCGCCCGTCACCATGCGGGGCAGCAAACGCGTTTTCTGCTCGTCGGTGCCGCAGCGGAAGAGGTAGGGCGTGACGATGGCCGAGTGCAGGCCACCGCCCCAGCCGCTCAGGTTGGCGCGCGCCGCGGCCATGATGACCACGGCTTCATGGCCGAAGTCGCCACCCGCACCGCCGTAGGCCTCGGGTGTGGACAGGCACAGAAGCCCTTGCGCGCCGGCCTCGGTCCAGGCTTCGCGCGGCATGATGCCGGCTTGGCGCCACGCACCGGCTTGTGGCACCCAGCGCTCGGCGAAGAAGCGAACCACCGAATCTTCCAGCGCGCGGTGTTCGTCGTTCATCCAGGCCGACGGAAAATTCGGCAGGCTCATCTTGTCTCCAGCTGCTTGCGCACTTCTGTGTTGATGACCCGCAGCTCGGCCAGCGTGGCCTCGATGTGCGCGCGCTTCTGCTCCAGCGCGGCGATGGCGGCATCGGTGCGGCCGAGCACGAACTTGAGCTGCTGCACGCGGCCTTCACCATGGTCGCCGTACATGTCGAGGAACAGTTTGATCTCGGACAGCGGCGCGCCTATGGCCTTGCTGCGCAGGATCAGCGCCAGCCGCGCACGGTCGCGCTTGGTATAGACCCGTGCGCCGTTCACACGCCGCGGTGCGAGCAGGCCCTTGTCTTCGTAGAAACGTATTGTGCGCAGCGAGATGCCGAATTCCTGGCACAGCTGGTTGATGCCGAAGAGCTCGCCGCCGTGGTCTTCGCGGTGCGCGGCCACGGCCTCGTGCGCCGGGGTGGCGGCGCGTTTGCGCACAAGGGGGGCCAGCATCAGCTCACACCACGCGTTGCAATTTCAAGGCCACGCTCATGTCGCCGCTGACCTTGAACTTGCCCATCATGAAGCCGGTGGCGGGCTCGAGCTCGCCCGTCATCAGCGCCGACAGGTTTTCCAGCGTGATGGCCACGGTGCAGTCGGTCTCGATGTCGGTGTTGCTCACGGTGTTGGGCACCGACTTGCCGTCGATCACCGCCACGCCGTCGGCGCCGCAATCGAACTTCAGCGTGGCGTTCAAGCCGCTGGAGTCACCGACCTTGGCGCGCAGCGCCTCGGTGCATTCGGCCATGTTCATGCGACGTACCTCTCAAGCACAGGTTGAATGCAGCGCATGCTAGCGGCGCCGGTTGCCGCAAGCACCCGCGTAATCCCCTATATGTCATCGGGTTGACGTTAACGTTACCCTCAAGCCTAATTCGGCTCCATGATTGAGACCACCCACTACCGCAGCGTCTTCCGCCCCGAACTCTTCAAAGGCCGGCTTTGCTGGGTCACGGGGGGCGGCAGCGGCATCGGCCGCTGCGTCGCCCACGAGCTGGCGGCGCTGGGCGCGCTGGTGCTCATCAGCGGGCGCAAACAGGACAAGCTCGACCGCGTGGCCGCCGAGATCACGCAAGACGGCGGCCGCTGCGACACGCGTGCGTTCGACATCCGCGACGAAGAAGCCGTCACCGCCGCGGTGGCCACGGTGGTGGCGCAGCACGGCGCCATCCACGGCCTGGTGAACAACGCCGGCGGCCAGTTCCCGGCACCGCTGATGGCGATCAACAAGAAGGGCTTCGACGCGGTGGTGGCCAACAACCTCACCGGCGGTTTTTTGATGATGCGCGAGGTCTTCAACCAGAGCATGCAGGCGCATGGCGGCTCTGTCGTCAACATGACGGCCGACTTTCGCAACGGCATGCCGGGCATGGGCCACTCGGGCGCGGCGCGCTCAGGCATGAGCAACCTCACCATGACGGCCGCCTTCGAGTGGGCCCATGCCGGCGTGCGCGTCAACGCCGTGGCGCCGGGCTGGATTGCGTCCAGCGGCATGGACACGTACGGCGGTGCGATGAAAGCCATGATCCCCAAGCTCAAGGCGCATGTGCCCTTGCAGCGCCTGGGCGTCGAAGCCGAGGTCAGCGCGGCCATCGTCTTCCTGCTCTCGCCGGCCGCGGCCTTCATCACCGGCGTGACGCTGCAGATCGACGGCGCCGCCTCGTTGGGCAG
>JANLYV010000509.1:0-2040 GCA_031365825.1 Rubrivivax sp. | reverse complement strand
GGCGCAGCGCCAGCAGCTCGGCAATCAGCGCGGTGTTGACCCACTCGGCCGGACCGAACTCGCTGGCGCGTTGCGCGTGCGCGGTGTAGATGTGCCGGCGCAGCTCGCGCGACTGCGCGAACTGCAGCAACGGCCGGTAGCACGGGCCTTGCAGCGTGAGCTTGAAGCCGCTGCGGCCGTCAGCGGCAGCGGCTTCGCGCGCGGCGGCGACGACGTCGGCCGGTACGCCGGCGAGCTGGTCTTCGTCGACGAACAGCGCGAAGGCATCGGTGGCATCCAGCACATGCTCGCCGAACTGTTGCGACAGCTCGGCACAGCGGTCCTGGATCTGCGCGAAACGCTGGCGCGCGGCGCCTTCAAGTTCGGCGCCGCCGAGCACGAAGTCGCGCAGCGCATCGGCCAACGCCTTGCGTTTGTCTGCGGCCAGCAGCGCTGTGCGTGGGTCGGCCTGCACCGCCTTGTACTTGGCGTAAAGCCGCGCATCGGCACCCAGACGCGTGTAGAACGCGGTCACCCGCGGCAGGTTTTCAGCGTAGGCCGCGCGCAAGGCCGGTGTATCGCAAACGCCTTGCAAGTGATTCACCGCGCCCCAGCTGCGCCGCAGCCGCTCCACCGGCACATCCAGCGCCAGCGACAAGGCGTCGTAGTCGCTGGCCACGGCTTCGCTGCCGGCGCGTGTCAGGGCAGCATCAGCGTTAGCCAGCAGGCCTTGCATGGCCGGCGTGACATGGTCGGCGCGGATGCCGGCGAAGTCTGGCCGCGGCCCGAGGTCGCGCAAGGGGTTGATGTTCATCGTGGTCTCGCTTCCGCGGCTTCCAGGGTGTTGACCAGCAGCATAGTGATCGTCATCGGCCCCACGCCGCCGGGTACCGGGCTGATCCAGCCGGCGACTTCCTTCACCGCCGCAAAGTCGACGTCACCACACAGTTTGCCGGCCTCGTTGCGGTTGATGCCGACGTCGATGACGATGGCGCCGGGTTTGACCATGTCCACTGTCAGCGTATTTCGACGGCCAGCAGCTGCGACCACGATATCGGCCTGGCGCGTGTGGTGGGCCAGGTCGATGGTGGCACTGTGGCACAGCGTCACGGTGGCATGCGCCTGCAGCAGCAGCAGCGCCATCGGCTTGCCCACGGTGTTGCTGCGGCCGATGACCACGGCATGCTTGCCACGTATGGCCTGCCCGGTGCTTTCGATGAGTTTCATGCAGCCGTAGGGCGTGCACGGCCGCAACCCCGGCAGACCGGTGAGCAGCTCACCAGCCGAGAGCACCGAGTAGCCGTCGACATCCTTGCGCGGGTCGATCGCGGCGATGACCTTCTGTGCATCGATGTGCTTGGGCAGTGGCATCTGCACCAGGATGCCGTGGATGCGCGGGTCGGCATTCAGGGCATGGATGCGTGCCAGCAACTCGGCCTCGGGCAGGTGTGCTTCGTACTTGTCGAAGACCGAGTGCAGCCCATGCTCGGCGCAGGCCTTGACCTTGTTGCGCACGTAGACGGCGCTAGCCGGGTCGTCGCCCACCAGCACCACCGCCAGGCCGGGCCTGATGCCGCGCTGCGCCAGCACCGCAGTGCGTTGTGCCACCGATGCGCGCATCTGCGCGGAAAGCGCGACGCCATCGATGAGCTGTGCCGTCATGCGTCTCAGGCCTTCGACTGCGCTCCGAGTGCGATCTTCAGCAGGTCGGCCACGGTGTTGGCGTTGAGCTTTTCCATGATGTTGGCGCGGTGCGCCTCCACCGTCTTGATGCTGATGCCCAGGTCGTCGGCAATCTGCTTGTTCAGCCGGCCAGCGACGATGCGCTCCAGCACCTGCGCTTCACGCGTGGTCAGGCGTGACAACAGCGCATCGCGGCTGACCTGCTCCTGGTGGTGGCTGAAGGCACTGCGCGCCTGTTCGAGCATGCGCTCCACCAGCCCGAGCAGCTCTTCTTCCTTGAAAGGCTTCTCGATGAAGTCCATCGCGCCCTTCTTCATCGTCGTCACCGCCATCGGCACGTCGCCATGGCCGGTGATGAAGACCACCGGCAGCGGGCTC
>JANLYV010000507.1:0-7956 GCA_031365825.1 Rubrivivax sp. | reverse complement strand
GATGGACAAGATCGTCTGGGGCCCGAACTGGGAAGAGATCCTCGGCGGCGAGTTCGCCAAGCGCAGCAAGGACAAGAACCTCGACGGCTTCGAGCAGGCCCAAAAGGACATGCTCGGCCAGTTCGAGAACACCTTCATGATGTACCTGCCGCGGCTGTGCGAACACTGCCTGAATCCGGCCTGCGTGGCATCGTGCCCGTCGGGCTCGATCTACAAGCGCGAGGAAGACGGCATCGTGCTGATCGACCAGGACAAATGCCGCGGCTGGCGCATGTGCGTCAGCGGTTGCCCGTACAAGAAGATCTACTACAACTGGAAAAGCGGCAAGGCCGAGAAGTGCACCTTCTGCTACCCGCGCATCGAAGCCGGCGAGCCGACCGTGTGCAGCGAAACCTGCGTCGGCCGCATCCGCTACCTCGGTGTGCTGCTGTACGACGCCGACCGCATCCAGGAGGCCGCCAGTGTTGAACACGACCGCGACCTCTACCCGGCACAGCTTGACATCTTCTGCGACCCGTTCGACGCGGCCGTGATCGCGCAGGCGCAGCGCGACGGCATCCCTGACAAATGGATGGAAGCCGCGCGCAAGAGCCCTGTCTACAAGATGGCGGTGCAGTGGAAGGTGGCGCTGCCGCTGCACCCCGAGTACCGCACGCTGCCGATGGTCTGGTACGTGCCGCCGCTGTCGCCGATCAGCGCCGCGGCCAACGCCGGGCACGTGGGCGCGAACGGCGAGATCCCCGACGTGAATCAATTGCGCATCCCGGTCAAGTACCTGGCCAACCTGCTGACTGCCGGCGACACGGTGCCGGTGGTGCGCGCGCTCGAACGCATGCTGGCGATGCGCGCCTACCAGCGCGAGAAGCATGTCGATGGGCGCATCAACCATGCGGTGCTGAAGCAGGTCGGTATCAGCCAGGCCGAGGTCGAAGACATGTACCACGTGATGGCGATCGCCAACTACGAAGACCGCTTTGTGATCCCGAGCACCCACCGCGAGTACGCCGAGAACACCTTCAACGTGCGCGGCGGCTGCGGCTTCACTTTCGGCAACGGCTGCTCGGAGGGCAGCAGCGAGGCGAGCTTGTTCGGTAGCGAGAAGAAACGCACGATCCCCATCAAGGCGGAGGTTTGAACATGTTCACGTCAAACGCTCTTCGGACTATGAGTCACAGCCTGCGCGTGCTGGCCGCCCTGCTCGGCTACCCGAGCGCCGAGATGCTCAGCCACCTGCCGGAGATGCGCGAGTTGCTGCACGACGAGCGCGCCATTTCAGCCTCGCGCCTGAGCGAACTCGGTGCGCTGATGGACACGCTGCGGCGCACCGAGCCGCTGGAACTCGAGGCCGCCTACGTCGCGCTGTTCGACCGTGGTCGCGCCACCTCGCTGCATTTGTTCGAGCATGTGCATGGCGACTCGCGCGACCGCGGCCCGGCGATGATCGACCTGGGCCAAACCTACGACAAGGCCGGGTTGATCCTCGCGCAGGGCGAGCTGCCCGACTACCTGCCGGCCGTGCTGGAATTCGTCTCGACCCAGCCGCCGCGCGAGGCGCGTGCCTTCCTTGGCGAAATGGCGCACATCTTCAATGCCATCTTCGGCGCGCTGGTGCATCGCGACAGCGCCTATGCCAGCGTGCTCGGCGCGCTGATCGAATTGGCCGGCGAGAAGGCACAAGCGGTGAGCCCGGCGGCGGAAGAACCGCTGGACGAAAGCTGGGCCGAGCCGGTGGTGTTCGACGGTTGCTCGTCGAAGGGCCAGGCCAAGCCGAACGAAGTTCAACCGATCCACATCGTTCGCGACTCCCGCCCCGCGCAGCCCACACAAGGAGCATCGACATGAGCGGGGTCTATGGCTTCCTGTTCCAGGTCTATCCGTACGTCTGCTTCACGGTGTTCGCGATGGGCAGCCTGATCCGCTTCGACCAGAACCAGTACAGCTGGAAAAGCGACTCGTCGCAACTGCTGCGCGCCGGCAGCCTGCGCTGGGGCAGCAACCTTTTCCACTTCGGCATCCTGTTCCTGTTCTTCGGTCACATGGTCGGGCTGTTCACGCCGCATGCCGTGTACGGGCCGTTCATGAGCGCGGCGACCAAGCAGATGCTGGCCGTGGTGGCGGGCGGTGCGGCGGGCCTGGTGTGCTTTGTCGGTCTGTCGCTGCTGCTGCACCGGCGTGTGTTCGACCCGCGCATCCGCCTGACCAGCCACCCGACCGACATCGCGGTCCTGGTGGTGCTGTGGGTCCAGCTGGTGGTGGGCCTGATCACGCTGCCGTTCTCGTGGCAGCACGCCGACGGCAGCGTGATGCTGATCCTGGCCGACTGGGCCCAGCGCATCGTCACCCTGCGGCCGGTGGATGCCACCGTGCTGGCCACGCTGCCCTGGCCGTACCTGGTTCACATCGTCTTCGGCATGACGATCTTCCTGCTGTTCCCGTTCAGCCGGCTGGTGCATGTGTGGAGCGGCTTCGCCACCATCGCCTTTCTGTTTCGCCCGCACCAGGTGGTGCGCAGCCGGCGCCTGAACCTGCCGGCCGGCCACAACGAGCCGCGCCCGCCGGGCGCCGGTGTTTGAAGTAGCACAAACGAGGCCCCCCATGCGTGTCGAGTCCGTCGATTCCAGCGCTGCGGCGCAAACCGTGCCGCTGTCAGCCGCCCGCATCAACGGCGTGGCCTTACACGGCACGTCCGAGAGCCTCGCGCTCGAAGCATTGCGCCAGCGTGCCTGCGCCGAGTTGCTGCGCCAGGCAGCCATCCAGGCCGGACTGCTGGTTGCCACCGACGCCGCGCGCGGCGACGGCGTGGCCAGCGAAGCGGCGTCGCAGGCCATCGACGCTTTGCTCGAACGCGAGTTGCAACTGCCCGAGCCTTCCGATGAAGCCTGCAAGCGCCACTTTGCTGCGCACCCGGCCCGCTACCGCAGCGGCGAGAGGGTGCAGGTGCGGCACATTCTGTTTGCCGTGACCCGCGGCATGGACGTGGTGGCCTTGCGCAACCGCGCCGAGACCTGCCTGCTCGACGTGCGCTGTCACGATGGGAAAGCGCGCGGCGGCGCGGGCGACGGTTTCGCCAAATCAGCGCGCGAGCTGTCCAACTGCCCGAGCGGCGAGCAAGGCGGTGCGCTCGGCTGGCTCACCCCGACCGATTGCGCGCCCGAGTTCGCGCGCGAGTTGTTCGGCCATGTCGAGGTCGGCGTGCTGCCGCGCCTGGTGCACAGCCGCTTCGGCTTGCATGTGGTCGAAGTGCTGGAGCGCGAGGGCGGCGTGGCCCAGTCCTACGAATCGGTGCGCGGTGCGGTCGCGATGGCATTGCGCCAGCAGACCTATGTGGCCGCCATTCGCCAGTACCTGCAGGTGCTGGCGGGCAAGGCCTCGGTCGAGGGGGTGGACCTGGATGCGGCCGCCACACCGCTGGTGCAGTAGAGCTGCCTTCGCGGAAAGAGCGTCGAAAGCTCAGACTCGGATCGATGGCCTTCACAACAAGACTGTCACCAGTAGCGAAGCGTCCGTCACGGCGCGCACCGCGTGCGGTTCGCCGCCTTCGAGGACGACGAGCCGGCCCGCGCCGAGATGACAGATCCGCGATGGTGTCGTCACCACCGCCTCGCCTTCGAGGCATTGCACGCTGATCGCGCCCGCCACGCTGTGTTCGGGCAGGCCGAGGCCCGCCTGCAAAACCAGGTGCATGAGCTGGAGCGTCGGCGTCTTGATCAGACTGGTCGTCACCGCGTTGCGAAGCCCGGGGCCGAGCGGGCGAACATCGATGATGTCCAGCGGTTGCGCGTGTGGCAAAGCCATGGGTTCTCCCGGTCAAGGTGTCGACTTTGGCGTGCGCGGATGGCCACGGGACTGCCGGTGCGTGGTTAGCAGGGGGTCTGCTTTGGCCGCTTCCACGGTGGCCACGCGTATTTCGGCGGCCCGGCTCCCGCCAGCGCTTCGAGCGCCGAGCCGATAGCGCTGGTGTTGGGCAACGCGCCCAGGATCTTCGTGAACAGTGGCTGGTACGCCGCGACAGCGTCACCGCCGGCAAGCGGGTCGCAATTCGACAGGAACGCGGTGTCGAGCTCGGCCCAATCGTCGGCGCTGAGCACCGCCTCGGCGAGCGGCAAGACCTCGTCTTCCTCAATGCGCATGTGCTCGAGGTAGAAGCGCACATACAGAGTCATTGCGGTCTCGAAAATCGCGCGACGCGGCTCGCGTTGGTCGCCGTCCCCCAGCATCTCAAAGCCGAGCAGCGCGTGTTCGATCCCGCGGATCGCATGCTCGCCGCGAGCGTGGTCGCGGTCGAGCCGATCGAGCATCGCATCGCTGTGCACTCCTTGCCCGCGCAGCTTCGGGAAGAGCAGAAGGCTTTCCTTCGGGTGGTGAAGCTTTTCGGGAAACTCGTCGACGTAAAACAACATGGCACGCAACGCGCCGAAGTCGGGTAGCGTGCCGCGCCGCCGGTGGTCGCCCAGCAGCAGCAAGATCGAGTTCAACATGGCCGCCAGCGCCCTGTGTTCATGCCGAATGATGGTCAGACTGGCGTGCGTCACGGAGGTCAGACTGGCTGCTTGGGCTTGACCACAGAGGCATGCTCGAGAATGCGCGAGCCGGTCGCCAGCACCGCACAGACGCCGCCGAGCGCATCGCAGAGCTCGCCGAAGAACTCATGTTCAGACCTCATGGCGAATTTCCCTTTCTTTGTCGTGATGTGGTCGTGTGACGGGATGATCGAGCTGGAAGAGCCCACCGACCATGACCCAAATCAAGCCGGGCAGGCTTTCGCGGCTGAGCAGGTGACGCGGCAGGCATCGCTGCGTTGATTCAGCGCAAGCCTCGTCGCACCGATTCCATCGACGCTCGCACGATGGACAAGACCTCCGCGTTCGACCAGCTTCTCCGGGGCGCTGCCGCACAGCCCGAGCCGCAGCGGCTGCTCTTCGTTTTCGCAACCGCCGAATTGCCGGAAGACGCCACGCCGGCGCAACGTGAACGCTACGCTGCGGGGAGCGGCGGAACGCTGGCGCCGGTAATCTGCGTTGACAAGGGGCCGGACGAGCTGATCAGCTTCGACGCCCTCGTCGCCGAGTCGCGCGAAGCGGATGCCTCCTGGCATGTGGTTTTCGCTGCCGGCCTGTCCGGACGCAACGGGCAATCGCCGAGCGTCGAGCAAGTGGATCTTGCGCTGCAAACGATGGTCGAACGCGTTCGCGGCGGAGAGCTCGAGAGTTTTCTTGCGCTGGACAAGTCGGGCGACGCGTTGTCATTCGTCTGACGCGGCAACAGCCTCTCCCATGACACACACCACGACACGAATCATTCTCGAAGAGCATGCGGCTCTTGCGGCGATGCTGCGGTCGATCCCGCTGCTGCTGGCACAGCATCACCGGCAAGGCACGCTGCCAGACTTTGCCATCTTGCGCGCGATGCTTTTCTATGTCGACGAGTTCCCCGAGAAGCGTCACCACCGCAAGGAGACGGAGTTGCTGTTTCCAAAGCTGCGCGCACGCACACCACTGTCGCGCGACTTGCTGGATCATCTTGACGGCGAGCACGCCAGCGGCGAGAGAAGAATCCGCGATCTCGAACACGCTCTGCTCGGTTTCGAGATGATGGGCGAGCCACGTCGCGAGGCTTTCGAACAGGCTGCCGAACGCTATGTGAGCTTCTACCTCGCCCACATGGCGATGGAAGAGCAGCAGATCCTGCCCCTGGCAGAACAGGTGCTGACCGACGAAGATTGGGCCGATCTCGACGAGGCATTCGGCGCCAATTGCGACCCCTTGACCGGGCACGAGCCCGAGGCGGGCTACCGGGCGCTCTTCACGCGCATCGTCAGCATCGTGCCTGCACCGATCGGACTGGGGCCTTCAAGCCGATGAAGGCCGCTGACGACCGCTGACGGTCGCTGGCCCGGGTGGTCGCATAGGCCCACGCAGGCCAGGCGGCAGAGCTGATACCCTCGACGCGCTCCGCAACGGATGCGGTGGCCGCCTTGTTCAGCTTTTCAGCCCCGAGTGAACCCCGCCTCCCATATCGCCGTCCTTGACGATGAAGTCGACATCACGCAGCTGCTGTCGAACTACCTGCGCGGCCATGGCTATCGCGTCACGCCGGTGCACGACGGTCGCTCGCTCATGGCGTTGATGCCGGTCGATCCGCCAGCCCTCGTCTTGCTGGACCTGGGGCTGCCCGGCGAAGACGGCTTCTCGATCGCACGCCAGTTGCGCGAACACTGGCGCTGCGGCCTGGTCATCGTCACCGGACGCGGCGATTCGGTCGACAAGGTCGTGGGACTCGAGGTCGGCGCCGACGACTATGTGACCAAGCCGTTCGACCTGCGCGAGTTGCTTGCGCGCATCAAGGCCGTGATGCGGCGGCTGTCGCCCAGTGACACGCCCGGCGAGATGTCCACGCAGGGTCTGGCCGCACCGGGCACAGCGCGCAGCAAACTGCGCTTTGCGGGTTGGGAGCTCGACACCGCCGCACGCCGCCTGACGAACCCGCAGGGCGTCGACGTGGCGTTGACGAGCGGCGAGTTCGACCTGCTTCGCGCCTTTGCCCAGCACGCCGGCCGTGTCTTGTCGCGCGACTTCCTGCTTGAGCAGACACGCGGCCGCGAGGCCGGCCCCTTCGACCGCACGATCGATGTGCAGGTGGGGCGGCTGCGCAAGAAGTTGGAGCCCAACACACAGGAGCGGCAAGAGCCGCAGCTGATCAAATCCGTGCGCGGTGCCGGCTACATTCTGGTGCCGTCGGTCGCCTTGGCCTGACGCGCGGCAGTCTTGGGTCGACTGCCGGTGTCCCACCCGCCCCTGCCTTCGGAGATCGACGAGCACAGCGTTTTTCGCACGCTGTTCGCAGCCTATCCGGATGCATTGATCGTGGCCGATGCGCGCGGCGCCATCGTGCTGGCAAATCCGGCCGCGGCGAGTTTGCTCGGCTACACCCATGACGAGTTGGTCGGGCTGTCGGTGGACGCTCTGGTGCCCGACGGCATCCGCCCGCGCCACGCCGCGTACCGCGACGCCTACGGCCGAAACCCACGGCCGCGGCCGATGGGGACCGAGATGGAGCTGGTGGCCAAGCGTAGCGACGGCTCCGAGGTGATGGTCGAGATTTCGCTCAGCCCCCTGCAAAGCAACGGCCTGCCGCTGGTCGTGGCGGCCATCCGTGGCATCGGTGCCTTCCCGCGCGTGAAGCAGGCCCTGCAACGCGCGCGCTACAGCGACCACCTGGCCCAGCTCGGCCGGTTGGCGGTGGACTCACGCGACCCGCAGGTGCTGCTGGACCAGGTGCCCACCATTGCCGCCCAAGCGCTGCAGGTCGAACTGGCCATGGTCTTCCTCCTCGAAGCCAACCGCCTGCACTTTCGCGTGGCCAGTGGGGTCGGTGTACTGCAAAGCGAGGCCTTGGGCAGCCTGGTCGTGAACCGGCCGGACACGCCGCAGGGCTTCGTGCTGGCCGAGGGGCAGCCGGTGATCGTCGACGACTACCGCAGCGAGCGCCGATTCGAGGTTCCGCCGGCTTACCTGGAGGCCGGTCTGGCCAGCGGTCTGGCCGTGCCTCTGACCGACAGGGGCAAGGTCATAGGCGCGCTCACGGTGCGCTCGCGCGAGGTCAAGCGCTTCGGCGATGACGAGGTTCGTTTTCTGCAATCGCTGTCCAACCTGCTCGCCACCAGCCTGCAACGTGCCCAGTCCGAAGAGGCACTCAACCACGCGCAACGGCTGGAAAGCGTCGGCCAGTTGACGGGCGGGATCGCGCACGATTTCAACAATCTCCTGACCGTCATTCAGGGCAACCTTCAGGTGCTCGAGGAACTGCCGGCGCTGGCCGACGATGCCTGGGGCCAGCATCTCGTGGACGCTGCAACGCGAGCCACTAAACGCGGGGCGGAACTCACCGGCAAGCTGCTCGCGTTCTCGCGCCGCCAGGTGTTGCAGCCGACCCCGGTCGACGTGAGTCTGCTGCTGA
>JANLYV010000506.1:0-17114 GCA_031365825.1 Rubrivivax sp. | reverse complement strand
TGACAGGCAACCCGGCCGCGGCCTGGTTCAAAAAGCCAATGATCTGCTCTTCCGTGAATTTGCTCTTTCTCATGTCCGCCATTCTCCTGATCGGCGGACTCACTCTCGTTTAGCTTGGTACGGCAGGAAGGGAGCAGGTCACCTTCATCGAAGTGGACAGCACAGGATGCTCGGTGCGGCATCACCCGCGGGCTAGAGCAATTCCCCGGGGTCCGTGTTTGCCAAGCTCGCAGGCCCAACTGCAAACATACGTTGCGCGAAGGCGGCTTCACGCTGCGCGATCAAGCTCAGAAACTCATCGGCGCCGTGCATGGCGGCGAAGGTGTCGAAACCGCGCTCAAGAAACTGCTGTAGTGCGCCGATGCCCGCAAGACGCGCGGGCCGGCGCAACAAGGTCAGGCTGTGCCTAAGCAGAGGATTACGCGTGTAGCGATCCAGTGCGCGACCAATGTTCACAAGCAACGCCACCTGGCGCTGACGTTGCTGGTTCGCACCTGTGGCTTGCCAGGCACGCGCATACGACGGCCCGTCAAGCGGGGTGCGCTCGACGTGGCTCGCCATCAGCGTATCGAGTGACTCAGACAGCGCATGCAGCTCGGCCAACTCCGCCACAGTCGCCACGATCGTGCGAGAGAAGAGTCGCACCATGCCTGGCACCACGCGCTCGAACTGGGCATCGCGTTCGCCGAAGTCGTGGGGCCCGTACAGGTCGTCGAGAAAGAAGCGTGCGGCGTCGCTGTACCGCGGGTGGGTCAATATGTCGGCGTAGGTGCGTTCAAACCGCGCATGCTGGAAGCGCTTGACGGCCTCCACGTCACGCGTCAAGCGCGGTGATGCATGGCGGCGTTCCCGCTCGATCGCCACGGACCTGAGGTGCCTGAAGATGGTTTCGGCCGCGCTGTTCATCCGCAGAGCCTACCAACACACCACGCGAGGTCGGTTGATCGCCTTAGTCGCATCGCCCTAGCGCCGCACAGTCAGACGATGCAACACTTCACGCCATGCAACGACGAACACTTTTGACCCTCGGTGTGGTCGGCGGTACCTTGTTGGCCGCGGTTGGTGCCGGGCTGTCACTCATCAGGCCGGGTCTCGAGCATGGCCGACTCACGCAACCGGGGCGCGATGTGCTGGCAGCCATCGCTGGCGCCGTCCTCGAAGACGCGTTACCTAAGGACGCGCCAGCAAAACAACTCGCGCTGCAGGCGCACCTCGGCCGCGTCGATGGCACCATTCAAGGCCTGCCGCCGCATTTGCAGGCCGAGCTCGGCGAGCTGTTGACCGTGCTCGCGTCCGCACCTGGAAGGCGCTTGCTTGCAGGACTTGCCACCGACTGGCCAACAGCATCGGTCGCGGAACTTCAACAAGCCTTGCGCGGCATGCGACTTTCGGCGCTGGCGTTGCGCCAACAGGCCTACCACGCACTGCGCGACCTGACCCACGCCGCGTACTTTTCGCATGCTGACGCGTGGGCCTACCTCGGCTACCCGGGTCAGCTTTCCGTGCCTGCTGCGGCAATGAAGGAAGGTGCATGACAAGCTCGTCGCTGCCAGAAGTCAAAGCCGCGGCCGGACTCGCCGACCCGATACGTGAAGGCCTGGCGCGCGGCTGGAAAGTTTTCGGCGGCCCGCATACAGCGCCGCCAGCCAACTTGACCTGCGATGTCGCCATCGTCGGCAGCGGCGCTGGCGCCGGCATCACGGCTGAGCTGCTGACGGCCGCGGGTCTTCAAGTGGTGATCGTCGAAGAAGGGCCACTGCGTTCCAGCAGCGACTTCCGTCAGCTGGAAAGTGATGCCTACCCGCAGCTCTACCAAGAGAGCGCCAGCCGCAAGACGGCGGACAAAGCCATCACCATCCTGCAGGGCCGATGCGTGGGCGGGTCGACCACAGTGAACTGGACGAGCTCGTTCCGCACACCGTCATCAACGCTGGCCTACTGGGCCGAGCGATTTGTGTTGCCCGAGATGAACGACGACGTTCTCTCGCCGTACTTCGCGCAGGCGGAGCGGCGTCTCTCCATCGGGCCATGGCTGGCCGCCCCCAACACCAACAACGAACTGTTGCGCAAGGGCGCGGCTCGGCTCGGCATTCCTGCGGCGGCCATTCAGCGCAACGTCAAGGGGTGCTGGAACCTGGGCTCCTGCGGCCTGGGCTGCCCGACCAACGCCAAACAATCGATGCTGGTGACCTGCCTGCCCGCGGCCCTGGACCGTGGCACCACGCTACTCGTACAGACTCGGGCGCATCACCTCGAGTGGGCCGCAGACGGACGCGCCAGCGCGCTCGTATGCGAGCCGGTGCAGGTCAACGGTGCCGTGGCGGCTGCAGCGCGCGTGACCATTCGCGCGAAGCACTTCGTCATTGGCGGCGGTGCCATCAACACGCCGGCGTTGCTGCTGCGTTCATTGGCACCCGACCCCAAAGGCCGCCTCGGTAGGCGCACTTTTTTGCACCCGGTGGTGGTGTCGGCGGCCACATTCGACGAGCGCGTCGAGGCCTGGCAAGGCGCTCCGCAGACGCTTTACACCGATCACTTCCTCGAAGTCGACGCTATCGACGGGCCTATCGGCTTCAAGCTCGAAGCGCCGCCGCTGTATCCCGTGATCGCCGCGTCGACACTGCCTGGCTTCGGCGCTGCCGATGCCGCGCAACTCAAGGCCTTCCCCTACTCGCATGCCTTGCTCGCCCTTTTGCGCGACGGTTTCCACGAGCAGGCGCCAGGTGGCAGCGTGCGGCTGCGTGGCGATGGCTCGCCATTGCTGGATTACCCGCTCACGGAATTCATCTTCGATGGCGCGCGTCGCGCGTTCCTGGCGATGGCAGAGATCCAGTTCGCCGCCGGCGCGCGCACGGTGATGCCCACGCATGAGATGGCGGCACCCTATACGTCGTGGCCGCAGGCGAAAGCAGCTATCCAGGCAATGCCACTGAAGCCATACCTGACGCGCATCGTGAGCGCTCATGTGATGGGTGGCTGCGCCATGGCCGGGCGCGAAGACCTCGGCGTGCTGAGGCCCGATGGCGTGCATTGGCAGGTCGACAACGTCTCGGTGCACGACGGTTCCATCTTTCCCACCAGCATCGGTGCCAATCCGCAGTTGTCCATTTACGGCATCGTCAACAAGCTTGCCACGGCGCTGGCCAAGCGCCTGGGCGGGCGCGATGTGCAGCTGGCCTGATGCTGGCGCGCCTGCAGCAGCGAATTACCGCCGCATGGTTGCTGGCTGCACTGTGGTGGACCGCGTGGCAGCTGCAGCAGGGCCGGCCGGGTTGGGCCGCGGCGGGTGCGGCGTTGCTATTGACCGGACACGCACTGTTTCTCGGCGCGGAATTCGCCGTGATGGCGTGGGCCAACCGCGACGACCACGTGCCCCGGGCCACGCTTACACAGCTGGTTAGCGCCTGGTGGGGCGAGGTTCTGGCCGCGCCGCTGACCTTTTGCTGGCGCCAACCGTTCTTCAGCCAGCGCTGGCCCGACCACTTGGTGCCCGACGCACGTGGCCGCCGCGGCGTGCTGCTGGTGCACGGTTTCTTCTGCAACCGCGGCCTGTGGAGTGCCTGGCTGGCGCGTTTGCACTCGGAGGGTGTGCCGTTTGTCGCCGTCAACCTGGAGCCCGTGCTGGGCTCGATCGACGACTACGCCGGCGCCATCGAAGCCGGCGCCGCGGCCCTGGAGCACGCCACCGGCATGGCGCCGGTGATCGTCGCCCACAGCATGGGCGGCCTTGCAGTGCGCCGCTGGCTCGCGGGCTGCGGCGACGTCACGCGCATCCGGCACGTGCTGACACTTGGCACCCCGCACCAGGGCACGCTGCTGGCGAACTGGGCGTTCTCGCGCAATGGCCGTCAGATGCGGCGCAACAGCCGGTGGCTGCAGGCACTACGTTCGGCGGAGCAGGTAATGGCGCCATACCATGCCGCTCGCTTTACATGTTATTACGGCCACTGCGACAACATCGTCTTCCCCGCCACCACGGCCACGCTGCCGGGTGCCGACAACCGCCACCTGGCGGGCGTGGCGCACGTGCACATGTGCGCCCGCGACGAGCCCTACGCCGAGCTGCGCCGGCTGCTCGCCGCACCGGGTCAGCCTTGACCGTGGCGAGGCCGAAGCAATGCGTGCGCGGTGGTGGCCATACCAGCGCAATGCGGCCGGCGACGTGCGCTCAGTCCTCGTCGAGCTGCTTCAACAGGCGCAGCGTGGGCTCGGCACCCAGGTTCAGCAGCTCCGCGATGTCCTGCACGTCTTCGGGCAGCGCCGCGTTGTCCCAGCCTTGCGCGCTGTGGCGTGCGACGCGAATGGCCAGCAACACGTTGCGCACCTGCGCGTCGGTGGCGTGGTGCTGGTCGGTGATCCGCACCAGCAGCGTCGGCAGGCGCCAGCGCAACATCAATTCGTGCTGCAGATCGGCCAACTCAACGTTCAGCAACTCGCGCTGCACCTGCGCGCTGCGCAGTTGCGGGTCCGCGCGCTGCCGCTGCCTCATCTCCAGCGCCAGCGCCGGCGCGCGCAGCCACAACAGCCATTCGGCAAAGTCGTGCAGCAACGTTGCGCTGTGGATCACCGCGGCGTCGTGGTCCATTCGGTGCACGGCGAAGCCCATGGCGAAGTTCGCCGCACGGCGCGTTCGGCGCAACACGCGTGCGAAGCCCGCCGTCGCGTCCGGTTGGTCGTGCAGCCACTCGTCGACCCCCTGTTGCGGGCCGAACGCACGAAAGAACGGCGTGATGCCCAGCATCACCAGCGCCTCAGTCACGGTCTCGATATCGCTGCCTTCACGGCCGCGGCGCAGCGCCGCGACATGCGCCAGCACCTTCAGCGTCATCAATGGGTCAGTGTCGATGGCCTCGGCCAGCGTGTGCGCGTCCACCGCGTCCTCGTTCGCACGCAGTGCTTCCAGCGCCTCGGCGGTGCTGGCCAGCACAGGCAGGCTGCTCAGCTCGAAACACTGCGCCCACGCCGCCAGATCGCGTGGTGGCTGCGTGATGAAGACATTGAGTTCGGCAAGGCTGGCCATGGTCGACAACCAGGATTGAGAGGTTGTCGAACTTATCGGCGGCGCGCGGCCTCAACTTGAGTAGCCCCCCAGGCGCGACGGCTCAAAGCCGCAGCATCAATCCCTGGCGAGCGTCAGAGCGCCCTTCGAGCAATGCAAGGTAGTGTTGTTCAACCACCGCAGCGCCCGCGCCATGTTCCACGCTCAGCCACGGCGCGTCGCCTTCGCACACCACGCGCATGAAGGCCTGCCAGGCGTCGGCCAGTCGTTGCTGGAAGCCTCTCGGCCCCCAGCCTTCGGGCGGCGCGGCCACGCGCTTGGCAATCTGCGACGGGGCGAAAAAAAGCACCGGCTTGGGCCCGGGCAGACCCTGGGTGCGGCCCAGGCCTTCCCAATGCGTGCCGCCTACCGAGCAGCTGTAGCGCAGTTGATCGCCAAGGCGCCGATGCAGGTCCTGGCGCAGCGCCGCCCGGCCGGCGAAGTCGACATAGACCGCGGGCGTTTGCAGGTCCAATGCGTCCAGCTGGTCGTAGGTGATCACGTCGTCATAACAGACAAGTGAACGGGTGAATGAAAGATGGGCGGCCGAGGTCAGGCCCACCACCCGCACCGCCGAGGGCGTGCCGCGCCGCTGCCACAGACAGAAGGCGGTGCCGTAAGCCGTCTTGCTCGATGCGCTGGAAAGCAGGACCTGGCGTGCGCCAAAGAAACGATCGTCGGCGAGAAAATCGTCGATCAGAAACGAGGTCGTGAACAGCGGCTTGAGGATGGCTTGCTGCGCCTCGCGGTCGGCCCGGTAGGCGAGGTCGCCGGCGCACAGGCTGAGCTGGTTGTAGACCGCGGGCAGGTCGGCGCGATGCGGCGACATGTCAGTGAAGCCACTTGCGCTGAGCTTCCCTGGCCGCACCACCAGATGCGAGCCCATCGGCAGGTAGCCATAGATCCGCTGGCCGACGTCGATGCCGGCGACGCGCGACTCGTCCACCTCGGCGAAACCCCACACCGGAATGCAGCCCCATGCGGTGTCGTCACAGGGGAAGAACTGCCAGTACTTCATCGCCTCGCCGAACGCGGCGTAGGTGATGTTGTTGGCTGTCAGCGCGAACTGGTCTATGGCCAGGCGCACTTCGCCTTGCGCCAACGCACGCGCGGCGGGGGCGTGGGGGTCGGGCGCCAGGCGGGTGCGGCGCAACTCCTGTCGCGCCACCAACAAACGCAGTCCGGTATGGGCACTCATCTCGGGTCTCCAGCGTGGCTTTCTGGGGCGGCATTCTGCGGCAGGGATGCAGGCATCCATCGGCGCTTCGGCCGATGGATGCCTGCGGGCGTGGACCCGTGCGTCCATCGCCGATCAAAGCCGCGTGACACCGGCCACGTGTCCTACGAGCCGGCCGTCGAGGTAGAGCGCGCCTTCGGGGGCGCCGGCCTCGGCGTAGAACTCGTAGATGGGCTCGCCGCGCACGCGTTCACGTGTGCGGCCCAGGCGCCGCGCCATGCGGCTCAAGGCCTTGCCCGCTTCACGCAACACCGCGGCGGCAAGGCGGCGTGGATCGCTGGCGGCGGGGCCGTAGTGCAAGTCTTTGCTCAACATGATGTTCACTCCTGCGGCGTGGCGCATGGCGCGCTGGCCGCGTTCGGTTCAATGGCTGTGAGGGTGTCGTTCCTGAGGGCGCTCCAAGAGCGCCAGTTCACTGCGCAGCGCGACTTGGGCACCCTGGCGTTGATGGCGGCCGCGATGGGCCCCGCCAACGCGGCGATGGCTCGCAGCGACGAAGGGGTTGCGCGGCTTGATGGTCTTGATGACGGTCTTGACGATGAGCTTCTTGGACATGGACTTCTCCTTGGCGGTGAATGGCCGCTGCCCAATGCAACGCGGCCCGGGTGCTGGTGCATCCCGGGCCGCGTGAGGCCGAAGTCTCCTGTGGCAGAAGACTCAGCTCAGCATCGCTCCCTCGGGAACATCAGCGTCGAGAACATCGAAGTCATGGCCTGCGGCCGCACGGTGACGTTTGCCACCACGCTCGAGGCGCTTGGCAAGACGGAAACAGGACAACAACAGGAACATGAAACTCCGGCAGCGAGGTGGATCGGATGGGTGTCACCGGTGCGGGCCATCGCGCGAGGCGGAGGCTTGATCACTGGCTTGCGCAAATGATAAAGATAACGTTATCAGTGCGCAAGCGGTATTTATCAGAAAGGCTTCGGCGCACTTTGCGACCGCGCTTTGCCGTGGCTACTTCTTGCGCTTCAGCGGCGCGACACCGGTCTGGCTGCGACGCCACAAGGTCTCTGCGTCCGGCTCGGGTGTCTGCGTCTTCGGCTTGGGGGCGGGGCGAAAAACGCCAGGCGCCAGCGCGGCGGGCGGCGCAGGCGTGCCGCTGGCATCCACCGCCGGCGTCAACACTTCACCCAGCAGGTCCAGCAAGCGCGTGCGTGCGCGCTGCGGGTGGCGGCGGTAGTAGGTCAGCACCAGGCCGACGATGAAGCGCTCGTCGTCGTCGCGCGGCAGGTTCTCGCCGCCAGGCGCCACGGCGGCAGCCGATGTGGTCGTGGCCGCAGCGAGCGCGGCGGAGCCGCCGTGCGGCTGGTCCATCCAGCCGTTGGGCTTGTGGCACAGCTGCTCGAACTGCCGGGCCAGGCGCTCGCCGATCTGGCGCGAGCGGCCCTTGATCTGGCTCCAGTAGCTGGGCTGGATCTGCACACGTTCGGCGAAGCGGCGTTCCAGGCCACGCAAGGTGGCGGCGTCGGCGTGGCGGGCCGTCATGCGCACGAACTCGTCGAAGAGCGCCAGCGCGTTGTCGAGGCGGATTTGCGCGAGATCGAGGGAGCCGGGATGCATCAGCCTCGATGATAAAGCCGCGTTCACCCTCGGGGCAGGGTCGCGGCGGGTGTTGACCGTTTGTGCCCGTTCGGTTACCGTAACCATAAAGTTACTGATGAAGCCACAAACTCGATCCGTCTTTGCCGCGCTGGCCGACCCGACGCGCGAAGCCATCGTGCGCCTGCTGATCGATCAAGAGAGCTCGGTGGGGGATATTGCCGAGCAACTCCCGGTGTCACGCCCGGCGGTTTCCAAGCACCTGCGCCTGCTTCAAGGCGCCGGCATCGTGACCATGCGAAGCGAAGGCACGCGCAACGTTTACACGCTCGACCCGATGGCGCTGGAGCTCGTGCGCAACGAGCTCGATGTGATGTGGCGCCGTGCCCTGGCGCGCTTTGCACTCGTCGCCAACAACAGCGGCCCGGCTCTGCGTCAGCGCAGGAAGGCGCCTCGATGACCGCGCCGGTATTGCATCGCGTCGAGATCGCCTTGCCCGTGGCGCAGGCCTTCGAGCTCTTCGTGCACGGCATGGCGCGCTGGTGGCCGTTCAAGGGGCATTCCTGCGGTGATGCTGACGCCGTCGATGTGATCGTCGAGGGCCGCGTGGGCGGTACGGTGACCGAGGTCACGCGTCACGGCCAGCGCCACCCCTGGGGCACGCTGCTGGCCTGGCAGCCGCCACATCGCCTGGTGATGAGCTGGCACCCCGGCCAGCCCAGCGCGATGGCCACGCGGCTGGAGTTGCGTTTCGAAGAAATCGTTGGCGGCTGCGTGCTGCACCTGGTGCACGACGGCTGGGGCGTGCGTGGTGCCAGTGCCGATGATGTGCGCAATGGCTACCTTCACGGGTGGAGCAAGGTTCTGCAACGTTGGGCTGCTGTGGCGGCCAAGGAGCGACGGCAATGAAGAGCAGTCTGTGGGTTGTCTGCGTGACGTTGACGTTATCGGTGGGCACATGTGCCTTCGCCGCGGAAAGGTCAGTGGACAAAGAGGTGGTGGTTGCCGCCAGCCTCGACGACGCCTGGGACGCCTGGACCACACGCGACGGCATCGTCAGTTTCTTCGCACCCGACGCCCGGGTGGAAGCCCGTGTCGGCGGCCCGTTCCAGATCTACATCGACCCCGGCGCCGTGCCGGGCATGAAGGGTGCCGACGACATGCGCTTTCTTGCCATCCAACCCAAGAAGATGATCTCGTTCGACTGGAACGCGCCGCCCTCACTGCCCGAAGTACGTGCGCAGCGCACCTTCGTTGTCGTACGGTTCATCGAGGTGGCCGAGAAGAGCACGCGCATCACCCTGCACCACACCGGCTGGGGCGACGGCGGTGAATGGGACAAGAACTACAACTATTTCGACCGCGCCTGGGGCAACGTGCTTGGCAACCTCAAGGCGCGTTTCGAGCGCGGGCCGCAGGACTGGACGGGGTGGCTGAAGCAGCTGGAAGCCGGGCGCGCAAAGGCGGCAGGCAAGTAGGCAAGTAGCCGGCTGCGCAGTCAGCTTGGGCGTTAGTCGTCGTCGTGCACCTTGTGCTGCCCTATCAACTGCTGCTGCACCGTGGGCGGCACAGCCTCGTAATGCGACAGGGTGATGCTGTAGCGGCCTTGCCCGCTGGTCATTGCGTTCAGGCGTGACTGGTAGGCACTCAGCTCCGACATCGGCGCCTGGCCACGCACCACCATCATGCCGGCCGCGCCGTTGGCGGTGCCGCTGACGAGCCCACGTTTGCTCGAAAGATCGCCGGTGATGTCGCCCATCGCCTGGCCCGGCGCGTGGATCTCGATGTTGACGATGGGCTCGAGCACGATCGGCCTGGCCTTCTGGATCGCGTCCATGAAGGCTTTACGGCCGGCGGTGGCGAAGGCGATGTCCTTGCTGTCCACGCTGTGGTGCTTGCCGTCGTAGACGATGACGCGCACGTCCACCACCGGGTAGCCGGCAATGGCGCCTTGCACCAGCACGTCGCGCACGCCCTTTTCCACCGCCGGGATGTACTGTCCAGGAATTGTGCCGCCCTTGACCTGGTCGACAAATTCGAAGCCGCCACCACGCGGCAGCGGCTCGATGCGCAAGAAGACTTCGCCGAACTGGCCGGCGCCGCCGCTTTGCTTCTTGTGGCGATGGTGTCCCTCGGCGTTGGCCATCACGGTCTCGCGGTAGGCGATGCGCGGCGGCCGCGTGTTGACCTCGAACTTGTAGATCTCGCGCAAGCGCTCAAGCAACATGCGCAGGTGCAGCTCGCCGAGGCCGTAGATGATGGTCTCGTTCGTGTTGGCCACATGCTCGACACGCAGGCAGGGGTCTTCGTCGACGAGCTTGGTCAGGATCTCCCACATGCGCTGTTCGTCGCCGCGCCGTTTGGGCTCGATCGCCAGGCCGTGCACCGGCACGGGGAAGTCCAGCGGCTTGAGGTGCAGGTGGTCGTCTTCGGCAGCGTCGTGCAGCACGGCGTCGAAGTGCATGTCGTCGACCTTGGCCACGGCCACGATGTCACCGGGCAAGGCACGGCTGACCTCGACATGTTCCTTGCCCTGCAGCATGAACAAGTGGCCGACCTTGAAGGGCTTGCGGCCATCGCCGATGTAGAGCTGGCTGTCCTTGGTCAGCGTGCCCTGATGCACGCGAAAGATGCCGAGCTTGCCGACATAAGGGTCGACGGTAACCTTGAAGACATGCGCCAGCGCGTGCAGCGCGGGGTCGGGCGTTGCCGTCTTGGGCACCGCCGCCGCGCCTTCACCTTCGAGGAAATCGGGTGGGTTGGCCTCGCTCGGGTTGGGCAGCAGCTTGACGATGACGTCGAGCAGCTCGGCCACGCCAGCACCGCTGCGTGCGGACACAAAACACACCGGGATCAGATGGCCTTCGCGCAGCGCCTGCTCCAGCGGCGCGTGCAGCTCGGTGGCATCGACATCGCCATCGCTGAGGTAGCGGTCGACGAAGCCGGCATCGACCTCGACCACCTGCTCCACCAAGGCGCGGTGCGCGACATCGACCGAGCCGAAGTCGCTGTGCCCGTCGCGGTTGAAGAAGCAGTCGACGACCTTGCTGCCGCCGGCATCGGGCAGATTCAGCGGCAGGCATTCCTTGCCGAACGCCGCCTGGATCTGCACCAGCAGCGCCTGCAGGTCCACACCCTGCGCGTCGATCTTGTTGACGACGATGAGGCGGTCCATGTGGCGCGAGGCTGCGTACTCCATCATGCGCACGGCCATGGGCTCGATGCCGGTGGCGGCGTTGATCAGCACCGCCGCGGTCTCGACCGCTTCGAGCGCGGGCAAGGACTGGCCGAGGAAGTCGGCACCGCCCGGCGTATCGATGAAATGCACGCGGGTGGCGGCATGTTCGAGGTGCATCACGCTGGCGTTGAGCGAATGCTGCATTCGGCGCTCAAGCGGGTCGAAGTCACTCACCGTCGTGCCGCGTTCCAGGCTGCCCGCCGCGCCGATGGCGCCGGCACATTGCAGCAAGGCTTCGCAGAGCATGGTTTTCCCGGCAGCCGCCGGCCCGACGAAAGCGAGCGTTCGAATGGCGGCAATGCCGGAAGAAGCTGGGCTTGGCATGGTCATGACTCCTTGCCGCGCCCGCATTCGGCGCACGGCCGTGAACTGATGTCAAGCCAGCGTAGCGGCTCGCGCCGATGCGCACAAGAGCACATGCCAGGGCGCCCGGGCCCTGGTGGGGCAGCTACTGGAACGCCACCTCGGCAAAGCTGCGCAGCTTGCGGCTGTGCAGCTGGCCCGGCCTTTCCTCGCGTAACAGCTCGACCGCACGCATGCCTATGCGCAGGTGCTGGTCGACGCGTTCGCGGTAGAAATGGTTGGCCATGCCCGGCAGCTTGATCTCGCCGTGCAGCGGCTTGTCGCTGACGCATAACAAGGTGCCGTAGGGGACGCGGAAGCGAAAACCGTTGGCGGCGATGGTGGCGCTTTCCATGTCCAGTGCCACCGCCCGGCTTTGCGAGAAGCGCCGGTCGGGTGTGCTCGACACGTTGCGCGAGGGCAGCAGCTCCCAGTTGCGGTTGTCGGTGCTGGCCACGGTGCCGGTGCGCATGATCTTCTTCAGCTCGTAGCCCTGCAGCTGCGTGACCTCGGCCACGGCCTGCTCGAGTGCTTGCTGCACCTCGGCCAGCGGCGGAATGGGCACCCACAGCGGCAGGTCTTCATCGAGCACATGGTCTTCGCGCACATAGCCGTGCGCGAGCACGTAGTCGCCGAGCTGCTGCGTGTTGCGCAGGCCGGCGCAGTGGCCGAGCATCAACCACGCATGCGGCCGCAGCACGGCAATGTGGTCGGTGATGGTCTTGGCGTTGGCCGGGCCGACGCCGATGTTGACCATGGTGATGCCGGCGCCGTCGTCGCGCATCAGGTGGTAGGCAGGCATCTGCGGCAGGCGCGGCGGCGCGGCGCCGAGGCTGTCGCCGGGCTCGGCCGGCAGGCCGGTGCGGCGCGTCACCACGTTGCCCGGCTCGATGAAGGCGCTGTAGCCACTGCCTGCGTCCTGCATCGTGCTGTGGCCGAGCTTGATGAACTCGTCGATGTAGAACTGGTAGTTCGTGAACAGCACGAAATTCTGGAAGTGCTCGGGCGCGGTGCCGGTGTAGTGGCGCAGGCGGTGCAGCGAGTAATCCACACGCGGCGCGGTGAACAGCGCCAGCGGCTGCGCTTCCCCCGGGCCGGGTTCGTGCGTGCCGTTGGCGATGCCGTCGTCCATCGCGGCCAGGTCGGGCAGGTCGAACTGGTCGCGCATCAGAAGCCGCCTCTCGCTCGTGAGCGAGCCTTCGACATGGTCATGTTCGGCGAAGGAGAAGTGCACCGGAATCGGCTGCGCGCTTGTGCCCACTTCGATGGCTACGCCGTGGTTGCGCAGCAGCAGGCGGAACTGTTCGACGTAGTAGTTGGCGAAGAGGTCGGGCCGCGTGAGCGTGGTCTCGTAGTGCCCGGGGCCGGCGACGAAGCCGTAGCTCAAACGTGAGTCGGCGCGTGCCACGGTGGTGGTCTGCACGCGCACGAAGGGGTAGCAGGCGCGCACGCGCTGCGTCAGAACGTCGCCGGCGACAAAGCGTTGCAGCATGCCGCGCAGGTGGGCCGTGCTCTGGTCGTAGATGGTGCGCACTTGTGCGAACGCGGCCGCCGGGTCGTCGAAGCGCATTGGCGCGATGAATGGGGTGGGCGAGATCATGGTGGCGTTTCTCATGGTGTTCTGCCGGGCATTGTCGTGCCCCGGGGTGCGTGGGCATCGAGCCGAAGGCCGGGATT
Organism: Rubrivivax sp.; assembly: GCA_031365825.1. GTDB lineage: Bacteria > Pseudomonadota > Gammaproteobacteria > Burkholderiales > Burkholderiaceae_C > Rubrivivax. The sequence continues at coordinate 4,040 of JANLYV010000506.1, read as the reverse complement.
GGGCGGTGCTGCTACCGTTTTTCAGCGGCATGCGCTGAGCTCGACTACGCAGAATCCTGAACAGCCATGTCTGCGCCAGCTATCCCACAAGCCATCGCCCAGGTGGTGGCTTGGCACAACCGCCATCCGCTGGCCGAGCGCATCACGCCGGCACAGGTGTTGAGCGTGGGCGTGGTCGCCTTGCCTTTCGTTGTGAAGCTGCCAAAGGGCGCCAGGCCGGCTCATGGCACAGAGCCTTTGCTGGAGCCGGCGCTTGAGGCGGCATCGGCGGCAAGCAGCCTGAGGGAACGCGCCAACGCAGCAGCATCTGGCGCGGTGACGGCCGCGCCGAAGCCAGCCGCATCAATGCCCGATGCGGCCGATGACGCCGTGCCTGGTCGGCGCGCATTCAGCGAGCGCTTCATGCCGCAACCATCGCTGCGGCGCATCGCCACGTTCGCGCGGCGATTTGGCAGCCTTGTTGCGCCGGACGCGAGTCTGGGCCCGAGGCGCGACGTGGCCATGGATCACAAGCTCGGCAGCGGCGGCACGGTGCTGCGCTTTCTGGGCACGGCAGCCATCGAGAACGGTGAGCGTCGCGTGCGCGTGCTCTGGGCTCTGGCGGCGCCCCACCACGTACTCGGCTCACGCTTGTGGAGTCGCGCCCGAGTTGCCGCGCTGGGTGCAGCGAGCTCGACATGCGTGATCTTGGCTGCGGCGATACCGCTGTGGCGTCAGCCGGTGCCGGCGACTGTCATGCCGCCTGCGGTGGTTACCGCCTCGGCCGCTGCCTCAACGGCCGCATCGCAGGCTGCACCCATGGCACCCGATGCGGCAGCAAGGGCGGTTGTCGCCATTGCCGCACGACCCGTGCCCGTGGCATCCAGGCCGGAACCCGAATCTGAGCCAGAACCAGAAGTCGTCATCGCTGAACCACCGCCGCCCGCATTGCCAGGCGCCACCGCCTGGCCGGTGAGCATTCGGCCCCGCATCGATACCGGCACGGGCCGCCACGCCCGCGCGCAAGGCCCGTCCACGCGGGTTGTGTCGAAAGCCACGGTGCCCAAGCCGCAAATGGGAGCCGCCGCACCAACGCCGGGGGCCGCCTACGCCGTGGTGGCACGCAGCACGAAGTCGCGTCTGGCGTCGGAGATGCTGCTCGGCTTCATGCAGTCCGCGGCGGGCGGCCAGGGCAAGACGAGCCAGCACACCGAGGTCCTGCCCGATGCCAAGGGCTGGCGTGCGAGCTGGTGGCCGTTTGCCAGCCGCCAGGAGGCCGAACGTGCGCGCAAGGTGCTGGCCGTCACCGGCATGCACGCCGAGGTGGTGGAGTTCTGACCGGGCGCTTCAAGGGCATTGGTGTGGGGCGTCGTGGATGGCCTGCGTTTGCCGTATAAAGCGCGTCTGCGCGCCGCTTCCGGCGCCATCAAGACAGCCACCATGCAAGACGTTCAAACGCGCATCGACGAACTGGTCAAAGGTCACCGTGTGGTGCTCTTCATGAAGGGCACTGCCCAGTTCCCGCAATGCGGCTTTTCGGGCCGCGCCATCCAGATTCTCAAGGCCTGCGGCGCCGACGACCTGAGCACCTTCAACGTCCTCGAAGATCCGGACGTGCGCCAGGGCATCAAGGACTACGCGCAGTGGCCGACGATTCCGCAGCTCTACGTCAATGGTGAGTTCGTCGGCGGTTCGGACATCATGATGGAGATGTACGAGTCGGGTGAGCTGCAGCAGGTGCTGGCCAAGGCCTGAACTGGCTGCCATGACGGCGCGCCTGGTCGTCGGCATCACCGGGGCCACGGGCGCGGTGTACGGCGTCAAGCTGCTCGAACGTGCACGCGCACTCGGCGTGCAGACGCACCTCGTGGTCAGTGCCGCTGGCGTGCTCAACACGCATCATGAACTCGGGCTCGACCGCAAAGCGCTGGAGGCACTTGCCGACCATGCCTACGCGCCTGGTGACGTGGGTGCCTGCATCGCCAGCGGCAGCTTTGAGGCCGAGGCAATGGTCATCGCGCCTTGTTCCATGCGCACGCTGGCGGCGGTGGCGCATGGGCTGTGCGACAACCTGCTGACGCGTGCCGCCGATGTCACGCTGAAAGAGCGCCGCCGCCTCGTGTTGATGGTGCGCGAGACACCGTTCAACCTGGCGCACCTGCGCAACATGACCGCGGCGACCGAGATGGGCGCAGTGGTTTTTCCACCGTTGCCGGCGTTCTATCTTCGGCCGGCCAGCATCGACGAGATGGTGACCGAGAGCGTCGAGCGTGTGCTCGCCTTGCTGGGCGTGCGCGACGCCAAACCACGCAGCTGGCCCGGGCTTTAGGGCGCCGACGGCCATCAGGTCGTCGGACGATCATGCCGTGACTTCCCACTGCCGCCTGGCAGCAAACACCATGTCGGGATACTCGCGCTTGCCGCGGCTGCCGTTGTAGCGGCCCAGTGCGAGAAAGAGGTCGCCCTTTTCGACATGGAGGTAGTGGCGCAGGATGACGCAGCCGAAGCGCAGGTTGGTCTGCATGTGAAAGAGCCGACTCGGGTCGCCGTCACCGATGGCGCGCGTCCAGAACGGCATCACCTGCATGTAGCCACGCGCGCCGGCGCTGCTGATGGCGTACTTGCGAAATCCGCTCTCCACTTGTACCAGCCCCAACACCAGCGGCAGCTCGAGCCCGGCGCGACGCGCCTCGTACCAAAGCGTTTCGAGGAACTCGACGCGGGCGACATGTTCGCTCTTGCGCTTTTTCAGCCGCTGGCTAACCGCGCCGAGCCAGCGCAAGTAGCTCAGGCGCTCGTCCATCGTGGTGAACGTGGGTCGTGGTGGCGCAGCGTCGGCAACCGCCGCAGTCAGTGCCGAACGCACGGCATCGGCCAGCGGCTCTTCGAGCTGGGCACCGGCATGCGCGGCCAGCGGCGTGAAGAGCCAGGGCGCGCTCGCCGCGGCCCCAAGCAGGGTGCGGCGCGTCGGGCCACCGACGCGCTGCGTCATGCCGCCAGGCGCGCCCGGATACTGGCCACAAGCTCGCTCAGCGGCAGCACCGTGGCGGCGGCATCGCGGCGACCCTGCACCTCGGCGGTGCCGGCTTTGAGGCCGCGGTCTGAGATCACCACGCGAAGCGGCACGCCTATCAGTTCCCAGTCGGCGAACATGGCACCAGGTCGCCCGCCGCGGTCGTCGAGCACGGCATCGATGCCCAGCGCTGTCAGCTCGTCGTGCAGCTTGTCGCCTGCAGCTTGAACCTCGGCGCTGCGCTCGTAGCCGATGGGGCAGATGACGATCGCAAACGGTGCCATCGCGGCCGGCCAGATGATGCCGCGCTCATCGTGGTTCTGTTCGATCGCGGCGCCGAGCAGCCGCGTCACGCCGATGCCATAACAGCCCATCTCGAACGGCCTGGGCTTGCCGGTCTCGTCGAGGAAGTTGGCATTCATCGCCGCGCTGTACTTGGTGCCAAGGTAGAAGACATGGCCGACCTCGATGCCGCGCTGAATGGCGAGCACGCCTTTGCCGTCGGGTGATGGGTCACCCACGACGACGTTGCGGATATCGGCCACGAGGTCGGGCTCGGGCAGATCGCGGCCCCAGTTGACACCGGTAAAGTGGAAGTCGACTTGATTGGCGCCGCAGACGAAGTCGCTCATCGCGGCCACGGTGCGGTCGGCCACCACCTTCACCGGCTTGCGCGTACCGATGGCGCCGAGGTAGCCGGGCTTGGTGCCGAAGTGGTCTTCGATCTCGGCCACGGTGGCGAAGCGGAATCCTTTCTTCAAGCCTGCCAGCTTGCCGGCCTTGATCTCGTTCAGGCTGTGGTCGCCGCGCACCAGCAGCAGCCACACAGTGGTGCCCGCACGATCACCGTGGGTGCCGAGCTCATCGGTGGCCAACACCAGTGACTTCACCGTCGACGTGAGCGCGATGCCTAGCCAGGCCGCGACGTCTTCGCAGGTGCTCTTGCCGGGCGTCGGCGTCTTCGTCAGTGCATCGTTGCCGCTAGCACGCTGGGCCAACAAGGGCAGGGCTTCGGCCAGCTCGATATTGGCGGCGAAGTCGCTCGTGG
>JANLYV010000049.1:0-1627 GCA_031365825.1 Rubrivivax sp. | reverse complement strand
TAGGTGCGGCAGCGAGAACCGCTCAGGTGCTGGCGCAGCGCCATGGCCACGTTCATCGCCACCGTGACGTGGCGGTCCTCGGCCCCCGACATGGCGAACACTTCGCCGTCGACGTATTCATGGCGTTCGACCTGCTGCGCTTCCCAGGCCAGATAGTCTTCGCCGGTGAAGCGCAGTTGTGGCTCGGCTCGTCCCATGTCGGCTCCGTATGGCGCCCGGCGGGCGCAGCGTCAATTATCGGCACCCCGGCTGCGCTGGGCCTTGCGGCGGCGCCTGCCCTCGAACGTAGACTGCCGTTTTCACCGACCGCGCCCGCCGCCCGCCGCCCCCACCATGCCCGTTGCCGAAAACCTGCTGCTCGAAGCGCTGAAGACGGTCGTCGATCCGAACACCGGCAAGGACTTCGTGACCACCCGGCAGCTGAAGAACCTGCGCATCGACGGGGGCGACATCGCGTTCGAGGTCGAACTAGGCTATCCCGCGAAAAGCCAGGCCGAGGCGCTGCGCAAGTCTCTCGTCGCCGCCGCGCGCAGCGTGGCCGGCGCCAACAACGTCAGCGTCAGCGTCGCCAGCAAGATCACCGCGCACGCGGCGCAGCGCGGCGTGCAGTTGCTGCCGGGAGTCAAGAACATCGTCGTCGTGGCGTCGGGCAAGGGCGGCGTCGGCAAGAGCACCACCGCCGTCAATCTGGCGCTGGCGCTGGCAGCAGAGGGCGCGGCGGTAGGCGTACTCGACGCCGACATCTACGGCCCGAGCCAGCCGATGATGATGGGCATCCAGGGTCGGCCCGAAAGTGCCGACGGCAAGACCATGGACCCGATGAAGAACCACGGCGTCGAAGTCATGTCGATAGGCTTCCTCGTCGAAGACGACCAGGCCATGATCTGGCGCGGGCCGATGGCCACGCAGGCGCTCGACCAGCTGCTGCGCCAAACGAATTGGGGCGAGCTCGACTACCTGCTCGTCGACATGCCGCCGGGCACCGGCGACATCGCGCTCACGCTCAGCCAGCGCGTGCCGCTCACCGGCGTGGTCATCGTCACCACGCCGCAGGACATTGCGCTGCTCGACGCCAAGAAGGGTCTGAAGATGTTCGAAAAGGTCGGCGTGCCGGTGCTCGGCATCGTCGAGAACATGGCCGTCTACAGCTGCCCCAACTGCGGCCACACCGAACACATCTTCGGCGCCGACGGCGGCAAGCGCATGGCCGCGGAATACGGCGTCGACTACCTCGGCGCCCTGCCGCTTTTGATGCAGATACGTGAACAGGCCGACAGCGGTTTGCCCACCGTCGTGGCCGACCCCGACAGCGAGGTCGCCGGCCTGTACAAGACCGTGGCGCGCATGGTGGCGATCAAGGTGGCGCAAAAGGCCAAGGACTTCTCGTCGAAGTTCCCGACCATCAGCGTCTCCAAGGGCACCTGACGCTCGACTTGAACGCCATGCCCACCGACCTCGAACAGAACAAACGCAACGCGCAGGCGTTCTACGACCTGATGTTCAACCAAAGCCAGCCGGCCGAGGCCGTGGCGCGCTTTGTCGGCGCGAGCTATACCCAGCACAACCCGCACGTGGCCGATGGCAAGCAGGCCTTCATCGACTACTTCGTGCGCATGGCCCGCGAGCA